>NZ_DERI01000005.1:0-156696 GCF_002362375.1 Maribacter sp. UBA3344 | reverse complement strand
ATAGAGCAGTTCGGCATCGGGCAGCATGCTAAAAGTCTTTCCGGATGACAGATCCGTCGCACAATGTTCCTTCCAACTGCGTTTGTGTATGTCGATACCAATGAATAACTTAGGTGAAGCAGTAATTTGAGTGTTCATATCTTTGATTTTTAGTTCATCTTAAAGATACTCGACTTACTGCTTTTACATAGATGCTATAAAAAATAGCGCAAGCCTTTGCTTACACTAAGGTTTGGGCATTTTTGGAAAGTCGCCAAATTTTTAAATTTGACGATTTCCAATAAAAAAGATAAATAATAAAATTTAAAAATTCGGCTTGTGTTTAATCCGAAAAGTAACAGCTTATTTTCAGCGCTACTTTTCATATACGGAGCCGTTAGCTCTAATTATAAAAATCTTCACGACATTAAAAATCGTAATTTGGATTTCAATAATGGTTTTCTTTATAGGCTGTAAAAATGAAATTAAATTTGACTCTGCCGAATGGAATAAAAATGGAGTGGATTGGCAAATAACGGAATATAGAGAAAAAATGGTTTCGGACTTAATAAAAAGCGACACTCTAATCGGACTTGATAAAATCAGCGTGATTGAAGTGCTCGGAAAACCTGAAATTGAAACAGAGAAAAAATTAAAATATTTAGTGCGTGAAAAATATGAACGGAACATTGACCCGGAATACATCAAATATTTATGGGTGATATTAGACGAAAATGGAATCGCAACTAAATGTTATGTGGAAAAAACAAAATAATTGAGCTAACAAAGCCTATAATTAATACGGTCTCGTGTCTTATTTGTGAGGTTCGTTTATTTTTATAATGTCGCTAAATCTGTTGTATTTCGCTTTGACTAGAAAAAAGAAAAAACAAAACAAAAAGATTTCGCTATGTGCGTGGTGGAAAGTAAACACTAGTATACTTCCTTACTTTTCATAGCTAAAGCGTAACCAAAAAACTCAATACAAATTTCTACCAATGAATAAACTTTCTACTCAGAACTTGAAACTTTTACCGAACCCAAGAGAACTTAAAAGTATTTGCAAGTCAATTTCTGCATTGGAAGCAATAATATGTCCAGAATGGGAATACAGGTATTATTCATATCAAAAAAATTGGAGTGAAACAGAAGAATGTTGCGAAATGCGAAATGGACAGGGCGATCAAATGTTGATTTTATTTAGCAACAATGGCACCTGTATAAATGGATTTGCTCACGAAAGTGAAATGAACGGGTGGAAAAATGTCAAAATTGAAGAGAAAAAGTCTGTTATAGAAAAACTCCTCGGCTCAAAAAAAGAAAACAAAACCGAACTGATCCAGGAAATCTCAAAAGAAGTTGTTAATGATTTACCAGAGGTATTTAATGAATTTATTTTCGGAGAACCTGTAAAAAGTATCGGAACGACTTTTTGTATTTGGCAAACAAACACCGACAAGAACTGGAAAACTGGCAAGGTTAATTTACCCGAAGATGACTACAAAGATGGCTCAAGTGATTTGCTTGAACTATTAGATGGTAAACCTATGACTTATAAGAATTGGGCAGAAGAATATTACGAAGAAAATTTTGAGGAGAACAAACTTAAGTTAGAACTTGTAGAAAAAATTTATACTGGAGATACAATAACTAAGGAATTGGTTCTTAGATTAAATCCGGAATTAGATGATTTGGAACAACTAAAATCTGATTTAGACGAAATCGGATATGAGCATAACATATAAAAAACAGTTGTCTATATTGTATAACCGCAATTATGACGGATTCGGCTACGTCCAAATATACTTGGAATTACAAATGCTATTACTAAATCGGAAATTAACGCATACAAAATCGTAGCTGACTATTATACAGGGTAGTGCATATTAAAACACCTAATTATATGATGAAAACCGACCTATTTAGAGTTGTGATCAAAATTTTTGGCATTTATTGCTTTATTAATTTTTTATTTCAGTTAATACCTACTTATTCTGTTTCTTGGGGCTTCGATTCATTTAATTTTTTTTTCAGTCTTATCCAATTCGTTACCATGGGACTAATTACATTTCTCTTGTTATTTAAAACGGATACCTTGATTAAAGTTTTTAGAATTGACAAAGGATTTGACAATAAAGTAATAGTCACAAAAGATGTAAACGCAAAGGGAATTTTTAAGTTTGCTTTAATAATAATTGGGCTTTTTATGATAGTTGACAACATTTCTCAGCTCTTAACCTTCTGTTATTTGGCTTTCAAAAATCAAATTTCCGTACTCGGTATTGCCCAAACGGAAGACGCCGTACTTAATCAATATTTGGACTATAATCGTTGGATTACTTCCGGATTAAATGTTTTGATTGGAATCATAATTTTGACCAATTTCAAGTGGATTTCAGAACTGTTCATGAAACAAGAAAAAAAACAATAGGTAACATCGTGCTTTGATTATTGATGGTAAAATTTCTAATCGGAAATCCATGCCTTAAAAAAATTCGTTTTATGGAGAAATACTTGCGGACATAAGCACAAAATGATGCCAAACAAAGATTTACAAGCTATCATAAAATAATGAACTACCAAACATTTCAACCACATCAAGATTTGGAAGCTTTGGTAAGTTGTTATTGGACTTTGGAAATTCCTGCGGAATATAGTGCAGAAAGACAGCGCATAGTACCAGATGGTTGTATTGAAATGGCGTTTATTCTTGGCGATGATATTAAACGCTATACTTCGCAAGATGAATTTATACTACAACCGCGTGCCATGGTACTGGGGCAAACCCTAACACCCTTTTTTATTGAACCAACGGGCTATGTAAATACTTTTGCCATACGTTTCTACCCTTATGGCTTTGCCAATTTTGTTACTACACCCATTGAACAGTTGGCAAATAAAGAAACCCCGCTAACCTCACTTTTTGAAGCTTCCATTGTTAATGAACTGGAGCGCAGCATTATTAATGCAGAAGACACAAAACAACGCATTGCAGTTATTGAAAAATTCCTTTTAGAAAGGTTGAATGAACAATCCACCATTGATACTATTGTAAAGCAAACCGTAGATGCACTATTAACCTCAAACGGTACTGCGACTATTACCACCATTCTCAAGGAGGATTTGTCCAAAAGAAGACAATTGGAAAGAAATTTTAAAAAGCAGATTGGCGTTAGCCCTAAACAATTGGGCAAGGTCATACGATTGCAATCGGCATTAAAAATGCTACTGAACAAAGAAACGGACAGCCTTACCAAAATTGCCTATGAAAGCGACTATTTTGACCAAGCCCATTTTAATAAGGATTTTAAGGAGTTTACCGGCATTAGTCCCACAGCATTCTTAAGAAATGAACAAATGGTACTCTCTACCTTGTTCTATAAATAGCCTGCGTGTCGCATTTTTACAATTTTTTAGTTGAATACTATTTCATATTTGTATTTTACCTGTAAACACTACAAATGAAAAAGGCAATACTATTAGGTGCGGTATTATTTACTTTTTGGGGAATTAACTGCAATGCTCAAGACAAAGTAATGGATACGCATACCACTGAAAGCAAAAGCAATATGAAAAGTTTTATTTCCATTTTTGAAATTCCGGCTACGGATATTACTAGGGCGGTAAATTTTTACCAAGCTATTTTGGACATAGAAATTGAAAAGATGGAATTTCCGGAAATGCAAATGGGTATATTCCCCTATGAAAATCAAATGGTCACTGGAGTTATCATGAAAGCGGAAGGTTATACCCCTTCTGCAAACGGAATAACCATTTATTTGAATGGTGGTGATAACTTACAATCCATACTCGACAAAGTCGAAATCAATGGTGGCGAAATTATGGTGCCAAAATCGCTTCATGCAGACGAAAGCGGTTATTACGCCATATTCCTGGACTCTGAAGGCAATAAAATGGGTCTGCATTCACCAAACTAAATGAAAAACCAAGCACTAATTGCTGTAGCGCTTGGTTTTTCTATTCTTAAAAAAGACTTCTACTCTACCGTATAACTTACCTTGTTGGTTTCCGTTACCCTAAAATAGCCATGGGCATAATTATCTGGGTTGGTCGTATTTATGCAATTGCCACGAACATCTACCGGTGTAGCTTCAAAAATACCTACGCCGCCAATTTGGTCTATAACAATATCCATGTAATTATAGTAAGCTCTAGAAATACCGTTCATGGTAATGTTTACCACATCACCTGGTTGTAACGGTTGTATATCACCTTCCTCATCATCATCGATCTCATACCACCAGTCCACTTCGTTCCCGTTTATAAACTCATCATCACCTGTTTCCAAAGTAGGTAACAGGTCTTGTGGTCGTTCAAACTTAAAAAGGTAATTATCGCCTTCGTCCTCAAAATCGGTAAATACAATATGTAATTCTATTGCCTCATCATCAAACCCATCTTCCGTATCTTGGTAGATTTCGGTAATATTGGGAACAGGATTCATAGTATCTTCAGCAACATACCGTTCACCATTATACACAATTTCCAAAGTATAGGTGGCAAACAATTGAGGTTGAAAGGCACTTGTGGTATAGGTGCCATCATTCTGATCGTTAAAACGAAAAACTTCTCCCGTAGCGTTATTGGTCACAGTAACTTCCGCACCCGTAACATTGGTACTTTGAGTGTCAAAAAAAGGTGTGGACGTACGTAACGTGATCACTTGGTCATTACCCATTGTTCCTTTTTCCCAGTCTAAGGAAGCTTCTACCACCAAACGTAAGGTATCTGTTTGTACGTCAACATCTATAACATCTGTACAACCCGTAAGAATAACGGTGAACAGGGCTACTATTGGTTTTATATAATTTTTCATCGTATTAAAATTTAAAGTTATAGGTAATGGATGGTACAATTCCGAAAATAGCGGTTCTGGTAGCCTCATTTGCCCCCGTTTCTATATTTTGGCCAAAGGATACAGAAGCAGCATTTTTACGATTATAGGCGTTATAAACACCTAGTACCCACTCCCCTTTTAATTTGGCATTTGGCTTTCTGTTGGGCTTATAATTGACCGACAGATCTAAACGATGATACGCAGGTAAGCGATCGGAATTTCTATCGGAATAACTAGCAATGGAAACGCCCTCATACTCATATTGACCATTAGGATACGTAACTGGTCTACCCGTTTGAAAGACCAAATTGGTGCCAAAACTCCATTTATCATTTAATTGATAAGACCCGGATATAGAGACATCATGCGTTCTATCATAAGGAGTGTTGTACCAATTACCGTCATTAATACCCAAACCACCGGCATTACCACCGGGAGTTCGCTGCTCTGACTTGGATAGCGTATAGGAGATCCACCCCGTAAATTTACCCTCGTTCTTACGGAATAAAAGCTCTAGTCCGTACGCCCTGGAATCCCCTTTTAATATTTCGGTTTCAATGGTATTCTGTCCAATAAGATCAGAACCATCTATATAATCGATTCTATTATCGGTATTCTTATAATAAATCTCAGCCTCCATGGAATATGCCTTGTTCTTAAAATTACGGAAGTAGCCCAAGGCATATTGATTGGATAATTGCGGGTCTATGTACTGACCGCTTGGTGTCCAAACATCTAATGGCGTAGCCGAAGAAGTGTTGGATAATAGATGTATGTATTGCGCCACCCTAGAAAAGCCAGCCTTTAAAGAAGAATTGTCATTTATAGTATATGCCAATGACGCCCTAGGCTCCAAATTACCAAAGGTCTTAATGGCGTCTCCCTTTTCGTATACCGTTTCACCAATAGCTTCACCACGTTCATAAATACCTAGGTCCTCATTATAGACTACCGGTTGATTATTGGCATACTCCGTCATGGGTTGACCACCAAGTCTAGAAAATGCACTGTAGCGCAAACCGTATTGTGCAGTCAGCTTCTCCGTTAATTTATGTTCCGCATTTACATACACTCCAGTTTCCAACGCCCTTTTCTTATCCAATACCAAAGGATTGACAGATGACGTTTCGGTCGTTGGAATAATTTCCCCGGGATCAAACTCATAGTGTATGCCGCTTGCTCCAAAATCTAGCTTAAAAGCATCACTGAAGTAATACTTTAAGTCATATTTTAGATTGTAATTGGTAATGGACGACACCCAATCGAACTCCGCAGAGGTAATACCCAGCTCATAGTCATACTTACTATAAATAGCGGACAGGTTAGAAAAAAGTTTATCATTAAAAATGTGGTTCCAACGCAGGTTAGCTGTTGAATTCCCATAAGAACTACTAAAATTCTCTCCCAGCTCAAAAGCATCGCGCCCAAAATAACCGGAAAGAAAAAGTCGGTTGTTCGTATTGATCTTATAATTCGTTTTTAAGTTTAGATCGTAAAAACTTACGCTATTATCTTCCCCCGCAGCTCTTAATAACAGATCGGCATAAGAACGACGACCAGCAATTAAAAAAGAACCTTTTTCTTTAAACAAAGGCGCTTCCAGTGCCAAACGGCTAGATATGATACCTATGCCGCCCGTTGCAGCAAACCGTTTACTGTTACCGTCTTTCTGCCTAACATCTAACACCGACGACACACGCCCACCATACCTTGCCGGTATACCACCTTTATACAGCTTTACATCTTTAATGGCATCTGCATTGAAGACCGAGAAAAAACCGAACATGTGAGAAGTATTATAAATGATAGCTTCATCCAACAGAACCAGGTTTTGGTCGCCTGCACCTCCACGTACGTGAAAACCGCCGGTACCTTCACCGTTATTGGTTACCCCCGGTAGCATTTGTAGCGATTTTAAAATATCCACTTCACCCAGAACCACCGGCATTTGCTTAACCGTTTCAATGTTCATTTTGAGGACGCTCATTTCCGGTTTTCGTAATACGGCAATTTCAGATTCCTCTGCCGTTACCTCTACTTCATCTAACTTGGTAGAAACTTCAGAAATTTCAAAATTGAAGTTTTGGTTTCTGTTCAGGTTTACATCTTGCTTAACATCACCATATCCCATGTAGGTAATTAGTAAACGATAAGATCCTTCTGGCGCGGTCAACGAATAAAATCCGTATTCATTGGTAACCACCCCAATACTTGTACCCTCTAAAAAGACAGATGCCCCAAAAAGAGTTTCTCCGTTGTCAATGTCGGTAATTTTACCACTAATGGTATAATTTTCTTGGGCATGCAATTGAATGCCCGCAAATAGTAACATAAGCACTGCCATACGTTTTAGCTGCCTTATGCACACTTGTTGTTTTTGTTTTTTAATCATGTTATTTATTTAATTGATTGATGAACATTACTAATTGACAACATAATTTGTAAAAGGTTGCACAGTAGATAAAGTTTTATCACAATGGTAACATTCGCCCCTTTAGATCGTACTAACTTACAAGTCTATTAGTTTCAAATAAATTGTAGCAAAATGCAACTATCTAAAAAATTGGTTGTCTTTATCATAGAAACCAATTTTAGAGTACAAATAACCACCTAAATTCATTGGAAACCGAAATTCGTTTTACGCATCGATCCCTTGTTGAGCGCAGCAAGACTGGCGATAGAACCTCGCAGTATCAACTGTACGAGCTCTATGTTGATGCCATGTACAACGTTAGTATGCGGTTTTTGGGAATTAAGGAAGATGCCGAAGATATTGTGCAAGATAGTTTTGTAGATGCTTTCAAAAACCTGGATAGGTTTAAATATGAGTCTTCTTTTGGTGCTTGGTTAAAACGTATTGTCATTAATAAGAGTATTAACCATTTAAAGGTAAAGCGGCTACCGCTTACCTCTATGGATGAGCATGAATACCACCTAACCTATGAAGTGGAGATTGAAAAAGTGGATGCCATGGATATTTTAAAAGTGAAATCTGGTATTGAAAAACTTCCATTAGGGTATAAGCAAATAATAAACCTATACCTATTGGAAGGATATGATCACAATGAGATTAGTGATGTCTTGGGCATAACCAAATCTACCTCAAAATCACAATATCACAGAGCAAAAAAGAAATTAGTAGAAATTATAAACGGATTGTAATGGATCAATTTGAAAAACATATACGGGATAATAAAGCGGTCTTTGATGATCACAAGGCAGACCGTGCAAAAATGTGGGCAAATATTGCAGCGCAATTAAACGAAAATCCACCAAAGATGGTACCACTCTGGAAATCGCCCATGGTACGTATTGCTGCCAGTATAGTAATTCTGCTGGGAATTACCGGAATTGTTGGGCTTACCTTCTTTGGCAACCCCAATACACCAACCCATTATGTCTCTAAGGAACTACAGGATATAGATATGCATTACAAAGGTTTGGTAACCTACCAAGTACAATTAGTGCAAAACAACAATCAATTAACAGCGGCAGATAAAGAAGAGTTTCTGTCATTTATGATAGAGCTTGATGCCGAATATGAGCAACTAAAATTTGAAATGCAGAACAATCTAGATAATGAACAGGTTTTGGCAGCCATTGTTTCCAATTATAGAAAGCGCATAGAACTCATTGAAAATCTATTGCAGCAGCTAAACGAATCTAAAATTAAAGAAGACGATTATGGATATACTTTGTAAAAAGCTTAAGCTTTTCGCCTTGGCGATGCTGCTTGGTTTTACAGCCTTGGCACAAGAAAAGGTATCTAAGGATATCTCTAAAACCTACCCTTTTACCAACGCAGGAGAGCTTCATTTGGAAAATAAATACGGTGATATCAATATCTACGGATGGGTCAAGAATGAAGTCTCCATCACCGTCAATATTACGGTGACCGATAAGAAAAGGGAAAACGCCCAAGAGCTCTTGAATAGAATAAAACCTGTAATAAGACATAGCGATAAATTAATATCCGTTAACTATGAAATAGCGGATAAGAACTCCGGATTTTTCTCTAACCTTTTTGAAAAAGCCAATCCGTTCGATTTTGACCGAAGCAATGTGCAAATTGATTATAAGGTTTACGTGCCCCAAAAAGTTGAACTAGAGGTCATCAATAAATTTGGCGATGTTTTTATTGAAGATTGGGTAGGTATATTAATGGCAGATGTACAGCATGGAGATATGTGGATAAGCGATAATTTGAACAAAGCGGATGTAAGCATCAAATATGGAAAGCTTAGGGCAAAAAATATCAATTATGCCAATATAGATATTACCAATGGCGGTTTGGATATGGACCATGCGAATACCATGAGACTTAATAGCAGCGGCAGCAACATAGAAATACACCAAGTAGAATCCCTTGAATTTTACTCTAATAAAGATGAAGTTGATATACGGGAGATAGGTACACTTTACGGCAATCTTAAATTTAGTAAACTACGCTTACATCGCCTTAAAAAGGATATTGATTTGAACTTAAAAATTTCAGATTTATGGGTAAAGAATATCCTTTCTGCAACGTCTAAAATAAGCTTGGAGCAGGAATCATCTGAAATACACATCAATGTTATTAACTTTCCACATGTCTTCTCTGCAACTTTAGAAGAAGGTTTGGTCAGATTGCCAAAATCATTTCATGACGTAGATTCCAAAATGTTGGACAAGGGCAAAAAGTTACGTGAAATAAAGGCGAAATATGGTAAAAAAGGACAAGGACATATTTCTATTTCAGGTAAAAAAGGGGTTGTTCTAATAAAAGAAATTTAATACATGTACCGTTACTACATGAAGATTGATGAAATGGTAAAACCGTACCATAACAAACCGTTAATTTGCATATTTGCCTTCTGAATAAGCTGATAAAATACTACTGTTAGGGGTTTTACAGTTTTGTGGAAAGTCAGAAAAATAAATACATTTTGGCAATCCGTTATCAAATGTAATACGAACAGATCCCCTACTGTTTCCACCAAAACCGGAATAGCTGTAATTAGCGCTAAGTTCTCTAGGTCTGCCTTGACTATCCTTAGTGGAAGAATACACATTTGTAATACTACCGGCAGTGTATTTATTAAATGCCCAAGTCTTTGCTTGGTCATATACCAAGTCATCTATTAATTTGTTGAAATTTTGTGCACCAGTTGGTCCGCCAGTTTTTTTCATGGTAGTATACTTGCTGGCTTGTTGCATTCTAATGGATGCCTTATTTCTTGCAAACAATTCTAAATTTTCATCGAACCGTTTTAAGGCTTCGCCATTACAAGCGTTCATCTGAAACAGTTTTACCATATCATTATTTAAACCTTTAGTTTTATGAATCATATCTACAGAATTCCCTATACTATTTGGGTTGGTAATCATATCCATCATGGTATTCAATCCTTTTGAACGTTGTATTTGATCCACTACGGCATAAGCATCATATAATTCTGGTTTGGCGTACAAACCACTACCAACCCAAGTATACTCTACGCATACTCTGCTAACAACATCTCCCCAGCCATTTTTTGTAACCTCCTCGGTCTTACAGACCTGATTCAAAATTTCAACTTTATCCGCTGGCAAATAGCGATCACAATTACCACCGTAGGCACGTAAATATTTATCGAAAATGGTTAAAAATATCATGTCATCTCTTTTAATCTCTAAATTTTCAAAATGACCACGATAAATATTGTCATAAAACTCGGCAAAGTATAGTCCATCTGTTTTCAGCTCAGCTTCGTCAAGAGCTGCAGAATCAAAATTTTGGGCGTCGTTACTGGAAAGAGAAACAAATAAAAGCCAGATTATACTAATAAGAAATAAACGGAAGATTTGAACAGATAATTTCATGGTTGTGAGTTATTTTAAAATGAAACAGTCTGAGGGAAAGGTAAATATATACAAAATGCGATTGACAATCAATAGATTGCAATCGCATTTATCAACATTTAAGAATGACTATTCTGAATATGCGCCAGAAGAATAGGTTAGTTCATAACTGTGCGTGTATACTTCAAAAACAATCCCGAAAGGGTCTTCAACATAACACATTTTATAGGGTTTGTCATTTGGGTAGTATGAACGTATAGGCATACGCTGTTTGCCTCCATGCGCCACAATTTTAGCGACCAAATCTTCTATATTTGGGTCTTGAATACAAAAATGAAATAATCCTGTATTAAACGGATTAAATTCCGGTGCTTCTTTAACCCCATGAGGAAAAGAGAACAATTCTACACCTATACCATCTGAGGTAGACATATGTGCAATTTCAAACTCTTCCCAGTCATCACCAAACACATCAATACACATTAAACCGATCGCTGTTTCTTTTTCTTTTTTAATTTTTGATGGTTTCATGATAACATACCAGCCCATTACTTCTGTGTAAAATTCCACCGCTTTCTTTAAGTCCGGTACTGTAATGCCAATATGCGAAAATGATTTTGGGTATTCTTTATTCTTATCCATAGTTCTAATTTTACTACAAAATAAATCTATATTTGCCTTATGGACAATAACTTACCTAAAAGTGCTATAGTTACCAAAAAGAGTAAAATATTGATTTTCAAATAATTAAATTTTAAATGAATACTAAAAAATATTGCCCGTTAGACCATACGATGAATCTAATTGGTACCAAATGGAAACCTATTGTACTTTTTCATTTATTGGATGGCGCTTTACGATCGGGAGTATTACAGAAAAAAGTGCCGGGAATATCCAATAAAATGTTTACACAAACCGTGCGCGAATTGGAAAAAGATGGCTTGGTAGAACGTATAGTGTATCCTGTTGTACCACCAAAAGTAGAATATGGTTTGACCGAACGTGGAAAATCCCTTAAAACTATTTTACTTAGTCTTGACTCATGGGGAGCCAATGACACCTCTAATAAGCTAGTTTAAAAGCAATTAGAGGTATGTTTACACAACAAAATGTAGAATTTTGGGTTTTATCTAAAAAATAATGGTTTTTGGTGCAACTATTTGTTGCTTAGGTTGTCTATTAGATAATCAATCAAAAATCGAACAGTAATGAAACCACTTCAATTTAGCCTTCTATTGTTTTTATTTCTGTCCGCCATGTGTAGCTACGGACAAGAGGAAACTGATGAATACCTTGAATTTAACGATCGCAACAACGTAGTACATGGCGTCTATGTTGGTATTCATATGGGCTTAGGAGAAGTTGAAAATGAAAGGGTCTATTTGGGGGGATTAAAAATTGCCTATGTTGCCAATCAACAATTCGAAGTTGGATTTGCTGCCAATTTTTTATATTCCGAACAAGATATCTTTAACAATACACTCTCTAGATATGAAGATTTAATTGCTGTTTATGGCGGGTTACATTTAGAACCCATATTGTTCAGTAAGAAAAGAATTAATTTAAGTTTTCCGTTGTTGCTTGGAGCCGGTGCCGTAGGTTACGTGGATGCAAAATATAGACACGACGACAATTTTGAAGAGGAACTTACCGAAGATGATTTTGACGAAGTATTTGTTGCCGAACCGGGAATAAATGCTCTTTTTAATATCTCTAGATACTTACAACTAGAAGCAGGGGTGAAATATCGATTTTCTAGTAAAATAGAATTGCCACCCACCAGAATTTCTAGAATTAATGGCTTTTCAGCCGGTATAGGCATTAAAGTTGGCATATTTAATATGGGACGTAACCGTTATAAGAAAAACGTGCAATGATCAACAGAAGAAAATCAAAAAAGCATTACGCTAAAAAAGGTATAGACACGCAACACGTATTCACTGAAAACAATCAGGTTTTCGTTAAGAACAAAGCTTCATACAAGGCAAATCCAAAAAGTGAATGGTCACCGATAACTTTTAAATGGGTGTCAATTGAAAAAGTTCAAGATTGTTTAGTACTTGAATAATCCAGAACCTAGTTATATTTGAGGACAAGCATACACCATGCCAATGACCACAAAAATAATTGAGATTTCTGCCGCAGACACACTACCTATAAGACATTTGGTTATGTGGCCAAATCAACCATTGGACTACGTAAAGCTTCCAAAAGACCATGAAGGTCTGCATTACGGACTATTTATAGACCACAAACTTATATCGGTAATTTCTTTATTTATTAATGGCGATGAAGGTCAATTTCGAAAATTTGCTACGTTAGAAGACTACCAAGGAAAAGGCTATGGAAGCTTGTTATTAGAAGAAATAATGCACATTGCGAACACAAAAAAAATGACAAAGATTTGGTGTAATGCCAGACAGAACAAAAGCACCTTTTACACCAAATTCAAAATGCACAAAACCAATAAAACCTATGTGAAAGGAGGAATAGATTTCGTAATCATGGAAAGAACTTTTGAATATGAGTAAAGAGTATGACCAAATAACAGCCTTGCATTACGCAGCTTATAGACCTTCCTTACATGAAGATATTTTAAAAACGTATCTTCCTACTACCCCTAAAAGTAATTATGGATTAGACATTGGTTGCGGTACTGGGCAATCTGCCATAGCCCTATCCAAATTTTGCAATACGGTAGTTGGTGTTGACCCTAGTAAGGAGATGATCAAAAAGTCCATTAAACACACTGGCGTTAGCTATGAGTCAATGGAAACCAAAACCCTGAACTTTGACAGTGATAGGTTTGATATCCTTACGTTTGCAGGGTCATTATTTTATGCAAAATCTCAAGAACTACTAGATGAATGCATAAGGGTATCAAAAGCTAATTCCCTCATCATAGCTTATGATTTTGAAATTCTTTTGACAGATATATTAAAACTGCTTGGCGTAGGTACAGAAACAGATTTTACTTCTGACTATGATCATGAAATCAACTTTTCTGGACTACATACCACGAACGTACATTTAAATAGCCAGTATCAACAGTCAATTCGCTTGGATATCACAGTAGCCGATTTAGCACATGTGTTGTTGTCCTCTAAAAACGACTACATAACAATGGCAAATACTTTTGGAACAGAAAATTTATTTGAAAAGCTACAACAAGAATTAGAAAACAAGTTGAATACAACCCATACTACAATAAAAGCAAACACATTTTTAAGCGCATATACGGTAAAAAAATATGGGTTGTAAAGATTATTTTTTACGTTTCATCAATTCAGCCTCAATATCTTTTAGTGTAAAACCTTTTGCTTGTAAGAGCATTAGATAATGAAACAATAGATCGGCACTTTCGTACAAGAAAAGCTCATCATTATTATCCATAGCCTCAATTACAGTTTCAACGGCCTCCTCTCCCACTTTCTGGGCTACTTTATTAATGCCTTTTGCAAATAAGGAAGCTACATATGATTTTTCTCCATCGGCATTCGTACGTCTTTGTTCAATAGTTGATTCCAATTCAGAGAAGAACCCAAAGTTTGAATCATTGCTTTCTTTCCAACAAGTATCGGTACCTGTATGGCATGTAGGACCTATTGGATTTACCATTATTAGTAAAGAATCTTGATCACAATCATTTTTAATGGATACCAAATTTAGAAAATTACCACTTTCCTCACCTTTGGTCCACAATCGGTTTTTAGTTCTACTAAAGAAAGTAACCTTACCCGTTTCGGTGGTCTTACTAAGGGCTTCAGCATTCATGTAGCCCAACATTAGTACGTTTTTAGTACGTGCATCTTGTATGATTGCAGGTATCAATCCGTCATTTGTTTTATTCCAATCCGGTGTTTTAAACTCCATATGTATTGTATTCTAATTTTTTTTATTTTTTCTAAGTCTTTAGTTCTGTCTAGGTCACTGAGCGTAGCCGAAGTGAAAATTCGTGTTACAAAGCCTTCGACTGCGCCCAGGGTGACATTCTATCTAATGTCAGTCACTGTCACCTGTTACTGAAAACTGTAACCACCTACTAACCACTTAGCGACTACTTATTGAAACTAAACCCTCACAGGAATTCCGTTCTCCTGTAATTCAAGTTTCAGTTCCTGAATCCCTATTTCCTTAAAATGAAAAACACTTGCCGCCAAAGCTGCATCTGCTTTTCCTTCTATAAAAGTATCTGAAAAATGCTGCATATTACCTGCACCACCAGAAGCGATAATGGGTATGTTCAATTCTGTGGACAATCTTGCCAAAGCTTCATTGGCAAAACCATCTTTGGTACCATCATTATCCATTGATGTAAATAGAATTTCACCAGCACCGCGCTCTTCAACTTCCTTAGCCCATTCAAACAACTTACGCTCTGTAGGTACTTTTCCACCCACTAAATGCACGATCCACTCTCCATCTATCTGTTTGGCATCAATAGCCACCACAATACACTGTGAACCAAATTTAGCCACTAATTCGTTAATCAATTCCGGATTCTTAACTGCCGATGAGTTTATAGACACTTTATCGGCACCATTTTGCAATAGAACATCTACATCTTCTACAGAGGAAATACCGCCACCAACGGTAAATGGGATATTCACTTTTTCTGCAACTCTGTATACCAAATCAGCCAATGTTTTGCGTTTTTGTTCCGTTGCAGAAATGTCTAAAAAGACCAATTCATCTGCCCCTTCTTTACTGTAAATTTCAGCAAGTTCAACAGGGTCGCCGGCATCACGTAAATCAACAAAATTCACGCCTTTAACCGTTCTACCGTCCTTTATATCCAAACAAGGAATTATTCTTTTTGCAAGCATTTTTTTTTTTTAAGTATTAAGTACTAAGTAATTAGTACTAAGTTTTTTATAATAATTATTTTATTCTAACATCAAGTTACTTTTTATAGCTATCCAAAATATATAACTTAGTACTACGCACTTTGTACTTGACATTTGATACTTTGTACTTATTACTCTGTACTCTGTACTTTTTTCAAGTTATTTATTTTTTATATTCAAATCTACACCGTCATAAAAGCCAAGGTCCTTATTCTTCAGCTGTTTTACCCAAAAGGCTATTTGCCCAGTATGATATGAGTAGTGTTCTACCACATGGAGAATAATACCTATTCCAGAAAAAGAAAATCCCTGTACCGAACGTTTTTGAACCAATTGAGCTGTTGAAGCATCAAAAATGATTCTTTTTGCCGAGTCTAGCACATCATCCAACTTATTTAGCAATTCTTCTTTGGTGTAACCACCGGTAGCAGCAAACTCTGCATCACGATTTCTTGTGTCTTCATTTTCTCCTAAAGACGATATGGCGTATTGCGATATATTACCACACAAATGAAGAATTAAATTTGCAATGCTATTTAAAGAAGCGTTCGGTTTTTGCCATACTTCTTCTTCAGAAATATCAGCAAGACTTTTCTTGATCATACGTGTACTTTCATCTATACGATACAAGGCATTTTGCTTTAGCTCTTCAATAATTTGAAATTCCTTATCCATTGCTTAAAATATAAGATTCCAACTGTTTTAAACTAATTCTATTCTCGTAAATAGCCTTACCTATAATTGTCCCTTCACAACCCATTTCGGCTAGTTTAGGTAACTCATCAAAAGTAGATATTCCGCCGCTGGCAATCAGTTTAATTCCAGATTCCGTTGAACTGATAATTTTTGAGTATAAATTAAAAGACGGACCTTCTAACATACCATCCTTGCTAATATCCGTACAAATTACGTATTGAATTCCCTTTACTTGGTACGATTGTATAAAAGGAATCAACTCTTCTTTAGATTCTTCTAACCAGCCCGAAACAGCTACTTTTTCATCCATAGCATCGGCTCCCAATATTATTTTATCGGAACCATGCTTTTCTATCCAACCCATAAATGTTTCAGAATCCTTAACTGCAATACTACCACCCGTAATTTGCTTGGCACCACTTTCAAAAGCGATACGTAAATCTTCATCCGTTTTTAATCCGCCACCAAAATCAATCTGTAGCCCGGTTTTGGTTGCAATTTGCTCTAGTACTTTATGGTTCACAATATGCTTAGATTTTGCACCATCTAAATCCACTAAATGCAAGTGTTCTATTCCGTGTGCTTCAAACTCTTTGGCAACTTCTAACGGGTTTTCATTGTATATCTTCTTGGTATCATAATCCCCTTTAGAAAGGCGTACACACTTACCGTCTATGATATCTATGGCTGGTATTATTCTCATTTTAATAGTTGTATTAAGTCTTTAGTATTAAGTAAAAAGTACAAAGTATTAAGTCCTTAGGAATAAGTTATTACTAAATTTCATACATCTTACTAATGTTAACTATCATTATTCTAAGCTTTTTTGTAAAGCATAATTCATGTTCTTAATTTCTTGGCATAACACCAAGGCATTATTTATATCTGTTTCTAGTAAAAATTTCAAGTTTACAGTTAGTATTAATTGTGTTTCAAGTTCTGTGGTTGAGCCATTTGCAATACTAAGAAAATGGGCGAATTCTTTATTCGAATTTCTACCTGCTCCCTCTGCAATGTTTGATGGTATAGAAACACTACATCTTTTAATTTGAGAAGTCAATCCAAATTTTTCATCATCCGGTAATTTCTTTGATAAGAAATAAATTTCCTCAACAAGCTGCATCCCTTTTTTCCAAATATGGAGTTCTCTATAATTATTCATCCACGTAATACTATGTACTTTGCATTTTGCAATCTTTACTTAATACTTAATACTCTGTACTTTTCACTAACTATTCTAAAATTTGTTTATCAACAGACATCCACAATGCTGAATCTCCTATTTTATTAAATCCGTAACGCTCATACATTTTATGGGCATCCTTAGTTTTTAATGCAAGTGTTTTTAGGTTTTTTATGATTGGGTCTTCTAACATAAAGGCTACCAATTTTTTACCGTAACCCTTACCTTGGAATTTATCAAGGATAATGACATCCATAAAATATCCAAAATAAATGTAGTCGGTTACTACCCTGGCAAAACCAATTTGTTCATTCTCAGTGGTATAAATACCAAAACAGTACGAATGTTCAATAGTTGTCTTTACATCATCAATAGTCCTATTATTTCCCCAATAAGAATTTGCGATAAACTCCTGTATGGCTTCTACGTTTAATAGACTTTTATCTTTGGAAATAAAGTAATTCGGCTTCATTACATTTTTAAAAAGTTCTCTAAAATTTTCTCGCCAACATCACTAGATTTCTCTGGGTGAAACTGCGTACCGTAAAAATTTTCTTTTTGTAATGCTGCGCTATAGTTGAGTCCGTATGAACATTCAGCTATAGTTTCGCTACACAATGGGGCATAAAAGCTATGAACCAAGTAAATATGCTCATTCTCAGCAATGGAGCCAAACAAACCTGATTTTAGGTTCGATATTTGATTCCAACCAATTTGGGGAACCTTTACGCTAGTATCAAATTTAATGACATCAACATCAAAAATGCCCAATCCTTTGGTATTCCCCTCTTCAGATGAATTACACATTAATTGCATGCCTAAACAAATACCTAAAACAGGCTGTTTTAAGGTTGGTATTATGCTATCTAGACCACTATTCAACAGCATTTTCATAGCACTGCTTGCCTCGCCTACTCCCGGAAAAATTATTTTATCGGCATTTTTTATTTCCTCGGCATCGCTACTTAAAACAGCATCAAAACCTAACCTTTTGATGGCAAATTTTATGCTCTGTATATTTCCGGCGCCGTAATTTATGATAACAATTTTCATTAAAACTAGTATTAAGTACTCAGTTTAAAGTACAAAGTAAATCTTAGAACGATTTAATACTTTATACTTAATACTTTGTACTATTATAGAACTCCTTTAGTACTTGGTAACACCATCTTTTCTACATCTCTTTTTACCGCCATTTTTATGCTTTTTGCAAAAGCTTTGAATATAGCTTCTATTTTATGATGTTCGTTGGTACCTTCGGCTTTAATGTTCAAGTTGGCTTTTGCTCCGTCCGTGAACGATTTAAAGAAATGGTGAAACATTTCCGTTGGCATATCGCCTACCATTTCACGCTTAAAGTCTGCATCCCATACTAGCCAATTTCTGCCACCAAAATCAATGGCGGACTGCGCCAAACAATCATCCATAGGCAAACAGAATCCGTAGCGTTCTATGCCTAATTTATTCCCTAAGGCATTATGAAAAACTTCACCTAAGGCAATACCGGTATCTTCAATAGTATGGTGTTCATCAACTTCTAAATCGCCATCAACCTTAATGGTTAAATCCATTTGCCCATGACGAGCCAATTGGTCTAGCATATGGTCAAAAAATGCCAATCCGGTTTTAATATCACTTTTACCGGTACCGTCTAAGTTCAATTGTATGGCAATATCGGTTTCATTGGTCTTTCTATGAATTTCAGCCGTTCTATCATTCAGCTTTAAAAACTCATATATCTTTTCCCAATCATTACTTTCAATAGCAATATGGCTATCTAATTCGTCACGTTTTACTGTGATTTCACCAGTCCCAAGATTCGTATTATCGTTAATGAAAATCCCTTTAGAACCTAAGTTTTTAGCCAATTCCATATCCGTTAATCGGTCACCGATCACAAAGGAATTCTCCAGATCATAATCCTCGGAAAAATATTCGGTCAATAATTCGGTGCCAGGTTTTCTAGTGTCGGCATTTTCATGGGGAAAAGTACGGTCAAGAAAAACCTTATCAAAAACAACGCCTTCATTCTCGAAAGACTTAAGAATGAAATTATGAACCGGCCAAAAGGTATCCTCTGGAAATACATCTGTACCCAATCCGTCTTGGTTGGTAATCATGACCAATTCATAATCCAATTCTTTCGCTATTTTACCTAAATATGTAAATGCCTTAGGATAGAAAATCATTTTCTCAAATGCATCGATCTGCTCATCTACAGTTTCTTTAATAATTGTACCGTCTCGGTCTATAAATAGTACTCTTTTTTTCATATTAGTTTGATAGTGCTCTTAAAGCGGTAATTACAATAATATTTTCTTCTGATGTACCCACGGTAAATCTAAGCGTATTCTCGCATAAGGGTTGCGTAGTTCGGTTACGTACAACGATACCTTTTTCCAATAATTGAGTATAACGTAGTGTTGCATCATCAACTTTAGCCAAAATAAAATTAGCATCGGTAGGATAAATGGTAGAAACAAAAGATATGGTTTTCAATGTTTCGATCAGTTTTTCACGCTCTGCAAGAATGGAAGCAACTTCTGTTTGCACGGCCTTTTGGTCAGACACTCTTTCAATAGCCTTGTCTTGGGTAAGCTGATTGACATTATATGGCGGTTTAATTTTATTGATTACCGCGATAATCTCCGGAGATGCCAAACATATACCCAGACGAATACCTGCCATACCATAAGCTTTTGATAAGGTCTGAGTAACAATCAAATTAGGGTAATCTGCTAATTTAGATGTCCAGCTTTCTTCGGATGAAAAGTCGATATACGCTTCATCGATAACTACTAGCCCATTAAAAGAATTTAAAAGCTCTTCAATAATTGCAGTAGAGAAACTATTGCCTGTAGGATTATTTGGAGAACATATAAACAACAATTTTGTATGCTCATCAATTTCCTTTGTAATTTCTGCAATATTCGGCTGAAATGCAGTAGTCAGTAATACTTCTCTATTTTCGACTAAATTGATACCCGAAAGTACCTTGTACATACCGTATGTAGGCGGCAATGTGATAATATTATCCTGTTTAGGCTCACAGAAAGCCCTGAACAATAGATCCAATACTTCATCACTACCATTACCTAAAAGTATGTTTTCTTCCATAATACCTTTCTGTGCAGCTAGAATTGTCTTTAAGCTACGTTGTTGTGGATCAGGATATCTATTGACTCCGTTTTCAAACGGATTTTCATTAGCATCTAAGAAAACCATAGTAGAACCATCGGACACATATTCGTCACGTGCAGAAGAATATGGACTTAAACCCTTAACATTTTCCCTTGTAATATTGTTTAAATTGAAACTCATTAGTTCAACATTGAATTGGTCATTCAGCATAGCCAAAATGACATTATTTTAAACTGTTTAATCTTAAGGTCACAGCATTCTTGTGAGCCTGCAAGCCTTCTGCTTCAGCCATTAGCTCAATTGCCTTACCTATGGTTTGGATACCTTTTTCATTTATCTTTTGAAAGGTCATACTCTTCATAAAACTATCTAAGTTTACACCGCTATATTGCTTGGCATAACCATTGGTAGGTAAGGTATGATTGGTACCCGATGCATAATCCCCGGCACTTTCAGGCGTATAATTTCCTATGAACACTGAACCTGCATTTTGGGTGTTGTCAATGTAGAAATCTTCATTTTCTACACAAACAATGTAATGTTCCGGTCCGTATTCATTTATTAAATCAATAGCATCTTGATCGTTATCAACATAAATTAATTTACTATTTGAAATTGCCTGCTTTGCGATTTCCTTCCGTGGCAATTCTTCTATTTGAAGGGCTACTTCCTTCTCTACAGCATTGATCATCTCTTTAGAAGTAGAAACCAAAATTACCTGACTATCCACTCCGTGTTCAGCCTGACTCAATAAATCTGAAGCAACAAAGGCGGCGTTTGCAGAGTCATCTGCAACGACCAATAATTCTGAAGGACCTGCCGGCATATCTATGGCTACACCATATTTAGTGGCAATCTGTTTGGCGACGGTTACATACTGGTTACCCGGTCCAAATATTTTATACACCTGAGGAATAGTGGCTGTACCAAAAGTCATTCCTGCAATAGCCTGTATACCACCTACTTTTACTATTTTGGTGACACCGCATAAATTTGCCGTATATAGAATAGCCGGGTTTAGTTTACCCTCCTTATCCGGTGGAGAGCACAATACTATTTCTTTACAGCCAGCTATAGCTGCAGGCACGGCCAACATTAAAATTGTTGAAAACAAAGGTGCCGTACCCCCAGGGATATACAATCCTACCTTCTGTATAGGTCTTTTCTCCTGCCAGCAAGACACTCCCGCAGCAGTTTCAACTTCAATACGCTCGGTTTTTTGAGCTTTATGAAATACCTCTATATTAGCTTTTGCAAGCTTTATAGCTTCTTTCAAATCATCTGAAACCAATTTTTGAGCCTCTTCAATTTCGGTCTTTGACACAAGCATATTTTCCAAGACCACCTTATCAAATTGTTCGGTATACTTTTTAATGGTATCGTCACCATTTGATCGTACTTCTTCAAAAATACCATTCACCAAACCTTCAATATCAGCAACGGTTTGCGTAGGTCGTTTTAAAACGTTGTTCCAATCTACTCTCTTTGGATTATATATTTTGTTCATTATTTATTTAGTTGTTCGTTGATGATTGTTCGATTGAACATTTTCAACTAATATCAATTCCAAATAATACTACTTAATACTATTTTACAATACCATCTTTTCAATTGGACAAACCAAGATACCTTCTGCACCGGCTTTTTTTAATTCATCGATCACTTCCCAAAAAGTATCTTTATTAATTACGGTATGCACAGAACTCCATCCAGCATCAGCTAAAGGTAAAACTGTAGGACTCCTCATGCCCGGTAATAATTTTAAAATACCTTCCAATTTTTCATTAGGTGCATTCAACAAGACATACTTTGAAGCTCTTGCACGTAAAACCGATTGAATTCTGAATTGTAGTTTTTCAAGCAATTCTCTTCGCTCGTTAGATATTTTAGGAGAAACCGCCAACACCGCCTCACTAGTAAGCATTACTTCTACTTCTTTCAAGTTATTCTTGAATAAAGTACTACCACTAGATACAATATCACAAATGGCATCTGCAAGTCCAATATTGGGCGCTATTTCAACAGAACCGTTAATAATGTGCAGGTCTGCCTTAACCCCTTTATCCTTCAAATAGTTAAGTACTGTATTTGGGTAGGAAGTAGCAATGCGTTTACCCTCAAAATCCTTTACCGAATTATATTTAACGGATTTTGGTACGGCCAAGGAAACTTTACATTTAGAGAAGCCCAATTTTTCTGCAATGGAAATATCTTCTCCTTTTTCGATCAATACATTTTCTCCGATAATAGCAATATCCACTACACCATCTCTTAAATACTGCGGGATGTCACCATTTCTTAGATAAAAAACCTCCATTGGAAAATTTCTTGAAGATGCTTTTAATTGATCTTTGCCGTTATCAATTGAAATTCCGCAGTCTTTTAAAATTTGAAGGGATTCCTCATTAAGTCTTCCCGATTTCTGAATAGCAATTCTAATTTTAGTCATTGTTTTAATTTAATGCTTGGCAACCAAAAGAGATTTAAATACAAAACCCGTTTGATTGCTCAAACGGGTTTTTAAATATGTTGTTCTACTACAATACATTCCTACCTCGCCTGAGCGTGTGTATGAATATGATGATGTGTAGTTCTGTTTTTCATTCTGTTGTAAAAGTAAAAGGTATTTTTCATTTCGCAAAACAAAAGTTTAAAATGAAACAAAAATAATGTTCTACGTGTTTTAGTTATTACCTAAAATTAAAGGAAGACCAGATTCACCACCACCAACTACAATCACCTTGGTATTGGGAGATTCAGAAAGCTTTAGCGTTGCATCAATACCTTTGTCCTGTAAAATTTTATCAGTCAAGGATGCACTTAAAATTTTATTGGCATCGGCTTTACCTTGCGCCTCAATCGTTACTTTTTCAGCTTCTTTTCTAGCGGTCACTAAACGAAACTCATATTCCAATGACTCCTGTTCTTGACGTAACTTTCTTTCAATAGCCTCTTTAATTGTTGGTGGTAAGGTTACATCACGCACCAATATTTCGTTTAGTTGAATATATTCGTCATCTACAATTTTTTTGGTCTCCTCAAAAATCTCAGCTTGTATAGCATCTCTTTTACTGGAATATAATTGCTCCGGCGTATAACGACCAACTACAGATCTAGCCGCCGATCTAATGGTAGGCAACAAAACTCGTTGTACATAGTCTTCACCTTTCTCTTGATGTAACTTCCCAAGATCATTATATTTTGGCTGAAACCATGCTGAAGCATCTAATTTGATATCCAATCCGTTACTAGAAAGCACATTCATTTTTTCAAAAACCTCTTGCTGTCTAACTTCATAAACAAAAACTTTATTCCATGGAGCAACAATATGAAATCCTTCACCTAAAGGCGGTTCATCTGTAACTACACCATCTCCAAATGTTTTATACAATACGCCAGCTTCACCAGAACCAATGGTGACCGTAGATTTAGAAAACATTATTACTAGTATTATTAAAACAAATATTGCAGGTAATGCAATTTTAGGTAATTTATCCATTAGTGTTCAATTAAATTAATCCGTTATATTTTCTTATAAACCATTCTGAAACAAAGGCAAATACAATTATTGCCAGCAGTATTTCGAAATCAATCAAAGATACGATATTTTCAGTGCTTTTCTCCGTGGGAACGTAGGTGTCATTTTCTTCCAAATCACTTATTAGCTCATCTATATGGGAAGGATAATACAATTTACCGCCAGAGTTAGTTGCCAATTTTTCCAATTTTAAATAATCGCTTGAAACAAATTGATTTTCCAAATTAAATTCATTGATAACAAATGAACCTGTTTCTGATTTTTGGTAGTTTTCAACCGACACCACAAAACTATAACTACCTGCAATTAAGTTGGATAAGTCAGCTTCAAAATACCCATTCTTTAAAACCATAGGGCTCGTTTGACTATTTTTGGTTTTTGTATCGGTAACCTTTATACTGATTTTGGCATTTGGGTCAAATAAAAAGGCCTCATCAAAATAAGTTGCTGTAATAATAGTGTTATTACTGCCTTCATAAATTTTTTCATAATCTACATTTAACCTGGTCTTGTTTTTAGAACTGGTTAAATAACGGACTAGATTTGCTATAAACTCATCAAAATTAGAAAATGCTCCGGTATTTCTATATGTCTGAACCCTCCATTTCCAAAGGTTTTCTCCAAGTAAAAGTGTTTTTTTGTTTGAGTTTTGTTCCAATACCATAAGTAACGGCTGTTGAATATCTTTTCCTTTAATCTGCGTTCCTAACAGCGGTTCAAAAGCTGTGGTTATTAAAACCGGTCCTGCATCACTAAGCAAAGGAGGAAAATCCGTTAAATCAAAATTTGCAATATCATATTTTGAGAAGCCATTGTTTAATAACCCAAATACTTCTTGCTCGGGATATCCGTTCTCAATTTCAAAACCTAAATTACTCCTGTTCAAAAAGTTGTAATCCGTTTGAATACCTGTAATCACAAATGAATTAGAATTGCTATCCTTAACAAAATCGAACAATTTTTTAAATTTGGCATTAGGCTGATAAAAAATAAACAAATCAATATCCTCTAAATTATTAGCCGTATTTGGGTTTAAAAAAGATACCTCTCTTTGCTCATTACTTTCAATAGCTTTTTTTAATGCACCTAAGTCTGGATGTAAAATATCACTGACCAAGGCTATTTTTGTTTTCTCGTCTATAACTTCAATACTAGTACTACGTACGTTATTACTGACGTTACGTTCATCTTTCAGTTTCGTAACTTCTACACGTATATTTTTTGTGCCAACTGAATTGGCATCAACCTGAATAGAAATTGTTTTTAAGTTAATATCTGCATTAAGTTCAACCTTTTCCCTATGCACCACTTTGTTATCCATTCTAACCAAAACTGTTGCAGAAACAGCTACTTTACCCTGATAAGAAATATAAGTCTCTAATGGGAATTTATTTTTTAGAAATGCATATTTATTGGTCAATATGGGTCCTACCGAAATATCTTTATACAAAGTAGTATCTCCTAATACCACTGTGTTTATCGTATTACTTTCATTAGATTTGAAAAAGCTATAGTCCTCACCAATAGTCTGGTTACCGTCTGACAACAACAGTGTAATTGTTTGCTCGCGATTATAGATATTTTTTAAGGCTGATAAGGATTTATGAAAATTGCTATACTTTTCATCAAATGAAAGACTATCCAAAACTTCTAACCCTGTCCCAAATTTATAACTAGCCACATTAAAACGATCTGAGATTTTATCAGAAGCTCCAATTGAACTCATTAGCTCATTTAACTCTGCTCCATTTTCAGAAATGGAAGAAGAATTATCAGCAAGAATAACCAGATTAGGTTTTTCTATGGTATACGTTTTTTGAGAAAACTTCGGATTTATCAATAATAGAAGCAATCCAAAAACCCCTATAAATCGTAAAAAGGCTAAAAGCAAGTTAATTTTGCTTTTAGCCTTCTGTTTATACAAATACTGAAAAACAACGATACCCAGTGCAGCTATTGCCGCAATAATTATATACAGTACCGTTATGCTCTCCATGAATGCTTTTAAATTTCAATTAATCAAAGGAACTTAAAAAGTAAGCCTAAGAATAAATATTGTGTTAGGTAAGCATACCACCATCAACATTAAGAACTTGACCAGTTACATAACTAGAAAGGTCAGATGCAAAATACAAACATGCATTTGCAATATCCTCGGTAGAACCTCCTCGTTTTAACGGAATACCGTTTCTCCATCCTTGAACCGTTTTTTCATCCAATTTATCGGTCATTTCTGTTTCAATAAATCCTGGTGCAATAGCGTTACATCTAATATTTCTAGAGCCTAATTCCAATGCTACAGATTTAGTAAAACCGATCATACCTGCCTTAGATGCAGCGTAATTGGTTTGACCTGCATTACCTTTTACCCCAACCACACTACTCATATTAATGATAGAACCTTTACGTTGTTTCAACAAAGTTCTTTGTACGGCTTTGGTCATATTAAAAACAGATTTCAAGTTGATATCTATAACAGCATCAAAATCTGCTTCTGACATACGCATTAGAAGATTATCTTTAGTAATACCTGCGTTGTTGATCAACACATCTATTCTTCCATCAAAATCTTCCAGTACTTTAGCAACCAGCTCTTCAGCTTCTTGAAAACTGGCAGCATTACTTTTATAGGCTTTTGCCTTAACGCCTTTCTCTGCTAATTCCTTCTCTAACGCTAATGCAGGAGCTTCACTAGAACTATATGTAAATGCAACATTTGCTCCATGATCCGCAAAAACTTGGGCTATACCCATACCAATTCCTCTGCTAGCCCCTGTTATAATTACGTTTTTATCCTCTAATAATTTCATAAGTCCGTTGTTTTAAACCGATGTTTATCAAATATACCTTTTGTTTCATTTATAGGCTAAAAAAAATCCCGCTATAAACGGGATTTTATACTATAAAAAGGGAATCTTATCCCATTACTTCTTTAACTTTTAAGCCAATTTCAGCCGGAGAATCTACAACGTGAATTCCACATTCTCTCATAATTCTTTTCTTGGCTTGGGCAGTATCATCGCTACCACCAACAATAGCACCAGCATGACCCATTGTTCTACCGGCCGGAGCAGTTTCACCTGCAATAAATCCAACAACTGGTTTTTTACTTCCACTAGCTTTATACCACTGTGCAGCATCAGCCTCTAATTGTCCACCGATCTCACCGATCATAACCACACACTCTGTAGCAGGATCATTAATCAATAATTCAACTGCTTCTTTAGTAGTAGTTCCAATAATTGGATCACCACCTATACCAATAGCAGTAGTAATTCCTAAACCTTGGCGAACCACCTGGTCAGCAGCTTCGTAAGTTAAAGTTCCTGATTTGGAAACAATACCTACATTACCTTCCTTAAATACAAAACCTGGCATAATACCAACTTTTGCCTCACCTGGTGTTATTACACCCGGACAGTTAGGTCCGATCAAGCGACATTCTTTATTTTTAATATAGTTGGCCACCTTTACCATATCGGCAACAGGTATACCTTCTGTAATTGTAATGATAACTTTAATTCCAGCTTCAGCAGCTTCCATTATAGCATCTGCAGCAAATGCTGGCGGAACGAAAATTATAGTAGTGTCTGCACCTACCTTTTCAACAGCTTCGGTAACCGTATTGAAAACGGGTTTTCCCAAATGCTCTTGTCCACCTTTACCTGGTGTAACACCACCTACGATATTAGTACCGTACTCAATCATCTGTCCTGCATGGAAAGTACCTTCACTACCGGTGAAACCTTGTACGATTATTTTGGAATCCTTATTTACTAATACGCTCATACTACTGTAGTTTATTTATTTTTTTAATTATGAACAAAAATATAAGTTGTTAATGAATTTTATAGCATTACTTAGCTATTTCTTATCTATTTTTTTAATTATTTCTGGAATCTGCTTTAAATAGGCCAATTGCTTTAGCTTTTCACGAGATTCCTCTATTGGCGTACCAAAGTAGCTCTTACCTCCTTTTACAGATTTTGTTACTCCTGTTTGCCCCATAATTACAGCTTTGGTACCTATGGTAATTCCACTATTGGTACCTACTTGTCCCCACAAAGTCACTTCATCTTCAATAATAACACAACCGGCAATACCCGTTTGAGAGGCAATTAAGCACTTTTTGCCAATAACCGTATCATGACCTACATGAACTTGATTGTCCAACTTTGTTCCGTAACCAATTGTCGTATCACCCGAAACACCTCTATCAATGGTACATAGCGCACCAATATCAACATTATCCTCAAGTACTACCCTACCGCCCGAAATTAATTTATCAAAACCTTCTGGGCGCTTTTTATAATAAAAGGCATCAGCACCTAAAACAGTACCTGCATGTATGGTAACATTATCACCAATTAAGCAATTATCATAAATTGTTACGTTTGAGTGAATTATACAATTCTCTCCTATTACAACATTGTTACCAACAAAAGTATTAGGTTGTATAACAGTATCCTTTCCAATTTTTGCAGTTGCAGCAATTGATTGACTGCTTGGCACAAATGGCTGAAAGAACGTGGTAAGCTTATTGAAGTCCCTAAATGGGTCATCTGAAATCAATAATGCTTTTCCGTTAGGACAATCTACTTGCTTATTGATCAAAATGATAGTAGCCTTGGACTCCAAAGCCTTATCATAATACTTTGGGTGGTCTACGAATACAATATCCCCTGGTTCCACAACATGAATCTCGTTCATGCCCAACACAGGAAAATCATCATGCCCAACATATTCACTAGAGATTATCTCTGCGATTTGTTTTAACGAAAAAGTAGTAGGAAATTTCAAATGACTTTTTTAGCTCTAAATAAAGAATCTACCTTTGGCAATTATTCCTTTACACGTTCCATGTAAGAACCTGTAGAAGTATCTATTTTAACCTTATCACCTTCATTAATAAAAAGTGGTACATTCACTTCCGCTCCAGTTTCAACCGTTGCAGGTTTTGTAGCATTGGTAGCTGTATTACCTTTTACTCCAGGTTCAGTATACGTAACCTCAAGAACAACACTTGCCGGCATATCAACAGATAAAGGCATGCTGTCCTCCGTATTGAACATGATCTTTACAATTTCTCCTTCTTTTAAAAGACCAGGAGCATCTAAAGAGCTTTCTTGAAGTGTAATTTGATTGTAATCATCAGTATTCATGAAGTGATACGTTTCACCTTCTGGATATAAATATTGATAAGAACGTGTTTCTACACGAACATCTTCTATTTTATGTCCCGCGGAAAATGTATTATCCAATACTTTACCTGTAGAAACACTTTTTAATTTAGTACGTACAAAAGCAGGACCTTTACCTGGTTTTACATGTAAAAATTCTATTATTTTATAGATATCGTTATTATATCTTATGCATAGTCCTTTTCGTATATCTGATGTAGATGCCATTACTATTTAATATTAATGTAGTTAACTTAAGTTTAAAATATATTTAATTGTTACTGAAATAACCTTTCATGATACCACGCTGAGAATCACGAATAAACTGCAATATCTCATCTCTTTCTGGAGTGGCCTCCATTTCAGCTTCTATAATTTGTACCGCTTGGGTATTGTTGTAGTTTTTTTGATAAAGTATACGGTAGATATTCTGTATTTCCCTAATTTTTTCCGAGATGAAACCTCTTCTTCTCAAACCAACAGAATTAATTCCTACGTATGAAAGAGGCTCTCTTGCCGCTTTCACATAAGGTGGCACATCTTTTCTAACCAAGGATCCTCCGGTAACAAAGGCATGTTGACCAACCGACACAAATTGATGCACGGCAACCAAACCAGCCAAAATTACATTATCACCAATTGTAACGTGACCCGCTAGTGTGGAATTATTAGAAAAAATACAATTATCACCAACCAAACAGTCATGGGCAACGTGGCAATACGCCATAATCAAACAATTTTTGCCGATTACCGTTTTCATTCTGTCTGAAGTACCCTTATGTATAGTGGCACACTCCCTAATGGTAGTATTATCACCAATAACTACCGTGGTATCTTCCCCTTCGTATTTTAAATCTTGTGGAGAAGCGGAAATAACCGCACCAGGAAAAATATTACAGTTTTTCCCAATACGTGCACCTTCCATGATAGTTACATTAGACCCGATCCAGGTACCATCTCCAATAGTAACATTATTGTGAATTGTTGTAAATGGCTCTACAACTACATTCTTTGCTATTTTAGCTCCCGGATGAATATAGGCTAAAGGTTGATTCATACTATGTTCTTTTTACAATTTGAGCCATCATCTCCGCTTCACTAACCAACTTATCATTAGCGTAAGCATAAGCCTGCATATGGCAGATTCCCCTTCTTATCGGGGTAATTAAACTACAATGGAATATTAATGTATCTCCAGGTAGCACTTGTCTTTTAAATTTAACCTTGTCAATTTTCATGAAAAGTGTTAAGTAGTTTTCTGGATCAGGCACTGTACTCAGAACCAAAATACCACCAGTTTGTGCCATTGCCTCTACTTGCAACACACCAGGCATTACAGGAGCTCCAGGAAAATGACCTACAAAAAACGGCTCGTTCATAGTAACGTTTTTCATACCTACAACATGTTGATCGGAAAGCTCTAAAATACGATCGATCAACAAGAATGGCGGTCTATGCGGTAACATATCCATTATTTGATGAATATCCATCAATGGAGGTAAACTTAAATCGTACTTAGGTACGTTGTTACGTTTCTCCAATTTTATTATTTGAGCAATTTTTTTAGCAAATTGAGTATTTACATAGTGCCCAGGCTTATTTGCAATAACCTTACCTCTAATTCTAGTACCTGCCAAGGCTAAATCACCAATAACATCCAATAATTTATGGCGAGCTGCCTCGTTTGGCTGATGCAAGGTCAAGTTGTCAAGAATACCATTTGCCTTAACGGAAAGTTTCTTTTTATTAAAAGCTTTTTCAAGCTTTTTCATTGTTTCTTCTGAAATCTCCTTATCCACATAAACAATGGCATTATTTAAATCACCACCTTTAATAAGTCCGTTTTCAAGTAAAGCCTCTAATTCATGTAGAAAACTAAAAGTTCTAGCATCGGCAATTTCTTTTTTGAAATCGGAAATATTTTCTAATGTTGCATTTTGGGTACCCAAAACCTTAGTGCCAAAATCCACCATAGTAGTTACTTGGTAGGTGTCACTAGGAATTATGGTAATTTCGCTACCCGTTTTTTCGTCTCTATATGAAATAACTTCCTTAACTACGTACTCCTCTCTATAAGCATCTTGCTCAACAATACCAGCTTTTTCCAATGCTTCTACAAAAAACTTGGAAGAACCATCCATAATCGGAGGCTCGGCAGCATTCAGCTCTATAAGAACATTGTCAATTTCCAAACCTACCAAAGCAGCCAAAACGTGCTCAGAAGTCTGAATTTTAACACCGTTCTTTTCTAAGTTAGTACCTCTTTGTGTATTGTTCACCAAATTGGCATCTGCAGGTATTATAGGAGTACCTTCCAAATCGACTCTTTTAAAAGCGTATCCGTGATTTTTATCTGCGGGTACAAATTTAATGGTTACATCACTACCGGTATGTAAACCTACTCCCGTAAGACTTACCTCTTTACCAATTGTTGTTTGTTTAATAGTTGTTGTGCTCATCGTCAATCTTTCTTTTCTAAGGTGTCGATTCTACTTATTATTTTTGATAAATTCTTAAAATGAACATATGATTTGTTGAAATCACCATAGTTTAGTGCTGGTGAACCTTGCAAAACTTCATTGTCTTTCACATTTCTACCGATACCAGATTGTGCCTGTATTTTTACATTGTCGCCAATGACAATATGACCAACGATACCTACCTGTCCGCCAATCATACAATGTTTGCCAATTTTTGTAGAGCCTGCAATACCTGTTTGAGCGGCAATTACGGTATGCTCTCCAATTTCAACGTTATGCGCTATTTGTATTTGATTATCCAGCTTAACCCCTTTTCTTAAAATAGTAGAGCCTAATGTGGCTCTATCTATGGTGGTACCTGCGCCAATATCAACGTTATCCTCCAAGATTACATTTCCGGTCTGTGGCACTTTAATAAACTCGCCGTTTTCGTTTGGAGCAAAACCAAATCCGTCTGCACCCAAAACTACGCCACTATTTATTACGCAATTGTTTCCAATTATAGTTTCTGAATACACCTTTACTCCAGCGAAAATGATAACGTTGTTTCCAATCTTTACGTTATCACCTATATAGGCATTTGGATAAATTTTCACATTATCACCCAACACCACATTATTTCCTAAATATGCAAATGCGCCTATATATACATCTGATCCATAAATAACATTATCAGATTTAAAAATGGGCTCTTCAATACCCACCTTATTATTTTTAACCTGATTGTAGTATTCCAACAACTTGGAAAATGACTTGTAGGCATCTTCTACTTTAATCAATGTAGTGTTCAAATCTTGTTCTGGAACAAAACTTTTATTCACTATCGTTACCGATGCTTTTGTTTTATAAATGAATGAAGTATACTTAGGATTGGCTAAAAAAGTAAGGGAACCTTCTTCACCTTCCTCTATTTTAGCAAGTTTATGTACGGCTATTTCTGGATTTCCATGTACTTCTCCTTCTAAGATACCTGCAATCTGACCTGCTGTAAATTTCATGAGCGTAAAAGTAAGAAAAATTGTTAAACCCCTTCTTTAGGATAACACATATAATATTTGGTTACCGTTTTTGAAAGTGCATTTAAATTTAGGTGATCAGACAATTTGGCGACATCGGTTATTTTTCCATTTTTCCTTAAAATGTTGATAGTCTGATGTTGCCTATCGTAAGCTTTATTTCTCAACTCGCCCTTAAACACAAAATACGAAGCCTCTTCATCCGTAATATTATACTCGGCTTTTACTTTATTTAATTGCATTAAAAATTTAGTTTCGCTAATAGGTTCCTTTTTCACCTTTATATGAAGTAGTTTTCTATTAATGATCATTGCACACAATGAGCTTAAAACAAAATCATTAGAATATTGCCACTCTTTTAATGCTGCAAGTATGTCTATATCATCTAACTTGGCAAACTTTATTAAGGTATCACCATTAAAGTTATTGATGTCTATATGATGGGTTAAAAAGTAATGTAAGGGAGTACTAGAATTCAATGTTTCACCTTTTTCAATTAGAAAACGTGCCCTTTTAAGTATACTGATAAGCAATCGTTCTGCCACCACTGCTGTTTTATGAAGATAAACTTGCCAGTACATGAACCTACGTGCCATTAAGAATTTTTCAACCGAATAGATACCCTTTTCTTCAATGACCAAGCTACCGTTCACTACATTTAACATGGTAATTAAACGTTCTGCATTGGTATTACCTTCCGCTACACCAGTATAAAAGCTATCTCTTTTTAAATAATCTAAACGGTCCATATCTAATTGACTAGACACTAGCTGGTTCAAGAATTTTTTTTCATGATTTCCAGTAAAGATAGAAATGGCCTCCGTTAAACTTCCGTTAAATCGTTCGTTGAGTTCTTGCATGAATTGAAGTGAAATAAACTCGTGGCTAACACCTTCAACAATGCTATGTTCCATGGCATGTGAAAAAGGTCCGTGACCAATATCATGTAAAAGAATGGCACATAAAAGTCCGTCTTCTTCACTTGTAGAAATCTCAAATCCTTTAAAACGAAGCACTTGTATAGACTTCTGCATTAAATACATACAACCCAATGCATGATGGAATCTAGTATGGTGTGCCCCCGGATAAACTAAATAGGACAACCCCATTTGTGAAATTCTTCTCAACCTTTGAAAATAGGGATCGGCAATAAGGTCAAATATTAGGGCATTGGGAATTCTAATAAATCCGTAAATTGGATCATTAAAGATTTTCAATTTGTTTGATGTCTTCAAGATAACGTTGTCTTTTCTGAAATTAACATTTCAAAGTTATACAAAAGCATTAGCATATAATTTGATTATCGTCAAATAATAATTCAATGAACAAAATAAAAATATTGTGGGTAGATGATGAAATAGATCTACTTAAACCACACATCATCTTTTTAGAATCTAAAAATTATAGTGTAATTACCTGTCAAAGTGGACAAGAAGCATTAGAAGAACTAGCCCAAACTAGAGTAGATATCGTATTTCTTGATGAAAACATGCCAGGCATCTCCGGTTTGGAAACCTTATCAGAAATTAAAACAATAAACAACTCTTTACCTGTGGTCATGATCACCAAAAGTGAAGAGGAGTTTATAATGGAAGAAGCCATAGGTTCTAAAATTGCAGATTACCTTATTAAACCTGTAAACCCCAATCAAATTTTATTATCTCTTAAAAAGAATTTAGACCACTCTAGATTGGTTTCTGAAAAAACCACTAGTAACTATCAGCAGGAATTTAGAAAGATAGCCATGGATCTATCCATGGTCAGCACTTATCAAGAATGGGCCGACCTTTATAAAAAGCTAATTTATTGGGAACTTCAATTAGAAGAAATTGAAGACAGTGGTATGTTCGAAATCTTGGAATCCCAAAAAACCGAAGCCAATCAACAGTTTGGTAAATTTGTAGACCGCAATTATGAGGATTGGTTTACAGATACGGACGCACCTGTAATGTCTCACACCTTATTTAAGAAATGGATCGCACCCGAGATAAAAGATCAAAAAACATTATTGATCGTAGTAGATAATTTAAGATACGATCAATGGTATGCTTTTGAAGATACGGTCAATTCATTTTACAAAAAGAAAAAAGAAGATTCCTACTATAGTATTCTACCTACCGCAACGCAGTATGCTAGAAATGCGATATTTTCTGGGTTAACACCGTTGGATATGGAAAAGAAATATCCGGAATGGTGGAAAAACGATACCGATGAAGGCGGAAAAAATCTTTTTGAAGACAAATTCTTAGATGCTCAACTAAAAAGACTTGGACTTGATTTAAAATGGGAGTACCATAAAATTAGTAGTTTAAAACAAGGCAAACATTTAAGTCAGAATTTTAAGGGGCAGAAGGATAATGATTTGACCGTAATAGTGTACAACTTTGTGGATATGCTTTCTCATTCTAAAACAGAAATGGAAGTTATAAAAGAATTGGCTTCCAATGATAAATCTTACCGTTCATTAACAACCAGTTGGTTTAAGAATTCTCCGATGTTAGAAATTATACAACAAGCGCAGACCTTGGGAATGAAATTGATTATTACCACGGATCATGGCACCATCAATGTAAAAACTCCTTCCAAAGTTGTTGGTGATAGGGACACAAGCCTGAATTTACGCTATAAAACCGGCAGAAGTCTTACGTATGAAAAAAGTGAGGTTTTAGCAGCCAAAGACCCAAAAACCATTAATTTACCTAGTATAAATATGAGTAGTTCTTTCATATTTGCTAAAAATGATTATTTCTTTGCCTACCCCAATAATTACAATCACTATGTAAGTTATTATAGAAACACGTATCAACATGGCGGAGTTTCTTTAGAAGAAATGATTATTCCTTTTGTAGTTTTGGAACCTAAATAGTTTATTAAAATGGAATTCATTTATAACGAAGGTGAGTTACCTAATGTTGCCAAGCAAATTGTAACACATTCTAAAAGTAAAATATTAGCATTTTATGCCCCAATGGGAGCTGGAAAAACTACGTTAATAAAATCATTGGTCAAAGAATTGGGTAGCGATGATACTGTAAGTAGCCCAACTTTTGGACTTGTTAATGAGTATGCACTTGAAACTGGTGAACTACTGGGCTTTCATTTTGATTTTTATCGTCTTAATGATGAATCTGAAGCAATGGATATGGGGCTTGATGATTATTTGTCTTCAAATGGCTGGATATTTATGGAGTGGCCAGAAAAAATACCGAACCTTCTTCCTACGGATATTCAAAATATTACTATTGAAATAATTGACGAAACAACAAGAAAACTAATTCTTTCTAAATAAGGGTTTTAACGCTAATATTCATTTGGTGTAAGAATTGTGGAATTTAGCATCGTTCAAACTAAAGATTTATTGTATATATTCGATAAAAAACAAGGATTTCGATAAAATGTACAAATAATCGGTTAAAAGTCACAATTTTAACGTTTAACAACATTTTAGTTGTATATTTTTTCTTACGTTTGTAGGAGAACTAAATATTTGTATAACCAAAAACCCCTTGAAAATGAAAAACAAAAGAACATTCTTAGCTTCAATCGCTTTAGGCGTATTCCTTTTAGCAATGGCAGCACCAGTAATCAACATTGATAATCAAGATTTAAATGTTGATAAAAGGAAGTTGACTAAGAAAATATAATATCTATATTTTTTTGAAATTTAAAGAGCAATTTAATTGCTCTTTTTTTTATATAATAAATAATAAATACGGTCGTTAGCATATAGTAATACTATTTTGTCAATGATCAACAAATCAAAAAAAAAGAAAGCCAAAAAGAAGATATTTTTAGAATCTCTTCTCGTTTTTTTTATTGCTATATCACCTTTTCTATACAAAACATATGATTATTTACCATATGATTCAAATGGTGATGTATCAATATTAGGTTTTACTTTAGACGGAAACGGATTTCCTGATGCATCTACATACCTATGGTTTTTAACATCTAAAATTGTTCCTTTATATTTATTGATTTTCTGGTTTCTTACCTCACGAGATTGGTGGTATCATATCATCATCATTCCAATAGCTATGTACGCATTTCAAATGTTTGAAGTGTTCTATGATTCTGATCATTATATTGATACTGATAATATCTGGTGGATAATTCCTATTTGTATGATTACCATTCCCTTTGTTTATTTTATTCGTATTAAATTATACGATAAGCATGTTCATGGAATAGATCTAGAAGCAATGGAAGCTGAACTAGAAGATCTAAAGGCTAAAGGCTACACCAGTGACAAAAAAGATGATAGTTCCCTAAATGAAGTGCCTTCTTTGTCTGATGATTTAAATTCCAAACTATCTACCGGCAGTATTGAGAACTTTTTAAAAAATTTACAAGAACGTGTTCAAGGTTGGCTACACCTTAAGTTTTAACTACACTATATCATTAATTAAGCGCAACCCATTCATTTCTTTAAAAATTGTACATTTGAGTTTCAAGTCAGTGATTTGAACCACGCATTTTTGTAGTTATGAATGAACCCACATCACCGTTTAGCAAACACCAATTAATTCCACAAGAGGAAACCTTAGAGGTTTTACGCCAAAAAGGTGAATTGTTTATAGGCATCCCAAAGGAAAATCAGTACCAAGAAAAAAGAATATGTTTAACGCCTGATGCTGTCAATGCCATAACGTCTAACGGTCATCGTGTTCTAATAGAATCTGGAGCAGGTGAAGGAGCCCATTTTTCTGATGCGGATTATGTAACCGCTGGTGGGGAAATTACCAGGGATACTAAAAAGGTTTTTGCGTGCCCGTTAATTTTAAAAGTAGAACCTCCTACCCTTACCGAAATAGAATATATAAATCCGCAGACTACAATAATATCCGCACTTCAGATAAAGACCCAGTACAAGGAATATTTTGAGGAATTGGCAAGAAAACGAATTACGGCTATAGCTTTTGAATATATCCGTGATGAAGAAGGAAAATACCCGGCTGTGCGTTCTCTCAGTGAAATTGCAGGTATTTCTTCAGTACTAATTGCCGCAGAATTAATGGCAGCAAATAATAATGGCAACGGGTTAATGTTCGGGAACATAAGCGGTGTACCACCTGTAGAAGTGGTCATCATTGGAGCAGGAACCGTTGGTGAATTTGCAGCACGCTCCGCAATAGGTATAGGAGCAAATGTAAAGGTCTTTGACAATTCTATTACCAAGCTAAGAAACATACAGACCAATCTTAAACAAACGGTATACACATCTACAATACAACCCAAAAATTTATTGAAGGCCTTAAAACGCTGCGATGTTGCTATTGGCGCCACAAGAGGAAAAGATCGGTCACCGGTAGTGGTTACCAGTACCATGGTAGAACATATGAAAAAGGGAGCCGTAATCATTGATGTAAGTATTGATACTGGCGGATGTTTTGAAACCAGTGAAATTACCGATCACAATAAGCCTACTAGAAAAAAATATGATGTAATACACTACGGCGTGCCCAATATACCCTCTAGATATCCAAAAACAGCCTCAGTAAGTATCAGTAATATTTTCACGCCTTATTTACTGAAGATCGGCGAAGACGGCGGACTAGAAAACTCCCTTCGTTTTGATAAGGGACTTCGAAATGGGCTATATATGTACCATGGTATTTTGACCAATAAATCGGTCGGAGAATGGTTTGACCTTCAGTATAGCGATATTAATTTCCTAATATTCTAAAACAAAAAAGCAAAATTTTCTCTATCCATTTAAAAAGACATAATTTCGTGATCTTAATTATTACAATAAGCAGCTAGGATGGATTTTCTTAAGAGGTTAGGTTATTTTTTGGTGGGGATGTCTATAGGAATCGTTTTTTTAACTTTTTTTCTTAAGAAGAAATCTGAAGAAACCGGTGTATATTTTTGCTACCTACCTAATTGCAGAACCTTAAAAGACATTCGCTCAAAATCTATGTACTATAGTGAGGAAGCCCAACAAAAACTCCAAGAGTTACAGCTGGATTCTACTGCAGTGACCTATATTTTAACCGAGGGTGATGTGGATTTCGGAAATAGTGATACAAAATCCGTTCCCTGTAAAACTTATGTTATTGAGTCCGATTACAAGGAACAAGATTATACTTTCACCGTTAAGAATTGCAGAGAAAAAGCTACGATAGAAAACGTGCAACTACAATAAACTTACATTTTTCTGCGCTTTCTTTCTTTTTTCAATAATGATAATTCTCTACTGGTTTGTCCCGCTACAGATGTATTCTCATCTGCTCTTCTAATTAAATACGGCATAACATCACGTACAGGTCCGAAAGGAAGGTATTTGGCAACATTATACCCATGGGCAGCTAGGTTGTAAGAAATATGATCGCTCATTCCATATAATTGACCAAACCATATATGATCATTATTTTTTGCGATGCCCTTCTCCTCCATTAATTCCATTAATCGGTAACAACTTTCTTCATTATGGGTTCCAGAGAAAATTGAAAGAACGTCAAGGTTATCGACCATATACGCTATGGTAGCATTGAAATTATCATCAGTTTCTTGTTTGGTTTTGCAGATCGGTGAAGTGTAGCCCTTTTCCTTTGCTCGATCATTCTCTTTCTCCATGTATGCACCCCTAACAACCTTCATTCCAACCAAGAAACCATCTTTTATAGCGCGCTCATGCAACGCTTTTAAATACGGTAAACGATCCCATCTGTATGTTTGCAGGGTATTGAATACTATCCTTTTTTTCTTATTATACTTGCGCATCATTTCTTCAGCCAAATCATCAGCAGCATCTTGCATCCAGCTTTCCTCACCATCGATCAGCAAAGACACTTCAAGGTCATGCGCTTTTTTACAGACTTTGTCAAACCTATTGACAACCCTTTGCCATTCTGCTTTTTCTTCATCAGTGAGTTCTTTTTTCTCGCTAATTTTTTGGTATAAGGCAAATCTCCCAAAACCAGTTGGCTTAAAAACAGCATAAGGTATGGCGTCCTTTTCCTTTACAAAATCTAAAATGGTCAAAATAATTTCAGTAGCCGTATCAAAAGGGTCCTCCTCTTCTTTACCTTCTACAGAATAGTCCAATACAGAGCATACACCCTTTTGCCACATACGATCTACCACAGGCAAGCAATCCCTTTCATTAACACCTCCACAAAAATGGTCAAAAACAGTAGCACGAATTAAACTTTCCACGGGTAAATGAGCTTTAAAAGCAAAATTGGTAATAACAGAACCCATTTTCACCAAAGGTTCATTTGAAATCATTTTAAAGAGAAAATAAGCTCTTTCTAATTCTGAATCGGTTTTAAGAGCAAATGCAGTTGCAGTATTTTCAAAAATTTGGTCCATTCCTTATAATTTCTATAACGATCAAATATAATCACAGAATTTATAATCTTAAGACTAAAAATTACCTTTATTTTGCGTACAAGTTTCAAACAAATTAAGCTATATTTTTAATGGATTCCATTATTTCAGATTCTTACGCAGTACATTTCAATGAACAAGCTTTTTCTGCCCTAAATACTCATTTGGCAGAGAAAAAATATTCTACCATTTTTATAATGGTAGATGAAAATACCCATGAACACTGTCTACCAAATTTCATGGCAGAGCTAAATGGAGACTATGCATTTGAAATAATTGAAATTGAATCTGGGGAAATAAATAAAAACATTGAAACCTGCGTTGGTGTTTGGGAGGCACTTTCAGAACTTGGTGCGGACCGTAAAAGTTTACTAATAAATTTAGGCGGAGGAGTATTGACCGATATGGGCGGTTTTATTGCCTCTACATTTAAGAGAGGTATAGATTTCATAAATGTACCCACTACCCTATTATCTATGGTAGATGCTTCGGTAGGCGGTAAAACAGGTATTGACCTTGGCGCGTTAAAGAATCAAATAGGTGTTATCATCCAACCGGTAATGGTATTGGTGGTCCCAGATTTCCTTGACACCTTAGAAGACAGACAGGTCAATAGCGGATTTGCAGAAATGCTAAAACATGGTCTTATTCAAGATAAAGATTACTGGCAATCACTTAAAGAAGCTAAAGACCTTGAGGATATGAAAAATCATATTCTTACTTCAATTCAAATTAAAAATGAAGTGGTCTTGCAAGACCCTACCGAACAACATATACGTAAAATATTAAATTACGGACATACATTGGGTCACGCCATAGAATCGTACTTTCTTGAAAACGAATCTAAAGAAATGTTGCTACATGGAGAAGCAATAGCAATTGGTATGATCTTAGAAGGCTATTTATCACTAAAACTATTAGACCTACCCCAAGAAGCCATGGAGGATATTAAGGAAACTTTTTTGGACAGGTATGACAAAGTAGAATTTTCTGATACCGACATTGATAATATTCTAAAGTTAATGAAGTATGACAAGAAAAATTCTCATGGAAAAATCAATTTTGTACTCTTAAAATCTATTGGTGAACCTAAGTTTGATGTTGAAATTCCGGTAACATTATTTACTGAAGCTTTCGCTTACTACAAACTTTAAAAACTTCACATACCCAAATCATTACTTTCACAACTCTATAAAGATGTGTGTAATTTTAATGACTAGTTTAGTTATAGTTAAATAATAACCCGCTATAAATAAATTAGTTATGACCAGACGACTTATAGATTATCGTAAATTAGACCACAACTTAGCAGCTCTTTTAATTGAAACTTATCCTTATGGTTATGGTGATGAAGACATTATTACCTTCAAGAATATTAATGGTGATTATGTTGAGGCAGTTGAGCTGAAAACAACAGACACCTTATACTTGGTAAAAATTAGTAAGAGCCTTTCTAATTTTATCGCAAATTTTGAGGAGAATGTAGGCAAAGAGCTAGAATCAAGCACTCCCGAAGAAATAATGTCTTCAGAAGATATGACAAATGCCTTACACCTAAATTTTGAAAACGAACACGAACAAGAGTTAGATTAAACTAAATATCGCTCTTTTATAATATTAAAATGATGCCTTTGATGACCACTAATCACAAGGCCTAGCGCTGCTACAGACCAAGGTAACCCACTTGCGGTACCTGTTCTTTTTAGGACATCATTAGATAAAAGACTGAAAAAGTTAATAGATGCTTCTCTAACTATTAGGAATTCCTGTAAAATATCCTCTTTAGTTCTTTGATTTGCATAACTCTCTAAAACGTAATCATCTTGCTCAAAACCTGGTAAAGGAGTTTTATCGTTTCTAGAAATTCGAAAAGCCCTGTATTGAAAAACGCGTTCAGAATCTATTAAGTGAACTAAGACTTCAGCTATAGTCCATTTACCCTCCCCGTAGCTATACATCAACTGATCTTTGGTTAAATTTTCAATTAGCTGTTGAAAGTTCTTCTTGCCATTTTCTAAGGCAGACTTTAAATCTTCTTCTTCATTTAAAGCATTTAAGTAGGTTCCGTAAAAATATTGCAATTCGCTATTCTCTAAATCTTTTACCTTCATAAAATATTTTTTGTTTTACAAAAACAACCAAAAAAGCCCAATTAAAAAATTTAACCGGGCTTTTCTTCAAGTTAGTTGACTATATTATTCTTATAACTCGTTAAAAATAGTATGCATTAAACGCTTTTTGTCATTAAAGCTTTCTTCTAACGAAATCATTGTCTCGGTTCTGCTGATACCATCTATATCATCAATTTTAAAGATAATATTTTTAGCATGCGTAGTATCCTTTGCTCTAATCTTACAGAAAATATTGAATTTCCCGGTTGTAATATGTGCAATGGTAACATTAGGTATTTGATTTAAACGTTCCAATACAAATTTGGTCTGGTGCGTTTTTTCAAGAAAAATACCCACATACGCTATAAAAGCATAACCTAGTTTTACGTAATCTAAAGTTAGCGAAGAGCCTTTTATTATACCGGCTTCTTCCATTTTCTTAACCCTTACATGAACAGTACCTGCAGAAATAAGAAGTTTTTTTGCAATATCAGTAAAAGGTGTTCTGGTGTTATCAATTAACATATCCAGAATTTGGTGGTCTATTTCGTCTAATTTGACTTTGCCCATAGTTGTAAAATTTCTGCCAAAAATAAAAAATAATCACATTAAATTCATTGAAACTCGATTTTTTTTATTGAAAATGTAAACAATTTTACTATTTCAAAGAAATAAAACAATGAAATCTAAGAAAGTAGTTTTAAAATATCATTTTCTCTCAACCATTTCACATCGTTTTCATCATTGCAATTCAATGATTTATGTGCAAAAACTTCAGGAGGTTCCTTATCAAAAACATGAACCATAGGAACAAAATCCACTTTACCATTTTTTAGCACCTCCTTATACTGAATTGGTGTAAATTCAGCCGAAGTAAGACCATTATTCTCAAAATCTTTATTATACACCCCAATATCAACAAACTGTTTACCATTCTCTGGTATTGATAAATATTGGTCAACGGTATATTCTGTTATTTCATTATCCTCTATAGTTAATAAACTCTTTACTAAAGCTTTAAAAATGTATACCCTTGTTACATCTCTATCATAATCATTATAATAATGACCAGCTTCAAATAATATAGTAGGTGTTCCCTTCATTTGAAAAGCATCGCCTACGCAATTTGCATTAAAGCCATCATCATACCTACCTACCTGCCCAGGTATTTCTTCTTGCAATTTGCTGTTCATTGCCGCTATTAATTGCATACTCAGTTTTCTAGACGGTGAGTTATTACGGTCTTCATCAAAAGCTGGAGCCAAAAAAGAAACCGTAGCCGGTTTATGAGTAGTACCTACATTAAAAATAGTACGTTGATCATGCAGATTAAAACAAAAATCTGGCGTAAAATCATCATAAACCTTTTTTAGCACTTTACTCTCTGGTTGCGATAAGTTTTGTGCGTCTCTATTTAAATCGATTTCATTGGCATTTATCCTAGTAAAGTCTCTAGCACCATCCGGATTTAAAATTGGAATAATCTTAATGGTACAGGCATTCCATATTTTGGAGGCTTCCATGGAATCTTGATTCATAAAATTAAATAAATCTAAAACAGCCTTCGTTGTCGTTGACTCATTTCCATGCATTTGAGACCACATTAAAATTCGCTTAGGTCCGTTACCAAAAACAACACTTTTGATAGCTTCTCCGCGTACCGATCTACCTACTACCTCAGTTTTAAATGTTACCGGTAATGAATTTAAAAATTCATCTATATGGTCATAAGTAATATATCTTCCCGATATACTGGTTACACCATAGTCCTTATAATTTATTTCTTCCATGTATTACTTTTCAAAAAACAAAAATACTACAGGTACAGTTTACAATTGTAAATCAGTTTGTGATAAAAGAACCAAATTAAATGGTATTGAAATTTACAATTCTAATCAAAAAGATAAATAATATTTCATTATATTGAAAATCAATTATTTAATGTTATTTAAATAAACCTAAACTTCATAAATTTCTAAACGGATTTAAGAATTTTACACATAATTTAACTACTATTAAATGGAGTATGAATTAATTTTGTAAACATGTTAGACAGCAATTCATTCATATTAAGGTTAAAGTCAATTTTAACCCATTACGAACTTTCCTCCTCTGCATTTGCAGATTTAATTGAGGTGCAAAGATCTAGCATATCACATTTGTTGAACGGCAGAAACAAACCTAGCCTAGAGTTTATCATGAAAATTAATGATGCCTTTGCAGAGGTGGATATTCAATGGTTGCTTTACGGCATTGGTAGCTTTCCTAAACTAAACGAAAAAGAACCAACCAAAACTTACAATAAATCTAAACAGACCACCTTACCACCTAGCGAAAAGAATATTGACCGAATAGTTATTTTCTATAATGACGGTACATTTAAAACATACCTAGAAAAATAGTTTTAAAATTCTAAATTCAGCATTCCTAACTTTTACTAGAATCATCATCGGGAATTTGTTTATTTTGCAGTATGATGAAAAAGATATTTTTTACTGCTATTACAAGCCTTTTACTTTGTTCTTGTTACCAACCTGAGCGCGATTGCGAAAAGTATCAAACAGGCACTTTTAAATTCACTTATGAAGTTGGAGACACTGTCAAGGAGGGAAAATTCATAAGAACCAAAGATTACAGCATTGACTATTATGAAAACAAAATAGACAGCGCCACCGTCCGCTGGTTCAATGACTGCGAATTTGTGCTACAAGACATTAATAGCAAAACAGCCATACATTATAAAATTATTAGTACAACGGATTCTTCTTATACCTTTCAATACAAAAGCGCTGTAAAAGACCCTAACAAAAAATTAGTAGTAAAAACCGGAACCGCAATTAAAACCAACTAACCATGTTTGAAATTTTCACCAGTCCAGATGCTTGGATTGCCCTACTTACACTAACATTTCTTGAAATAGTTCTAGGTATAGATAATATAATTTTTATCTCCATTGCCGCAGGAAAACTTGAACCTGCACAAAGAAAAAAAGCTACAAATATTGGACTTGTATTGGCCATGGTTATGAGAATTGTATTGTTATTTGGCATCTCATTGCTTACTTCAATGAAAAAACCGTTTTGGGTGTTTGACAGTGAATGGATTACAGGAGGAATTAGCGGACAGGGAATAATACTCTTTCTAGGAGGTTTATTTCTGCTTTACAAAAGTACTAAGGAAATCCATGAAAAGGTAGAAGATAAAGGGCATGACGAACGCGAAGTAAAGAAAGCGAGATCCACATCCCTGACCAATGCCATTTTGCAAATAACCGTAATAAACATAGTATTTTCATTTGACTCTATTTTAACTGCCATAGGAATGACCAACGGCATCTCTCCCAACCCTAACGATGCATTAATACTTATGATTGTAGCCGTAGTTATCTCAGTAATCATAATGATGTTATTTGCCAATCCTGTTGGAGAATTCGTAAATAGACACCCTTCCATTCAAATCCTAGGGCTTTCTTTTTTAATCTTAATAGGTTTTATGCTAATTGCAGAAGCAGCTCATTTAAGTCATCTAATTGTATTTGGAAATGAAGTGGGCACCATCCCGAAAGGATACCTTTACTTCTCCATTGCATTTTCATTAATGGTTGAATTCTTTGACCTAAGAATGAAAAAGAATAAGAAACCCGCTACACCAATTGAAAATCAGTAGGAAAATTAAATAACGTAAAAACCCTAATTAAACATGTGTTTAATTAGGGTTTTATATTTTCTTGCAACTGTATTTTAAACCGCCTGAGGTGTTTAATTTGGTCTATCAAAAGCCATTTCAGGGTTTTGTTCTTTTTGCTGCTTAAAAAGCCTCTGTTGCTGCTTAACAGTCATTGTACTACCATCATGGCTCCATCCTGGAGGACCAAAAATATACATTAGTTTATGTTTAAATTTCTTCACCTTCTTCACATCTGCCCATATATCTTTAAATTCATGGGTAAGTATTACAATAGGATTATTAGAATTAGGAGCATGTATAACGCCGAATTTTACATCAATTTCTTCATCATACTCTTTCCAGGTACCGAACATTTTATCAAAACAATTAAGAAATCCACCGTGATTCTTATCTAAGTACTCTACATTCTGTGCATGGTGCACTTGGTGCATGGTATGAGTGTTGAAGATTTTCTCTATAAAGCCCATTTTAGGCACATATTGGGAATGCAATTGAAACTGCCAGAAAGATTCTATAGCCAAACAAACTACAACCATTTCTACCGGAAAACCAATAATAGGCATCCAAACATAGAAGAAAGGTTTATACAACAAGGTAAACCACCCATTTCTTATAGCGGTACCAAGATTAAAATTATCTGAAGAATGATGTACAATATGTGCAGCCCATAAAATTCGTATTTCATGATTTGCCCTATGAAACCAGTAGTACGTAAAATCATCGGCCAACTGACATAAGAGCCACACGTACCAAGCATACCCAAAGGACTCATACCCCATTATATTGGTTCTCACCCCATCAACCATTGGGTTGAACAATTCATAGGCCCATTCAAAAAGAACTACCAACAAAATAACCTTAAGTAAAGGACCAATAATGGCCGAACCAATACCCATTGCACTACTAGCTGCAAAATCTTTCCAATCATAAAGATCATCATCTCCATGAGTTTTGCTATAGGTCAATTCTAATAAGATAAAGGCAATAAAAGCTGGTGCACCGTATACCAGCGGGTTAGTGAAATCCATTAATTCAAATTTTTGTAAAGGTAGTTATAAAACCAACCGTTCTAAAAAAATGTCTAATCTTAACTTTCTATTTTACGATAAGACAATTCAATTGTTCAACACAAAACTATTATTTCTTGTTTTTAAGTATCTCATTTTGCTCCTGTAACAATTTTTCCAAACTAGACAATAGCGCAATATTCTTAGGTGTTTCCACTTCTTTATTTGTCGGATCTTCAGATTTTTGCTTGAACCTGTTAATAAACTTCACCATTACGAAAATGGTAAAAGCAATAATTCCAAAATCTATAAGTGACTCTATGAGCTCCCCATAACCTATAGCAACTTCTTCTGCACTATCCGTTGCCTGCCTAAGTATCCACTTTTTATTTGAAAGATTAACATCATCTGTCAACAAAGAGAGAGGAGGCATAATAATAGCAGAAACAATTGTACTGACAACTTTATTAAATGCGGTACCAATAATAATACCGACAGCCAAATCTATCATATTGCCCTTGATGGCAAAATTCTTGAATTCTTCAAAAAAATTCTTCATAAACTCAATTAATCAAATAAAGTGGGTTCATCTGCAGAACCACCTTCTACATCTTTTGATTTCTTATTTTCGGTACCAGATTCTACTGCCTGCTCATCTACTACTTCAATATCTTCCGTTTTTTCAGGGATAACCGGCTCATAAGGCAAAGGCTCTAAGCTATTAATGTTTTTCACCTTTTCAGTAATCAATTGATTACCTAAAGCTTTAATCCCCTTGATAGCTATAAAATTCTCAATATCAACACTTTCACTTTCCTTAGCCTCTTTACCTCTAGGCTTTGGAAATTCAATTTCAATCATTGGTCTCCAATCTGTAGAAACAAGCTCCAAGTATGATTTCGGATGTTCTGAAATAAATAATTCCTCTTTATTTTCATTCTCTATTAAAAATCTTTTTACGTAGAATCTTTCTTTCTCACCCTCCCAATAAATGGCTGAGATGGGCTTTTCAGGTATCCATTTTTCAAGTACGATCATATCATCATCAAAATGCGAAGTAAGCACTGGCAAAAATGTTTTAGCCACACCTTTTTGATTGATTACCAAAAGCAAATCATCACCTTTAAACTCCCCCAACAACTCTCCTCTGCCATCAACATTCAATCTACGCACAACATCATCAAACCAAATCTTTCTTGGCTTTAATGTAGAAACACCTTTTTCTTTAAGTTCTATGCGTTTTACAGAGTATTTGGTCACTATATTTCCTTTAGAGGCTCTTCCTTTTATAAGAACATCTGAAAAATCAATATCCCATTTTAATTTTTTAATGCTTCCAACTTGACGTAACAACACGGTAATAACTTCAGCCTCACCGTTAGGGTTTGCGGAAAAATATAGCACTTGTGTTCCAGGCTTACCTGTACCTAGCTCATAAATTCTATCACGTGTTATACTGGTAACATTAAAACGTTTTATATAGGTAGCCCCACCTTTACCGTCCTTATAAATTAAATTATAAGTAGTACGCTTATCTTTCTTCTTAAATACTGCGACATGAATGATTCCCTTACCAACAAAAATTTTGGAATCTACCTTTGAAACCATCATCTTACCCTCGTTGGTGACAACAATAATATCATCTATATCACTACAATCCGTTACGTATTCATCACGTTTTAACGAAGTACCCACAAAACCTTCTTCCCTGTTTACATAGAGCTTGGTATTCCTTATAACCACTTTGGTAGCTTCTATATCGTCAAAAACACGAATCTCGGTTTTTCTACCTCGATCCTTGCCATAAGTTTCCTTTAGGTTTTTAAAATAATCAATGGCAAACTCTATCAAATTAGCCAAATGGTTTTTAACTTCCGCAATTCGCTCTTGCAGACTCTCTAAATGTTGTTGCGCCTTATCTAAATCAAATTTTGAAATTCTTTTAATACGAATTTCAGTCAACCTGGTAATATCCTCTACGGTAACGGCTCGTTTTAAATGCTTTGTATGTGGAGCAAGCCCTTTATCTATAGCATTTATTACCCCTTCCCAAGTCTCCTCTTCCTCAATATCCCTATAAATACGGTTCTCAATAAAAATTCGCTCTAAAGAGGCAAAATGCCATTGCTCCTCTAGCTCACCAAGTTGAATTTCCAATTCTTGTTTTAAAAGATCAACCGTAGAATCCGTAGATCTTTTCAACATCTCCGTTACACCAATGAATAAAGGTTTATTATCTTCAATAATACAACCCAATGGTGAAATAGAAGATTCACACGCCGTAAATGCATAAAGGGCATCTATTGTTTTATCAGGTGAAATTCCACTGGGCAAATGCACCAATATTTCAACTTCCGCGGCGGTGTTATCCTCAATTTTTTTAATTTTTATCTTACCCTTTTCATTGGCCTTTAAGATAGAATCTATTAAACTACCAGTATTAGTACCATAAGGTATCTCATTGATTACCAGTGTATTTTTATCTAACTGGGAAATCTTTGCACGCACACGAATTTTACCACCCCTAAGTCCATCATTGTAATTGGTAACATCAATAATACCAGCCGTTTGAAAATCCGGAAAAATTTTAAATCGTTGTCCTTTTAAGTGCTTAATGGATGCATCAATCAGCTCTACAAAATTATGCGAAAGTACCTTTGTGGAAAGCCCCACAGCAATACCTTCCGCTCCTTGAGCTAATAACAAAGGAAATTTTACGGGTAAGTTTACAGGTTCTTTTTTTCTTCCATCATAAGAAGCCTGCCACTCGGTAATTTTAGGACTAAAAATAACCTCTAAGGCAAATTTAGACAACCTTGCCTCAATATATCTTGAAGCAGCCGCTCTATCCCCGGTCAAAATATTACCCCAGTTTCCTTGTGTATCTATTAAAAGGTCTTTTTGACCTATTTGAACCATGGCATCGGCAATACTGGCATCACCATGTGGGTGATACTGCATAGTGTGACCCACTACATTCGCCACCTTATTATACCTACCGTCATCCAACTCTTTTAGTGAATGCATGATTCTACGCTGTACAGGCTTAAAACCATCTTCAATAGCAGGTACAGCTCTTTCTAGAATTACGTAGGAAGCATAATCCAAGAACCAATCTTTATACATACCGGTTACCCGTGTAAGGGCCTCGGCAGGTTCAGTTGTTTCGTTATTTTCTTCGGAAAGGTTGTCGTTAATTTCCTCGTTCAAATCGTCATTTTCTTCCATTCAGAAGCAATCGTATTAACTTAATTTATACTACTTTATCTTCTATTAAATCAACTTCTACTTTAAGATTGTTGATAATAAATTTTTGTCGGTCGGGTGTGTTTTTCCCCATATAAAAACTTAGCAATTCTTCAATGGACATTGCTTTATCTAACATTATGGGCTCCAACCTAATATCGTCACCAATAAAATGCCTGAACTCATCAGGTGAAATTTCACCCAACCCTTTAAATCGGGTAATTTCTGGTTTACCACTTAACTTATTTATCGCATTTTGACGCTCTTCATCACTGTAACAATAAATAGTCTCCTTTTTATTTCTAACCCTGAATAAAGGAGTCTGTAGAATATACAAATGATTTTCCTTTATCAATTCCGGGAAAAATTGCAAAAAGAAGGTAATCAACAATAAACGGATATGCATACCATCTACATCGGCATCTGTGGCAATAATGATATTATTATATCGTAAATCCTCAATAGATTCCTCAATATTCAATGCCGCCTGCAGAAGATTGAATTCTTCATTTTCATATACAATCTTCTTTGACATTCCGTAAGAGTTCAAAGGCTTTCCTTTTAAACTGAAAACGGCCTGGGTATTCACATCCCTTGACTTTGTTATGGAACCAGATGCAGAATCACCCTCGGTAATAAACAGGGCACTTTCCAATCTACGATCATGCTTCATATCACTTAAGTGCACCCTACAGTCCCGTAATTTCTTATTATGCAAACTGGCTTTCTTTGCCCTGTCACGAGCAAGTTTACGAATACCGGACAGCTCCTTACGTTCCTTCTCCGCCATCATAATCTTACGCTGAAGTTTCTCTGCCGTCTCTGCATTCTTATGTAGATAGTTATCTAAATACTTGCCAACAAAATCATTGATATACGTACGTACGGTAGGAAAGTCTCCACCCATATCGGTAGAACCCAATTTAGTTTTTGTCTGACTTTCAAAAACCGGCTCCATTACCTTGATCGATATAGCGGATATTATTGATTTCCTAATATCAGATGCATCATAAGACTTTCCATAAAAGTCACGAATAGTTTTTACGATCGCCTCTCTAAATGCTGCTTGATGCGTACCACCATGGGTAGTGTGCTGACCGTTTACAAAAGAATGGTACTCCTCACTATATTGTGTTTTACTATGGGTAATGGCTACTTCTATATCTTCACCCTTTAAGTGGATAACAGGGTACAACATATCTTCTACATTGTTATTATCCTCTAAAAGATCTTTTAATCCGTTTTCAGAATGAAACTTTTCGCCGTTATAAACTATTGTCAACCCTGGGTTCAAGTAAACATAGTTTTTAAGCATGCGTTCTACATACTCATTCCTGTATTTGTAATTTTTAAAAATGGTCTCATCAGGTATAAAGGTAACTTTGGTACCTTTTCTTTTACTGGTTTCCTCAGGACCTACTTCGCTTTCTAAATTCCCGGAACTGAACTGCGCGGTCTTTAGTTGATTATCCCGAGAAGATTGCACCTCAAAAAAACTGGATAACGCATTAACCGCCTTTGTACCAACTCCGTTTAGACCCACTGATTTTTTAAAGGCGCGACTATCATATTTACCACCAGTATTCATTTTAGAGACTACATCTACCACTTTACCTAAAGGTATACCCCTACCGTAATCCCTTACCTTTACAACTTTATCTTTTATGGAAATTTCAATGGTCTTACCAGCGCCCATTACAAATTCATCTATACAGTTATCTATAACCTCTTTTAAAAGAATATAGATTCCGTCATCGGCAGAAGACCCATCCCCTAACTTACCAATATACATACCAGGTCTTAATCGGATATGTTCTTTCCAATCGAGCGAGCGTATGTTATCTTCAGTATATTGAGATTCTTGAGCCATATAAAAAAATTTATGAAAGTTGCGTTAAAGATAGCACCACTCGGCAAAAGATAAAATAGCTAACTGTTAAAGTAATTAACAATTAATTCATGTCTTTTGTTGATAGCCTCAACAAATATGGTAATTCGGTCAAAAACTATTGCATTAAAATTCATAATAAATGAACTAATAATAACTGACCTATGTCATTGTAGTTTTTTCGTCAATTAAATATCTTTAATGAAGAATTTGAATACTTATGGAATTTATTGACTACTATAAAATTCTTGAATTAGACAAAACGGCTACTCAAGCAGATATTAAAAAGGCGTATCGCAAATTGGCCCGCAAACTTCATCCGGATTTAAACCCTAATGATAAATCCGCACAAGAGAAGTTTCAACGCGTTAATGAAGCTAACGAGGTTTTAAGCGATCCTGAAAAAAGAAAAAAGTATGACCAATATGGTAAAGATTGGGAACATGCCGAAGCTTTTGAAGAAGCCAAAAAAAACCAGCGCCGTTCCACTTCTAATACAAATAGAACATACACCAATTATAGCGGGCAGCAAGAAGATTTTTCAGATTTCTTTGAATCCATGTTCGGTGGTGGCGGCTTTGGAGGCAGTGCAAGACAAAGAACCTCCCAATTTAAAGGTCAAGATTTAAATGCTACGTTAAATTTAAATATGACCGATATTCTACAGGAACAAAAGCAGACTTTAGATCTTGGAAACAAAAAAATTAGAATCACTATCCCTGCGGGTGTCGAAGACGGACAAACAATAAAGATTTCAGGTTATGGTGGCGAGGGTGTAAATGGCGGTCCCAAAGGGGATTTATATCTAACATTTGAAATTTACAACAACACAGATTTTCAACGAGTAGGAAACGATTTATATAAAAATGAATCTATTTCTCTTTATGATGCCATTTTAGGTAGCTCAATTGAAATTACAACATTGACCGGAAAGGTAAAATTAAAAGTAAAACCAGAAACACAGAACGACACCAAAATAAAGCTAAAAGGAAAAGGTATGCCTATTTATAAAAAGAAAGGTGCACATGGAGATTTATATATTACCTATAAGGTCACTATGCCAACCAATCTATCTCAAAAAGAAAAAGAATTGTTTAAACAGCTATCAGAATTAAGATAATTATGGATCAAGAGAACTATATACAAATAGAAGTATACTGCAAACAAACGCAAACTCCCTTAGAGTTCATTGACGACTTGTTAGAGTTTGAGATGATTGAAGTTCAAGAAATTGACAACAAGAATTATGTGTTACCACATCACATATTAGAAATAGAACGCATTTACAGATTGAGAAATGACCTTGGTATTAACATGGAAGGAATAGACACCATAAATCATATGCTAAAAAAAGTCAACCGACTGGAGCAAGAATTAAAAATGCTACGAGATCGGCTGACTATATATGAGCCTAATTAAAAGTTATTTCCTAACTTATGAAATAGTAAGATTAAAATGATAATCAAATTCTAAAATTCACATTGACCAGCTTTTAAATCAAAACAATTACCTGCGGCATTTTGTGAAATAGAACAATCAATTGTAGGATTTAAATCAATTAAATTATTTATACCACAATAATTTCTAAGCAAATTGTTATTGTAAATTGACAAGGAACCTTCTACTTTAACTAAACTTTCCAATCCTTCCAAATTAATTAAATTATCATTAGCATAAATTTGAAGATTTGCCCCAATAAATTCTAAATTATTTAAACCATTTAAGTTTTCTATATTTAAAAATTCAAGTATAAAACGGGAACCTATATTCCGCAATGAACTAAAACCACTTAAACTAATTAGTTTTGGATTATTGGAAATCTGGATTTCCCCTTCAACAGATTCTATACTATTCAAAAAATTAATATTTTCTAATTGTAGATTATTTTCTAAAAAAATATTTCCAGAAATTAACTTTAAGGCTGAAAACGTATCATCCTCTAATAGACTACTAGTTTCTGATAATCGAAAAGAATTTACTTGCTCCAAAGCATTAAAACCTGATACATTTTCAATGGTTTCATTATATCCTATACTAAAATTCCCTGTAACACTCTTTAAAGAATTAAAACCATCTATTATTTCAAGTACAGGATTAAATTCTATTTCAAATCTACCTTCAATAGTCTGCAAGGATTCAAAACCTTCAATACTTTTAATACTTGAATTTCTTGTAACTTTAAAACCAGAGCTAATACTAACTAAAGTATTAAAACCCTTAATCTCAATCAATTTTTGATTGTTGTAAATTGATAAACTACCTTGAATTGATTCTAACTTATTAAAGTAAGGAAGACTTATTAAATTTAAATTATCATTAATACTAATTGAACCAACTTGCATTTCAGCATTATTAAACCCATCAATCAATGTCAATGCATTATTATCTACAATTTGAAAATTTCCAAAATTTATAATATTGTCAAAGCCTTTTACTGAAATTAAAGCATCATTATTTTCTACATGAATATTTTGAATTTGTGTTAAATTATTAAACCCATCAATACTTTTAAGATTAGTATTATTAACAAATACCATTCCCTGCAAAGTTGACAATTCGTTTAAGCCCGAAACATCTAACAAACCAACATTTTGTTCAATAAAAATATTGTTTTCAATTATCTTAACATTTTTAAATCCATCTAAATTTTCTATTAAAGTAGTTGCCTGTATGCTGATTCCCAAAGAAATTTCTTGCAAGCCATGAAAACCAATTAAACTTGAAAGTGATTTGTTGCCAAAAATATGAATGAAATTAGCTATTGAAATTTGAGACAATGCATCAATATTTTCTAATTTATCATTTGAGTACAATTGAATATCTCCACTAAAATCATTAAGATTATTTAATCCACCTAAATCTTTTAAAATTTCATTTTCATAAAGTATTAAATCAGCACCAATACTACTTAGACTATTTAAAGAAGATAAATCAACAATTGTTGAAGGATTATTTGAGTCTCTAATTTCTAATGAACCAGAAATTTCTGTATAATTATTGTCACCAAAATCATCTACCTCTTTTTGGGATGTAAGCACTACATCACCTTCAAAAACTTTTTCAATTTGCTCGAACATACCAGTTTTAAGGCTAACTTCATTCCCATAGCCCACACCCTCACTATTGGTTGCGTAAGCCCTCACAAAATATTCGGTATTTGATTCCAACCCATCAATTACACTTGTAAAATCTGCTGCGCCAGTACCATCAGATGTTATAAAATCATCAATTGTTGGTGTTGAAGAAACACTCCAACAAACTCCTTTAGATATAATTTCCGCACCTCCGTCATCAGAAATATCACCCCCTGAAACAGCTGAATTATCAGTAATATTCGTAGCAATATTAGTAGTTAACTCCGGAATTCCTAACTCTACAAATTCATCTGTGCCCAAATCATCCGATTCAGAATCCGAGCAACTAATTGTACATAAAATAATAAAGTAAAGCGGTAATAATTTTTTAAACTTCTGCATTTAGATAGATAAAATTTTAATTTATTCAAAGAAAACAAATCAACTAATTATCTAACTAAAAAACAGACTTAACAATCAAATTAATCGCCAATTAACATCAGTAGCCTCTTACACATTAAAACGGAAATGCATTACATCACCATCTTTAACAATGTATTCTTTACCTTCAACTCTCATTTTACCCGCTTCTTTCACTTTTGACTCACTCCCAAAGGTAACATAGTCATCATAAGCAATAACTTCTGCACGAATAAAACCTTTTTCAAAATCGGTATGTATAACTCCAGCTGCTTGTGGCGCAGTTGCACCAACAGGAATTGTCCATGCACGTACCTCCTTTACCCCTGCGGTAAAATAGGTTTCCAAATCTAATAACCTATAAGCTCCACGAATTAATTTTGCCGAACCAGGTTCCTCCAAGCCCAAATCTTCTAAAAACATTTGGCGCTCATCATATGTTTCCAATTCGGTAATGTCAGCCTCAGTGCCAACAGCCAAGAATATGACCTCTGCATTTTCTGCCGCAACTGCTTCCCTCACCTTTTCTACATACGCATTTCCATTAACCGCTGCCTCTTCATCCACATTACAAACATACATCACCGGTTTATCGGTTATAAACTGTAACGGTTTCACAAATTCTAGCCTTAACTCCTCTTCAATTTCGATAGCCCTTACAGAGGTACCAGCCTCTAGACCTGTCTTAATAGCCAATAGAACAGCTTCTTCTTTTTGCGCTTCCTTATTTCCCGTTCGTGCGGCTCTTTTTACTTTTTCCAATTTCTTATCTACAGTCTCCAAATCTTTCAACTGAAGCTCCATATCTATGGTTTCCTTATCCCGAATAGGATCAACACTACCATCAACATGAACTATATTGTCATTATCAAAGCAACGTAATACATGAAGAATTGCATCCGTTTCACGAATGTTACCTAAAAATTGATTCCCTAAACCTTCTCCCTTACTAGCACCTTTAACCAAGCCGGCAATATCCACAATTTCTACAGTTGCAGGTAACACTCTTTCTGGGTTTACCAATTCCTCTAACTTCTCTAACCTTGAGTCTGGGACATTAACCACACCAATATTAGGTTCAATTGTACAAAACGGAAAGTTTGCGCTTTGTGCCTTAGCATTGGACAAACAATTAAAAAGTGTTGATTTACCAACATTTGGCAACCCTACAATACCTGCTTTCATAATTTATAATATTTCAAGAGTGCAAATATAGTTTTTACCAACACAATTTTCATTCATTTTTAAATCTAACACATCTGTTAAATTACATACGATTAAATTAAATATAATTCAAATTATTTAGCTAAACGATATTTAAATTGAACGTATTTAACAATATTTAAGAAATATTTCTTACTTTGTCAGCAGAACATGTGAAAATATATGGAACTTCATTCAGATGAAACAATATGGTATTTCTTTAAAAAGGGCGAAGCAAACGGCTTTAGTCTCCTTTTTAAAAAATACTATCCTCAATTACACGTGTACGGTTTAAAGCTTAGTAACAACAGAGAAATAACAGAAGATTGTCTGCAAAACTTCTTCATTCAACTATTTGAAGAACGCGAAAAACAAAATGAGATTAAGAATCTTAAAGCCTACCTATTTGTATCTTTTAAAAGAAGATTGATCAAACAATTACAAAAAAATCAAAAGAACGTTCCAATTTCTGAAGCACAGCTATTTAAATCTAATTTTACTTTTTCTGCCGAAGAAATTTCAATTCACCAAGAGATGCATTTTAAATGCACGTCTACCTTAGCCCAACTGATTAATAATTTATCCCCTAGACAAAAAGAGGTACTCTATTTGAAATACTACAGCGAAATGAAAAGTTCCGATATTGCTGAAGTTATGGATATGAACTACCAAAGTGTTTTAAACGTACTTCAAAAAGCTTTAACAAAGCTAAGAAAAGTATCTGAAAATCAACAGATTAAAAATATTTTGAAAAAAAATTGAATTTAATAGGGTATATTTTTAAGAAGTAAATCTCTTATAAATGGAATACCTTACTAAATGAACAAGAAGCACAAATTCGATCTACATTATTTTCTAAACGATGCGTCTTTTGAAAACTGGGCCAAAGGCTTAAACAATAACGATGTCTCCTATTGGAATTCTTGGATACAAAACAATCCAGAACATCTAGAAACATTTCATAATGCAAAATCTATAATTACGGGTATTAATTTCAATCAAGACTACCCTAGCAACATCGATGTTGATCATGCGCTATCAAAGGTTTTAGATAAAATTGATATTGACGATTCTTCAACAAAAAAAATGAAGAAAGTTCGCTCATTGAATACGGTATTATACTCTACAGCTGCCGCAGTACTTCTGATCCTTATAAGCTACAGCAGCATTACATATTTTAATGAACATTCCACCACTGTACACAAAACCAATTACGGAGAAATAATTGATCTAAAGCTACCTGATGGTACATCTGTGGTACTTAATGGCAACTCAGAAATTTCATATGACAATGATAATCCACGCCTTTTGAACTTAAAGGGTGAAGCATATTTTAAAGTTAAACCCATACCAAGTACAAATGCCAAGTTTTGGGTAATTACCAATGACCTTAAAGTTGAAGTATTGGGCACACAGTTTCATGTGAATACCAGAAAACAAAAAACAAACGTAGTTCTTGACGAGGGTTCTATTCATTTAGAATTTAAAAATGGTGAAGTGGCAAAAATGATACCGGGCGAAATGGTTTCATTTTCAAACGAGAGTAAAAAACTACTTCATAAAAGGGTAAATATTGAGACCCCATATGCTTTATGGAGAGGTGGCACCTACGCCTTTAATGAAATTCCACTTAAAGATGTTATGACCAATTTAGAACTGACATATGGTCTAGAAGTACAGTATTCAGCTGAAAATTTAAAGGAAATACCCATTTCCGGTGGTATACCAAATCAGAATTTGAATATATGTATAGCTGCCATAGAGAAGGCTACAGGAACAAGAATTATTAACAAAGGAAATATTTTACGCGTACAAGAAAACCCTATTTATTAACTAAACTATTTATTTATGAGAACAAAACAAATAAAGAGATTGCTTTTTGCAACACTACTATGTACTAGTAGTATTAGCATGATGGCGTCTGAAAAACTCAAAGAAAAAATCACTTTAAGTGAGTTTTTAAACGAGATAAGTGAAAAGCACGAAGTGTATTTTACTTACAACCCCACTCTGGTATCTACTACCAGTTTAAACCCTGAGGAATATAAGTTCCCTGTTTTAGATAAAATCATAAATAAACTAGAACGTAAAACTAGTTTCGATTTTGAATATTTAGGAAACAAATACTATGTAGTTTATCATAAAAAACCACAAAGAGCTAAGGTTTTAAGACTAAAATCCAGTACAAACGGTATATCTGCCATGACATTGAACACTAAGGTTCAAAATAGCATTACAGGTAAGGTAACCGACGATTCAGGAATGCCTTTAGCAGGTGTAAACATCGTAGAAAAAGGAACCACAAACGGAACAACTTCAGATTTTGATGGTAATTATACCATTAATGTTGAAAATGACACCAAATTAGTTTTTAGCTACATAGGTTTTGCTTCCCAAGAAGTGTCTACAGCTGGCAAAAGCGTAATTAATGTTCAATTATCTGAAGGTGTAGCCCTAGATGAATTTATTGTTGTTGGGTCTAGAACTGCTCCTAGAAGTAATACAGATACACCATTACCTGTTGATGTTGTTGGTGTTAAAGAATTGACCTCTACCGGTCAGGCTACTTTTGACAAAGCTTTACAATACAGAATACCATCTTTTAATACGGTACAGACACCTGTAAATGATGCAACTTCATTATTGGATCCTTATGAGATAAGAAATATGGGACCAAGTAGAACGTTGATATTAATAAACGGAAAGCGTAAAAACTTAAGTGCATTGTTATACACTCAAACATCCCCAGGTCGTGGTGAAACCGGTGCTGATATATCGGCAATACCTACAGATGCGATTAAAAGAGTGGAAATTCTTAGAGATGGAGCATCTGCTCAATATGGTTCTGATGCTATTGCGGGCGTAATGAACATTATTCTAAAAGATTCTCCAAATGAAGGTTCTGCCACGTTGAGAACAGGTATTACTTCTGAAGGTGATGGTGAAATGTTCGGTGTAGCAATCAATAACGGTTCTACCATAGGCGAAGACAAAGGTTTTGTAAATTATACATTGGATTTATCTAAAGTAAATCAAGCAAATAGACCAGGTACTGTTAATGCTGCTGGTGAAGCCGCTGATTTTGGTGCCGATATTGCAGATGTACAAGAATTCTTATCAAGACGTCCAGATGCTGGTAACATCAATGGTTCTCCAGAAACTGCTGCTGCAAAATTCTCCGTAAATTTAGGTTATGACTTAAGCGAAAACACCACTTTATATGGTAACGCTGCATATGTCTACAAAGCTGTAAATAGTTTTGCAAACTACAGAACACCGTATTGGAGAACAGTTGATGATTTTCCTTATCTAGCTGATTTCTTTCCGGGTGACAACCCAAATACTGCCGGTGGATATGATGGATACTTACCAACATTTGAAGGTTTATTAAGTGACTATAATGCAACAATAGGATTCAAATCAACAATTAATGATTGGAATGTTGATGCAAGCTTCACAACCGGTGGCAACTTACAAACGTATAAGGTAAACAATACCCACAATAGAAATGTTGTATATTCTCCATCTGTATTTATAGATGCTAATGGCAATGGCTCTGTTGATGACGGTGAAATTACTGAAGGTTCAGAATTATATAGAGAAAATAGCCAGCAGTCTTTTGATCCGGGAGGAACTAGATTTTCCCATAATGTTGGTAACATTGATATCTCAAGGTTACTTTCAGACAAAGTAAGTATTGGTGTTGGTGCTGAGTTTAGAACAGAAACTTTTGAAATTATAGAAGGTGAACTTGCCTCTTACGACGGTGGTGGTGCAGATTCATTTGCAGGAGCATCTCCTCAAAACTCAGGAAAATTCAATCGTTATAACATTGGTGGATATTTAAGTTTAGACTACGATGTATCTGATGCATTTTTACTAAGCGGTACTATTAGAACGGAAAACTATTCTGATTTTGGAAATACGTTCATCTATAAGTTTAGTTCTCGTTACAAGTTTAGCGATGCATTTACATTGAGAGGTTCTATTTCTTCTGGTTTTAGAGCTCCTACCCTACACCAAATTTATACTCAAAAAGCACAGTACAGCTTTGTACCGGGTCAAGGTATTCAAGTTGGTGGTCTGATCAACAACGTGTCTACACAAGCAAAACTTTTGGGTATACCTCAATTAGACGCTGAAACATCTACAAACTTTACTATAGGTTTTGGTGGAAAAATCGCTAATAAATTCAGCTATACTTTAGATTATTACAACATTAAAGTAAAAGATAGAATTGTATTAGGTAATGAGATAGGTCCTAGTGGCGACGCTACTAACGCATTAGACGTTTTATTGGCGAACAACAACTTAAGCGATGTAAGTTTCTTTTCTAACGCAATTGACACCAAAACCTCTGGTGTAGATGTGGTACTTGCCTACAAAGGAATTGAAATTGGAGAAGGCAGCTTAGATTTGAACTTATCTGGTAACTATACAATTCAGAATGAACTAGACGGTCCTGTAAAGGATATCGCCTTAGTAGCAAATTCTGGTCAATCTGTAGTTAACCAAACGCAAGAAGCCTTGTTCTTTACATCAAGACCTAGAACAAAGTGGATTTTAGGAGCTAATTATGACATCAATAAATTCGGTTTTTCATTGAATAACACATTATTTGGTAAAACCAGCTTCTTTCAACAAGGTTTAAGTACTGATGCAAATGGTAACTTTAATTTGGGTACAGAATTCGATCCAAAAGTAGTTACGGATTTAGGAGTTAATTATAGCGCTACAGATAAATTAACTATAGCCTTAAACATTAACAACTTGTTCAACGTATTACCAGAATGGAGTTTTGTTTCTCAAAATGCTGCAGGAGATGCTATCTTGGCAGATCCAGCTCAGACTCAGAACCAATCTAACCTAATTACTTTTAACCAACGTTATTCTCAAATGACGTATGATGGTTACCACTTTAGCCAATTAGGAACCATGTTCAACTTATCTTTAAATTACAAGTTTTGATTTTGATTTAGTTTATTTAATAAAAAAGCTACCTATTGATTTAGGTAGCTTTTTTTTATTTCATCAAGAAGTAATAATAAAATCTAATTCAGAATATATTTTTTATGATAGCTATATTCTAAAAATCACCCCCTCATTTATTCAGGGTGCATAAAGCGTTGCTTTGCCAATAATACCTCCTCTGTTTCAACATGGTCATCATCTGGCACACAACAATCTACCGGACATACAGCTGCACACTGTGGCTCTTCATGAAAGCCCATACACTCGGTACATTTATCTGGAGCTATATAATACACTTCATCACTAATAGGTTCCTGTACTTCACCCGCGTCAACTTCTTTTCCATCAGGTAAAACAACATTGCCCTCTAAAGATGTACCATCACTATATCTCCACTCATCTGCTCCTTCGTAAATTGCAGTGTTTGGACATTCTGGTTCACAAGCCCCACAATTTATACATTCATCAGTTATTATAATTGCCATAATTTCTTCTACATTAAAATGCCCAAAAAAGAACGGGCATGCTTATTTTTGCACAAAGGTAATTCCTACCTATTTAGTATACAAATATAATGGCCCATAGCAACCTTACGATAACAGCTTTTGTTAAACTTGGAAATTTTCTAAGAACATTTTGTGAATTAATAGACAAAAACACCATTTCTGATCATTTAAATGACAAATGGGTAAGTTCTTTCAAATCAGAAATAGAACGAGCACATCATTACAATGGCTGGTTTACGGAAGAAAACTGTACCCATGCTTTCAAAGAATGGGGAAAAGTACTTTCTGAAGAAAATATTGAAGCCTGGCTGAGTAACTACGACCTTAGCATCAACAATGAAAAGGTTGTAGCGTTAATTTTGGCCGGCAATATTCCTTTAGTAGGGTTTCACGATCTTTTATGCGTTTTAATTACCGGCAATAAAGCTTTAGTAAAACTATCAAGCAATGATCAAAAATTAATTCCACTTCTCATTGATTTTTTAATTGACATTGAACCTTCTTTAAAGGATAAAGTAATATTTACCAAAGAAAAACTTGATCATTACGATGCTGTAATTGCGACTGGAAGTAACAATACGGCACGTTATTTTGAGTATTATTTCGGTAAAAAACCAAATATTATTCGTAAAAACAGAAATTCTGTGGCTGTTTTATCCGGAAAGGAATCCCAAGAAGAACTAACAGCATTAGGAGAGGATATTTTTAGATATTTTGGTTTAGGGTGTAGAAGCGTATCTAAAATATACCTCCCAAAAGAATATAATATTGACACTTTTTTCAAAGCAATGTTTCCGTACAATAGCATTATCAACCACCATAAATACGCCAATAACTACGATTACAATAAAGCAGTTTATTTAATGAGCGAGTTTAAATTATTGGATAATGGTTTTTTGATTTTAAAAGAAGAGGAAAGTTTTGGTTCGCCAATAGCTTCATTGTTTTACGAGTACTACGAAGATGTGTCAACATTAAAAGAGAAGCTTAAGGACAATAAAGAAAACTTACAATGTATTGTTTCATCTGGTTTTGTAGAAGATGAAATTTCTTTTGGAAACACCCAAAAACCAATGCTAAACGACTATGCCGACGGTATAGACACCATAGCATTCTTATTGAACACTTCTAAGAATTAAATAGCGATAGTAAAGAAAAATCTTCAAAAAATTCTGACCTTTGCAACCTTAAATTACACACAAGATGAAAAAACATAATTTTAGTGCCGGTCCCTGTATCTTACCAAAAGAAGTACTTTTAAAAGCTTCTGAATCTGTTATGGACTTTAATGGTTCTGGACTTTCACTTATTGAAATTTCACATAGAAGTAAAGACTTTGTTGCCGTAATGGAAAATGCAAGATCATTGGCATTAGAACTGCTAGATCTTAAAGACAAAGGCTATAAAGCATTATTTCTTCAAGGTGGTGCAAGTATGGAGTTTTTAATGGTAGCCTACAATTTACTGGAGAAAAAAGCAGGTTATTTAAATACTGGTACTTGGAGCGATAAAGCCATTAAAGAAGCTAAATTATTTGGCGATGTGGTTGAAGTTGGCTCATCTAAAGATGAAAATTTTAAATACATACCTAAAGGATACTCAGTTCCCAGCGGTTTAGATTATCTACATATTACATCTAACAATACAATTTTTGGGACCCAATTCAAGAAGTTTCCAAAAACCGACTGTCCTCTTGTTTGTGATATGAGCTCAGATATATTCTCAAGAAGTTTAGACTTCTCTCAGTTCGATTTAATATATGCCGGTGCACAAAAGAATATGGGTCCTGCAGGGACAACTTTGGTGGTCGTTAAAGAAGAAATTTTAGGTCAAGTATCTAGAAAAATTCCTTCAATGTTAGATTATCAAGTACATATTTCAAAAGATAGCATGTTCAATACACCACCTGTATTTGCAGTTTACACTTCTATGTTAACATTAGAATGGTTAAAAAATCTTGGTGGTATTGCAGCTATAGAAGAAATCAACGAAAAGAAGGCAAGATTACTTTATTCTGAGATTGATCTAAATCCTGTTTTTGAAGGCTTTGCCAATGTAGAGGACCGTTCTTTAATGAACGCCACTTTCAACCTTACGGATGATGTCTTAAAAACCACTTTTGAAAGTTTGCTAAAAGAAGCCGGAATTAATGGTTTAAACGGTCACCGTTCCGTTGGAGGGTATAGAGCTAGTATGTACAATGCATTATCATTAGAAAGTGTTGGTGTATTGGTAGACGTCATGAGCGAAATGGAAAGAAGAGGATAATTGTTGTAACATATACCGAACACAACAATAAAATTGTATTAAAACATATGAAGATATTAGCAAATGATGGAATTTCCCAAAATGGCATCACCACTTTGGAGAAAGCTGGATTTAACGTTTTAACGACGACGGTTGCTCAAGAACAATTAAGCAACTATATCAATGAAAATAAAATTGACGCATTATTGGTACGTAGTGCTACCAAAGTCAGAAAAGAATTAATTGATGCCTGTCCTACTCTAAAACTAATTGGTAGAGGTGGTGTTGGTATGGATAATATTGATGTAGATTACGCTAAATCTAAAAATATTCATGTCATAAATACACCAGCTGCCTCATCAGAATCTGTGGCAGAATTGGTTTTTGCACACCTTTATGGAGGCGCACGTTTTTTATATGATGCAAATAGAAATATGCCTTTAGAAGGTGATAGTAACTTTAAAGGATTAAAGAAATCTTACTCAAAGGGTACGGAACTTAGAGGTAAAACCTTAGGTATATTCGGATTTGGTAACATTGGTCAAGCTACCGCTAAACTTGCCATTGGCGCTGGTATGAAGGTTATATACTGTGATCCAGATGTAGCGCAGACAGACATTGAGCTTACTTTTTATGATGGTCAAAATGTTACGTTCACACTAAAGAACACTGACAAAGATGATGTCCTAAAGAATGCAGACTATATTTCATTGCATATTCCCGGTCAAGAGAACTATGTTCTGGGAAAAGCTGAATTCTCCAAAATGAAACAGGGTGTTGGTATCGTCAATGCCGCAAGGGGTGGTGTTTTAGATGAAGTTGCATTGATCGATGCTTTAGAAAACGGCACTGTTGCTTTTGCCGGTTTAGACGTTTATGAATCTGAACCAAAACCAGAAATTAAAATTCTAATGCACTCTAGCATTTCGCTTTCTCCACACATTGGTGCAGCAACTTTAGAGGCACAAGAAAGAATTGGACAAGAATTGGCCGACCAAATTATTTCTTTACTAAATTAAGAGCTCAATAGCATATTTTATTGACTCTTTTTCGTATTTTACAGCATAAACATTAAATTAACCATTACAATGGCAGGATTATTAGATTTATTAAATAGCCCAATGGGGCAACAATTAATTAGCGGTGTAGCTGGACAAACAAATCAGCCTGAAGACAAAACCGCTAATGTACTAAGTATGGCAATGCCACTAATTCTTGGTGCAATGAAAAAAAACGTTTCAACACCAGAAGGTGCTCAGGGTTTAATGAGTGCATTATCAAGTAATCATAGTGGCGGAATCTTAGATAACCTAGGAGGTTTGTTTAGTGGCGGTGTAGACGAAAGTGTAATGAATGACGGTGCGGGTATTTTAGGCCATGTATTCGGAAGTAAACAACCACAAGTAGAAAGTGCATTAAGTGCAAAATCTGGTTTAGATTCTGGATCGGTTGCTCAAATACTAAAAATTGCAGCCCCTATAGTTATGGGCTTTTTAGGCAAGCAAACTGCGCAGAGCAATGTAAGTGACGGCACAGGAATGAACGCTCTTTTAGGTAGTATGCTCGGTGGCCAACCTCAAGAAAACCAAAGCCTTATCACTTCATTATTAGATGCTGATGGTGACGGAAGCATATTAGATGATGTTGCCGGTATGGTAATGGGCAGCAATAAAAAACAAGGTGGTCTTGGAGGCCTTTTAGGAGGTCTTTTCGGTAAATAATACCTAGAAATCATATAGTTAAGCCGCTTGTAAATACAAGCGGCTTTTTTTGTATCTTATTTCTATGAAAAAGAAGATATTTAAAATTATTTACGGTACAATAGCTGCGACCTTTTGTGCATTGCTATTTAATTGTGGTACAAAGAGCGCATCACTAGCTATAAGCGAAGATGAAAAAAATGCCTTTACCCAAGTAGAAGGAGATACCATTTCCATTTCAAGTGAAGAAACTGAATATGAAATTATTATCATAGAGCCTGGTTTTAATATATGGTTGGCCTCAATAGCAAAACCTGAAGGTTATTATTCGCAAAATTTCTTGGAAAATAGAAATCAAATAATGGTTTTAGAATGGAACCAAAGAGTATTACAGCCTGCTAGATACAATCCAAATTTATATGAAATGCAAATAGATTACTTTAGACAAATTGATTATGGCTATGAAGTAAACTATAAGCTGTATAATTATTTTATTTATTTCCAAAGAAAATACAATCAGCGATTAGGCCCTTTTATACCACGTATATAAAAAGTATATTTGGCGTTTTCAATACATGCCATGCAGAAATTAAAAGAACGCTGGGGAATCACCAGTAATTTTCAACTTGTAATTATATTTATAGTATTTGCCATCACCGGATCATCATCTGTATATGTAGCAAAGCCTTTTCTAAATTTAATTGGTCTTCAGCAAGAAAATTTTTCGACTGCCTGGTGGGGAAGCACTCTGTATTGGTTTTTACGAATTTTATTAATTTTCCCTTTCTATCAAGTGTTATTGGTAATTTATGGATGGTTATTTGGTCAATTTAGATTTTTTTGGGCTTTTGAGAAAAAAATGCTGAAAAGAATTGGACTTGGATTTTTATTCTAACACACTTTTGTTGGGTTTTCTTTAACAAACAGTTCTACATCTTTTAGTACTTTAGCGCTGTGAAGAGATCAATATTTACATATTTCTCAGTATTTATTTTGTTCTGCCTTATGCTGATCAAGGTAACTTCTTTTCATGTCTATTCCCATCAAGATAATAAAGTAGATACTATAGAAAATTGTAGTATTTGTGAATTGGCAGTTCAGAATCAAAACGCTGAATACACTTTAGTTGCCACATTTTTATTCATAATTGCTTCAGTAATTATTATCACGGAAAAAAAACTGATACCTTTTTCAATTACAGTACCTAAAACGCTTTTCAGGTACACTACTTTTGGTCGCCCCCCACCCTGCCAAGCCTAATACCCCTTCCGAATTTTAAAATTGGTTTTCTTTTTCAACCAATTTATTATAGCGCTAAACTTATATAATGAAGTATTATTTATATGTTTTCGCAATCCTATGTAGCACAATTATTTACGCTCAAGATTGCAATTCAATATTATTAGGAGAAATTGTTGATTTCCATGACAACAGTCCGTTGAGTGGAGCAACTATTAACATAACTGGCAAAGGTTTTTCTACGGTCTCCCAACAAAACGGAAAATTTAGCTTTAAGGAGCTATGTGACGGGGTTATAGAACTTGAAATATCGCATCCAGAATGTACAACAAAGTTTGTAACATTGACCATTAATGGGGATACCTATTCAGAAATTAGGCTAGAACATCACCTAGAAGAATTAAAGGAAGTCAAAGTTGTTGGCGATGTACCAAAAAACACAAATTCCGCTCAGGAAAATATTTTATCGGTTAAAGATATCGAACGAAGCAGTGGTAATAGTTTAGGAGATGCATTAAAAAAGATTGCCGGAGTATCAACCTTAAATACCGGAGGAAATATAGTTAAACCGGTCATACAAGGTTTAAACGGTAGTAGAATCTTAATTTTGAACAATAACGTTCGTATGCAAGATATGGAATGGGGAGAAGAGCATGCCCCTAATGTAGACGTAAATGCAAATCAGAATATAAGCGTTATAAAAGGTGCTGCCGCTATAGAGTACGGAGGCGATGCTATCGCAGGTGTTATTGTACTTGAACCTTTACCAATAATAAGAACCGACTCTTTATTCGGTAAAACCCAACTTAATCTTGCCTCCAATGGCCGTGGTGGTAACATAACATCTTCATTGACCAAATCATATAAATCAGGCCTTTATATTAAAGGACAAGGGTCATTTAAAAGACTTGGGGATCTTGAAGCACCAGATTATATATTATCAAATACAGGTATTAAAGAAAGTGGGGTCTCACTTAGTATAGGTAAACGAGACTTTATACAAGGATGGGAAGGTTACTACTCATATTTTAATTCGGAAATTGGCATATTGAGAGCATCGCATATTGGCAATATAGATGATTTAATAACAGCCATTAATAGTGACGTACCAAGTGTGGTAAACGATTTTACTTATGATATTTCCCAACCATACCAAGAAGTTAGCCACCATTTAGGAAAGCTAAATTATTATAGAAGATTTGAAGGTTTTGGAAAATGGACCCTGCAATACGATTTTCAAAAAAACAGAAGATTCGAATATGATATACGTGTAGGCGATGATGCGGATAAAGCATCTTTAGATCTTGATTTAACCACACATTCCGTACTTACCAATATAAAATTTGATGCAAAACAAGGTCTAGATCTCAAGGTTGGAGCTCTAGGAAGGTTCCAAACCAATTTTGCCAATCCAGATACCGGTGTCCGAAGATTGATACCTGATTACGATAAATTTGATTTTGGTTTGTATTCAATAGGAAGTTATGAACTTGATACCGATTGGACGCTAGATGCCGGACTACGATATGATTTCAGCAGAATAGATTCCAAAAAATTCTATAGAACTTCTCGCTGGGAAGAACGTGGTTATGATATAGATTTTGCCGATATCGTATTGGAAGATTTAGGTACGCAACTACTGACAAACCCAGTCTTTGACTATCATAACGTCTCAGGAACATTAGGTTTCCATTATGAAATAAACGGAAAAGATCATTTACGGTTTAACTATGCCCTATCTCAAAGAGCACCTAACCCATCTGAATTATTTAGCGATGGTCTTCACCATTCTGCGGCACGAATAGAATTGGGCGATTTAAGAATGAGCAGTGAAACCTCTTCTAAATTTTCAGCTTCACTAGAAAGAAATAGTAACAAATTGGGGTATTCTGTTGCTCCATTTGTTAATAGCATTAGAGACTTTATACTTCTTGAACCAACGGGTGTAGAATTTACTATACGTGGCGCTTTCCCCGTATGGTCTTATCGTCAGACCAATGCAGTCTTGTTTGGTATTGATGCTTCTTTATATAATAATTGGTCATCAAATATTAGAACAGATCATAAGTTTGCTTGGGTAAAAGGTACAGATAGTGAAACAGACACACCGTTGATTAATATACCTGCTGCAAATTTTACAAATAGCATTACATACACCAATACCAAATGGAACAATTTTCTTATAAGTCTTGAAAGTCAATATGTATTTGAACAATCCAGATATCCAGAAAATATTGAGGTTTTTTCTCCTCAACAACAAGAGAACGTGTTATTGGAAATTAATACACCACCCGAAGCTTATCACCTATTGGCATTAAATACGGAAACATCTTTTACAATTAAAAATAAAAATGACTTAACCGTAGGTCTAAGTGCAACCAACTTACTAAATACAAACTATCGTGATTACCTAAATAGGCAACGTTATTTTGTAGATGATATGGGCAGAAATATAAGTATGCGCCTAATTTTTAACTATTAAGAATAATTATTACTAACAAATGAAAACAAGAACAAATATGAAAAGAAACAACATACTAAAAACCGTCCTAGCTCTAAGTTTAATGGCAACCGTAATGACTTCATGTTCAAGTGATGACGATACCCCAGAAGTAGTAAACGAAGAAGAAATCATTACTACGATGAAAGTAACGTTAACAAGCGCTGATGGTATTGCAACATTGCAATCTCAGGATTTGGATGGTGACGGACCAGATGCTCCAGTAATAACAGCTGATAATTTAACCGCAAATACGACCTATACTGGGAGTATTGTATTATTGAACGAAACGGAAACACCTGCAGAGGACATTACCGAAGAGGTAGAAGAAGAAGCAGACGAGCACCAGTTTTTCTTTGGACTATCTGGTTCTTTATCTGAAGTGACTTATTCTGATACCGATGAAGATGGAAACCCAGTTGGTATTGAATTTGAATTAACAACTGGTGATGCAGGTTCTGGAACAATTACAATTACGTTACGTCATGAGCCTACAAAACCTAACGATGGCACTTTAGCAGATGCAGGCGGAGAAACAGATATTGCTCAGACTTTTTCCGTTACGGTAGAGTAGTAAAAATATAAACACATGTAAAACTAAAAGCCTTTGATGTTTAATTCAAAGGCTTTTGTTTTTTTATTCTTCAAATTGATACCATTCAATATCCGTGAGTACAGCCCTCCTACCTAATTTCTTAGGTGGGTAATTGGTAACCAAGTAATTAATAATTACAGCTTCATTCTCTCCCAAGTCCCATAAATTTTGGGTTTCCTGCATCCATTTTATAGTTGATTTCCAGCGTTCTTCATTCATTCGGTTCTGCATTACCAACTTAGCGGAATGGCAGTTGGTACAGTTTTGAACGGTAACCATCATTCCCGGGGCATCTATAAAACCGGTACGTACATGAATTCCATTTTCTACCTTATCGTAATCGTCCTCTTCGGGAACAGTTACCAGCTCGGTTTGTGGTGCATCCGTTTTAAATGTAGAAAAACTTGGATCAACTATTAAATACACTAAAATTATTGCACCAATGCCAATAACAGCGCAAGCTAATATTATCTTTCTGTATAATTCCTGAAAATCGCCTTTTAACTTATTGTGATTCTGCTTTTTCATTTATGCGATTTTTACGGCTATCCTGTGACAAGCATTGTTTAAATACCCTTTTGGATTCCACCCAGGCAATAACATAGGTTGACTAACCCCATTGGAATCGGTAGCTTTTGCCCAGACTTCATAATAGCCCTCTTGCGGAAATGAAATATCTGCTGAGAAATGCTGCCACGCTAATCGGTTTGCAGGTTTTTCAATTGTACAATGATGCCAAGTAGCGCCAAAATCTATAGAGTATTCCATTTTGGCAACTTCTAGTTCACCTGCCCATGCATGACCTCTAATACTTAATTTTTTATTCTTTGATAAAACAGCACCAGATTTTGGATAGGTAATTAAAGATTTTACCGGCATAGATTCAATGATACACATATCTTCATCCGCGACTTTTTCACCAGAAGCAACGGGTTTACAAGGCACTCTATATGCCGTGCCGGTCATTTTGGTACCGTCATGAACTATATTTCTAATACTAATACGTTGTAACCATTTTCCAGAAACCGAGGCAGGCCATCCTCCCGCAATGACCCGTAGGGGATAACCATGTACTAAGGGAATCTCTTCACCGTTCATTTTAAAAGCCAACAATGTTTCATCTTGTAAAGCTTTTGACATGGGCGCTCCTCTAGATATTGGTTCTTTAGTAGGATCTCTACTAAGGTGTGTATCTGCAGAATGATAACCAAAGTAGACAGCATCATCTTTAATACCGACATCTTCTAACACATCGCGCAATCTCACACCTGTCCAACTAGCACAATACACCGCACCCACAGTCCACTGATTTCCTTTTGCAGGTGGATCAAATTCGCTTCTACCATTACCACCACACTCTAAGGTCAATTGATAGGTATGATGCTTAAATTTTGACTTTAGCTCAGACAACGTATATGTTTTCTCCTGCTTAACAGACTCTCCGTCTATGGTAAGTGTCCAAGTATTAACATCTATGTCTTCCGGAATCAATCCGTTATTTCGAACAAAAATAGATTTATTTGGAGTTACCCTATCATCTAAAAGATGAGCTTTAGCCTCAATATTCCAAGGCTTATCGTTTAGTACGACCATGCCTTTATCCTTATTGAATAACTTAAATGGGTCTGATTCTTGTAACGCCACAGGTGTGTAGCCCAAAGGCATACATTCCTTATAAATAATATCCACTCCTAGTAAAGCGGCAAGACCACTTAGACTAGATTTTGCAACAAAATTTCTTCTCTTCAAAACTCATGGTATTTGAGTTAAAGTTAAGAGTTTCTATAAAAATAAAGGTGGGTTTTACACTTCAATCGTACGCCCTTTTTTAGAAGACTTGAACACATATGTATATAACCACATTAGCGTAAACGAAGGTATGATATCAAAACCAGGAACAATTTCTTCTATAAAAGTGAAAACACCGGCAGCTTGACCTATTTTTCCTTTATACATACGTGTCATTAACCACGCAGAAAGTGGAGCCCATACCACATCTGAAAATTCACCCACGAAAGGTATAGCAAAAGAAAGCATACCTATACCATCAAATAGCAACCCCATGAAAAGTTGCTTGTATTTTTTATCTTTTAAAATTGACATACTTAAAAATTAGTTATTCTAACTTTAGATTACAACAAAGATGCCAAATTTTACAAAAAAATATTCTCAACGTGCAGAGATAGTAATTAGGAAAGTTTAGCACTAATTAACTTCAAGAATTCATTTCTAGTCTCAATTTTTTCAAATTGACCTCTAAAACCAGATGTTGTAGTTACAGAATTTTGCTTTTGTACACCTCTCATCATCATACACATATGTGAAGCTTCTATAACAACGGCCACTCCCTTAGGCTTTAAAGTATTATTTATACACTCTAAAATATCATGCGTTAACCTTTCCTGTACTTGTAACCTTCTTGCAAAAACATCTACCACTCTTGGAATTTTACTTAATCCTACGATATGACCATTTGGTATGTAAGCAATATGTGCCTTACCAAAAAATGGCAACATATGATGCTCACATAGGGAATACAGCTCAATATCTTTTATAATGACCATGTCATCATAATCTTCTTTGAACATTGCCCCTTTCAAAATTTCAACGGCATCTTGCTTATAACCTTGAGTTAAAAATAGCATTGCTTTTGCAGCACGTTCAGGTGTTTTAACTAAACCCTCTCTTGCTACATCTTCACCAATTTCATCAATAATAGATGAGTACCTACTTTTAACTTCATCGGTAATTTCAAGATTATATTCTTCTAAATTTCTATACGGGGACATATTTTATATTTAATGTTTAACCTAATTAAATTTAGGTTGAACAAATTTAATATTTCTTTCCTCAACAAACGTAAAAATATCATAAATAGTTCATATTACTATATAGTCTTAAATAATGGCACCAGAACATTGGGCTAAATGATCACTAAATGAAAATTACAGTTTTTAACGTGCCCCTTTTTCATTAATTTTGAATTTCAAACTATCACAACTCTAAACTAAACTTAACTCATGATAAAAGCTTCTAACATTCATAAATATTACGGAGAATTAGAAGTATTAAAAGGAGTTGACCTCCATATTAAAAAAGGAGAAATAGTATCTATAGTTGGTGCTTCCGGTGCCGGTAAAACTACCTTATTACAAATTTTGGGAACTTTAGACGTTCAATCAAATAGAAAAGACAGTACGTTACTGATCAATGGTATTGAAACTACGGAACTAAATGATAAAGATTTAGCAAAATTTAGAAATGAACATATAGGATTCATTTTTCAATTTCACCAATTATTACCAGAATTTACGGCCATTGAAAATGTATGCCTACCTGCATTTATAAAAAAGACGCCAAAATCTGAAGCTGAAGATAGAGCCAAAGAACTATTAAACTTTTTGGGCCTGGGTCACAGATATGACCATAAACCTTCAGAATTATCGGGCGGAGAACAACAGCGGGTAGCGGTTGCCCGTGCGTTGATCAATAACCCTTCAATAATTTTTGCTGATGAACCTAGTGGAAATTTAGATTCAGAAAGTGCAGACAACCTGCATAAATTATTTTTTGAGCTTCGTGAAAAGTTTGGTCAGACCTTTGTAATTGTGACCCACAATGCTGAATTGGCAGAAATGGCAGATCGTAAATTAACCATGGTAGATGGTAAAATTGTAGACAAGGAAATAATAATAGCATAACCAAGATCCGTATGCTTCAAGAGCTACTTTCATTTATAATAAAACCTGTCTATACACAAGATATTGAAAGTTCTTTATCAGAAAAATTGAGAGTTCTCTTCAAGCTTTTAATTATTGCATTAACGGCAAGTATTCTATTATTAATGGCAGCTACAGTTTTAGAAAGTATCCTAAAGCTTGAGATGGGCAAACATGCCATGGATGATTTATTCGGAAACTACTCAGTGGCACTTATTTTCTTTTTAGCAGTAATTGTAGCTCCTTTCTTTGAAGAACTGTTATTTAGAGGTCCGCTTGTCTTTTTTAAAGATTCAAAATTTTTTAAACCAATTTTCTATTTGTTTACAATTGCGTTCGGCTTTATGCATATCAGTAATTTTGAAATGAGCACTCAGGTTTTACTTTTTTCCCCATTGTTGGTTGCACCACAAATTAGTGTAGGTTTTCTTTTAGGCTACATACGGGTAAAATTTGGTCTTTTATGGTCTATGGCGCTACACGCCATTTACAATATGGTTTTAGTGGTTCCTGTGCTAATTATGCAATTGTTAGATATTTCTATTGAATGACAAAAAGTGAGCTAAAAATATTTCTTGACGAAAAGGTTTTTGAATACAATAAACCTGAATTCTTAGAAACCGACCCTATACAAATTCCGCATCTTTTCACACAAAAAGAAGATATTGAAATCAGTGCTTTTCTAACGGCAACCATTGCTTGGGGTAACAGAAAGAGCATCATCAATAATTCTCATAAGTTAATGGAAAAAATGGGACAAAGTCCGTATGACTTTGTGCTTAACCATACCGATGATGATTTAGATAATTTATCAGGATTTGTTCATAGAACTTTCAATGAAAATGATTTAAGATATTTTATAAAAAGCTTAAAGAATATTTACCTTCAACACCAAGGTCTTGAAAGTATTTTCACAACTCTTCAAGACAAAAATTCTCTACAGCCCACCATTACAAAATTCAAGAAAATATTTTTTGTGTTACCATATGAGCAACGCACAACAAAGCATGTATCTGATCCTTTAAAAGGTTCTGCCGCCAAAAGGATAAATATGTTTTTACGTTGGATGGTTAGAGATGCAACTACCAATGTAGATTTTGGCATATGGAAAGGAATACCTACCTCAAAATTATCTTGTCCATTAGATGTACATTCAGGTAATGTAGCTAGAAAATTAGGATTATTAAAAAGAAAACAAAACGATGCCAAAGCATTAGCCGAGCTAGATAAAAGCTTAAGAAAACTGGACCCTTTGGATCCAGTTAAATATGATTTTGCCCTTTTTGGTTTAGGTGTTTTTGAAAAATTCTAGTTTATGGCTTCTTTCTCAAATCTTTTATCGGTCAGTGTTTTCATAAACGCAATAATCGCCTTTGATTCTGTAGTCGTTAGATGTAAAGAATCAGGCGGTAGTGTTTGGTAAGGTACATCTAAGCCCATGCCCTGACCGCCACCAACATTATAAAACTCAACTACTTCCTCTAAAGTTTCATACACCCCGTTGTGCATATAGGGTCCGGTTAATTCTGCATTACGCACTGTTGAAGTTTTAAAAAAATGCTTCTTCTCCTCTACTTCATAAGGATAATACTGCCCCCAATCATCATCTAAAACAGGGTTTTCAAAACTTGCGTTTTTGGGCACACCCAAATTTTCAAATTCGCTTTCCATATATTTAGGAGGCACTGTACCGTTAAATGCCGGTGGAAAATGACAAGTGGCACACGCCGCTTTACCCATAAAAAGATTAAAACCGGTAATCTCTTCGGTAGTCATGGTTTCTTCTAGATTGTTCATGTTTCTATCGAATTTAGAATCGAACGGAGCTAAACTTCTTATATATGTTGCAATAGCATTACGCACGTTCATATCGGTAATTTTACCATCGTAAAGCGAATCAAATTGAACTTTATATGCTGATTTTTCTTGAATTTTTTCTTCTAATTGTTCCAAATCTATATGAAACTCATTTTCATTATTGGTGACTCCAACAATTTGATCCTCAAGACCATCTGCCCTACCATCATAAAATAAAGAACGTTGGTAAACAGCATAGGTTAATGTTGGAGAATTACGTTGTAAATCTTGTCCGTTAATACCTTTAGCAATTTTATGACCGTCGGTAAATGCTTTTTCCGCAATATGGCAAGTAGCACAGCTTATTGTACCAGAGCCTGATAAATCGGTATCATTGAATAACTGTCTTCCTAACTCAATTCTTTCTTCAGTAATATCTGGTGCTCTTTGCGTGGAAAACATCTTCATATTGAAAAAGTTCTTGTCAAAAAGATTGGTCACCTTAGGGTCTAAAGCTCTTGATTGGCTTAACTCAATTCCCCAATCATTAGCAGTCTTATCCACTAGCTCCAATTGCGTATTGGTATGTAATCTTATAAATGAGTATCGATCAAATTCATCAAAATTGGCACTTTGTAAATCATCAATGGTGGAAGAAATTTCTTTTTTCCATTGTACATATAAGGTATTATTCCTAAAAGCCTCTTTATAAATATCCAAAACTGTTTGTAGCGTTTTATAATTATAAACAGCTTCGTTCAATGAATTTGCCAACATTGGAGAATCAAAACCTGTAATACCTTTAGTGGCCACATTTACAATGGCATCTCTTATCATTTTTAAATGATGCCTATCTCTTTGGGTGATGAGAATATGATTTTTTCTTACAAACGGAATTCTAATCTTTAAATACTCCAATACAGTATTTAAATCTTCATTGGAATATCCTTCTTCACTATAAAGGAGCTCTTCCAATACTTGAAAACTCTTTGGTTTCTGTTTTTTAATATCGGTATGGTCGTCTATTTCTACCTTAAGCAAATTAGGCGCATTCATTGAGATGTAATTCTCATAATCATACGCAATAAGCATAGGCTCTACCCTTTTATACCATTCCCTACTTTTTAAAAACAATTCTTTATTCTTTGAGAGCGATTGTGCGGTATCTATTTGCTGCATGTAATAAGAAGTACTATCCAATGCCAGAAAATAATGTTCCCTTATAGCATTGTTGAACATAGATTGATCATTAGCATTTATAGCCAACAAAGGTTTTGTTTCCTCATTCTTGCAGGACAGAAAAAAACAAACAAATACTATCAAAATCCATTTATAATTAAATGCGCTCATGTTTCATTTGAAATTAATATGAATAGAAAAAGGTTCCCAGTGAAGGGAACCTTTAAACTTGGTACAATTACATCACTTATCTAGGTAAGCCAGTCAATTTGAATAAAACTGAACCTTCTAATGCAGCACTGCCTTCACTAATTGCTGTTGGGTCAACAAATTTTAGTCCGTCTGCCCTTACAGCTGTATCAGGAGTGGTACTAAAATTCCAACCATGTACTTGAGCTCCACCAATAAAGGTTGGTTCAGTTGCACCTATGATATCGGTAACATCGATCAAGCCGGTTATTTCCCACATACTATCGGTATTACCAATACCAACACTTGCAGCATATGTTTGGTTACACTCCATAACTTCAACAAAGTTGCCCGTATTTAGGTCTAATTGCCATAATTTGGCAAAACCTGTTATATCTGCATTTAAATCTCCATAACCATTTGGATCTTCTTGAATGTAAGCATAGTTCTCAGTTACCAAAATGTTATCTGGAGAATGCATTCCATCACCTTTTCCACCTTCCAAGTCACCATCAACTACAACAGTTAATTTAGCAGGAGCCGTTGGATCTTCAGGATCTAAAACTAGTTTATATACACGACCAAAACCTGTACCTCTTAAGTTAAGGTCCGGATTATCACCACGAATTCTACCCGTAGCATTAAAATACACTTCTCTTTGAGCATCGGCAGAACCTCTTCTCCAATCGATATCTTCAATTCTTTGAAATCCTATAGCACCCAAGTCAATAGCTTCTTGGTTCAACTCATCTATAGTTCTTTCAGTAACTTCTACCCATTCTACATCGTATTCAATGTCTTGAGCCATACCCATTTCAAATAACTGACCACCTTCTCCTGGAGCAGATTCTACTGGGTTTGTACCTCTAAGTACATAAAGTTTTCCTCCATAAAGGTCACCTCTTTGACCAACGTACATTCCAAAATGAGCTTGCGGATATGTATTATCACTATGATCATCACCCATAAAAATTACCGTTTGAGAAGAATAGGCATCTTTGCCAATAACAACAGCATTTTCAGTTGACCACTCACCCAGTGCAGGTAATCTTTCTACTTCTACCCTGTCTTCTTTTGCTCTAAAAGGGTTTACTTTAAATACACCTTTAGCGTTACCGCCCCATTCTCCACCAGATAGGTATAAAGGACCAAATCCGTGCTCTTCAACAGTAATTGAAGATCCAGAACACATTGCCGTAAATGCAGTAGCTGTAGAATTTACTATATAATCTCCTTGTAAAGGCTGAAGTTCAGAATTTAACATAATTCTTGCAATGGAGTAATCTGCTTCTAGATTATTGATTAAAGCATAGTTACCATCTTCGGTAGGATATAGTGCAGCACCATCCATATAAGAACCATAAACAAAAGTAGAATCAGATTCTAAGATATCTGCAGAAGACATGATCATATTAAGGTCGGCAGAACCTGCAAAAGCACCTTTTAATTCGAAAAGTTCGTTTGGAGTTACGGAACTAGTTAATGGAATAGATTCTTCTAGAGTCAAATCTTGTCCGTCAGCACCATCGGCGCCATCAGCTCCGTCTGCGCCATCAGCACCGTCTACACCGTCAATACCGTTTGTACCATCTACACCATCTTCTCCATCACAGCTCATTACAGCTAATCCTAAGCAAGAAAGGAAAAGGGCTTTAAATAGTAAATTTTTCGTTTGTTTCATTATCAATATAGTTTTTAGGTTATGAATTCCAAAACTATAGAGATAACCTTGTAAAAAGGTATTCTAAAAATTAGCAATAAATGAACTAAACTTTATGATAATGTTAACATGTAAACTTAACTTGAAATCGAAGTGATCAAATCTTGAATTTAACTTTAAGTTAAGTTTCAACTATTTGTTTTTCAAATAATTACACCACAATACCTAAATCACCTAATGACAATAATTGTTCTTGCCCTCCTTCTCTTATCGATTTGTAAATAGCCTCTACAATTATCATATCTCTTTTTCCCATTTCACCAGGAGCCAAGTTTTTACTGTCCAACAAAATATGCTTTGCAAAATCATCCATCTGTAAAGCCTGTTGTCTTTTATGTGGAAACTTTAAGATATCGCCATTAGAAGTTCTACCACTTATTGGCCCGTAACTATGGGCTGGATCTAACTCAAACCAACCTTTACTACAATGACATTTTAATCTATTACCATTAGCATTATGCGAAGTCATCATATGTGCAACAGCACCATTCTCAAATTTAAACTGAGCTGTAATGGTCTCATCGGTATCCTTAAAATAATCTGGTCTAGTACTAAATTCTTGTGCAGAAACTGAAATAGGGTTTTGACCTGTACCATAGATACTGGTTTGTATAGCGTACACACCCATGTTCATGAGCGCTCCGCCACCAGATAATTTTTTATTTAATCGCCATTGATCTGGATTACCGTTAGAGACATATCCTGCATCAGATGAAACAAACAATACATCGCCAAAAGTTTTTTCCCTAACGTATTTTTTGACTTCATGGGTATAAGGGTCGCTTTGCATTCTATAACCAACAGAAAGCTTAACCTTATACTCATTGCAGGTATTCATAATTGCATCACATTCCGTAACACTTACGGCCATTGGTTTTTCACAGATCACATGTTTACCTGCCTTTGCCGCACGAATACAAAATTCCGCATGCATACTGTTAGGTAATACTACATAAATAACATCTATACTGTCATTATCCGCAATGGTATCAAAATTCTCATAATTATAAATATTCTCTTTGGGTATATTGTATTTCTCTTGCCAAACAGATTCCTTTTCTTTGGTACCGGTTACAATTCCTGCCAAATAACAATGCTCCGTATCCAATAAAGAAGGTGCTAATTGATAAGTACTGTAGCTCCCTAAACCAACCAAGGCTACACCCAACTTTTTACTGTTTTTATTAGTTGTAAAGGCATTTGCCAACGGCATATTGGCTAGAAAAGCGGATCCTAACAGGCCTTTAGTAGCCAAACCATTAAATGATCGTCTTGTAAGTTGTTTCATGAGTATTAGTTGTATGAATTAGAAATGTAAATAATTATCAGGTAATTCCATAATTAATTAGGTTGTATTAACATTATGAATAACAGCTAAAAAATTTTAAACATATCATTTTTAAAACCATCATAATTAAGGATTTGACATTTAAAACTCAATCGGTCCGAACAACGAATAAAATAGCACAATTATGCTTATTTTCGTTTTACAACAGAACCTTATCAAACCATGAAAAAAATAGTACAATTTACCTTTTGTTTGGTCACTGCATTTGCCTTTGGCCAGTCTAGGGAATTACCCGTAGACACCGTTATCACAACACAACATAACGCTACCATTAATGGCGCTAGTTTTTCGTACACCGCACAGACCGGGACCCAACCTGTGTGGGATGAAAATGCAAAACCCATAGCCTCTTTGCATTATACCTATTATACTAGAAACAACATCAAGGATCGTGCTGCTAGACCGCTATTGATTTCATTTAATGGAGGTCCAGGATCAGGTTCGGTATGGATGCATTTAGCGTATACCGGACCAAAGGTTTTAAAAATTGATGATGAAGGATATCCTGTTCAACCTTATGGTGTAAATGACAATCCGCATTCAGTTTTAGATATTGCGGATATCGTTTATGTAAATCCTGTAAACACAGGTTATAGCAGAACTATCCCTGCAAGCGGAAAAGAAGTAGACCGCGACAAATTCTTTGGCATAAATGCCGATATTAAATATTTGGCAGAATGGCTGAACACCTTTGTAACCAGAAACAACAGATGGCGCTCGCCAAAATATATAATCGGGGAAAGTTATGGGGGCACACGTGTTATGGGTCTTTCTTTGGCTTTACAAAATCAACAATGGATGTATTTAAACGGTGTCATAATGGTTTCACCGGCTGATTATAAAGTGATACGCAATTCCGGACCCGTTGCCGAAGCAATAAACCTACCATATTATACTGCAGCGGCATGGCACCACAAAGCTTTACCACCTGCCTTACAGAGTAAGGATCTTTTAGAAATTCTACCGGAGTCTGAAGCATATACAATTGATAAGCTTATACCGGCATTGGCTAAAGGAGGATTTTTAGAGGCTTCCGAAAAAGAGGCTGTAGCAGATAAAATGGCTTATTACTCAGGATTGAACAAAAAAGACATTCTTGACCACAACCTTTCCGTACCTACTTCTTTCTTTTGGAAAAATCTTTTAAAAGATAAAAGCGGGCATACCGTAGGGCGCTTAGATTCAAGATATTTGGGAATAGATAAACAGCTATCTGGAACAAAGCCAGACTATAATTCTGAATTAACATCTTGGCTACATAGCTTTACCCCTGCCATTAACTATTACTTACAGGAAGAGTTAAATTTTAAGACCGATGTAAAATATAATATGTTCGGTCCGGTACACCCTTGGAACAATGACGATGACAATACCAGAGATAATTTAAGACAAGCAATGGCACAAAACCCATATTTAAATGTTTTGGTACAATCTGGCTATTATGATGGAGCTACCACCTACTTCAATGCAAAATATACCATGTGGCAAGTAGACCCAAGCGGACGCATGAAAGATAGATTTAGTTTTAAAGGATATCGTTCAGGTCATATGATGTACCTACGAAGAGAAGATTTAAAAACTGCAAATGATGATATTCGTGATTTCATAAATCGTACTATTGCAACAGGAAAAAGTGCAAAGTATTAGAAAACTACCTTTCTAGAACAGTACTGGACATTCCCAATACAAATAGCGAGTTGATCTCTGTTGTTTTTATTGGGAATTTCATTTGATGACGGTAATCTACAGTTTTTGTAGCATCTTTAAATAATTGCTCCCTTTTACGTTGTTTTCTTTTTTTGAAAATATCAATTGTAGCACCAATTGTTACACCACCCAATACGGTAGCTAACAAATCTTCATTGCTCCATCCTCCATATTGATTTTGATCAATAGCCTCTTTGGCCAAACCAATTAGCAAACTTCCTCCAACTGCACCAACAAAAGTCCACGTTCTGTCTCCATCTGAAATTTCATTCGCAACCCCTGCCCCCACAAGACCATATAAATTACCTCCTAAGTAGTGAAGAACCTTATCTTGCTCAATTTGACCGTAAGCTTTGACAGCTAAAAATAGCAGAAGAGAAATAGTTAGTATCTTTTTCATACTGCGCAAAGATAAAAATTCTAATAGATGCCCTAGGTTAAATAATTACAAGTAATAACCCGGCAAATTCATCATAGGTCAATTTTATATTATCTTAGGATTTTAAATTAGAATATGGAAATAAAAAGTTTTATCAAAAGTCTTACAATAATGCACCTATTCCTATTAATAGGCTTAAGCATTTTTACCCTTTGGGTATTTTTACAGATCAATTCTTTTAATACAAGTACTGCAGGGCAAGGGGTCTTTTTATACATGGTACCCCTATTTGCAATGTTGGGGTATTTTGGCAGTCAATGGGTCTTCAAAAAAATGACTTCCAATATTAAATCAGAAAGTCGTTTAGAAGAAAAGCTAAAAAAGTATCAATCTGCTTTACATATCAAATATGCCCTTATTGAAATCCCTGCCTTCATAGGGTTGTTTGCATATTACAATACTGCCAATGCCCTTCCATTGGTCATTTCTGTGTGCTTATTGGCCTATTTGGCTGCGCAAAGACCAAATAAGGCTAATATTATAAACAACATCCCATTAAAAGCAGAAGAAAAAGAACAAATTCAACAATCATAATAAAGATGAATAGAATAAAAACAATAATATATACGTGTATGTTATCTATTTTAGGATTAACCTCTGTAAATGCCCAAGATTGGCCTGATCTAAATCATTTTGAAGTTGCTAATGATACAATAGAACAAGCCAAAGAAAACGAAAATCGGGTGGTGTTTATGGGCAATTCCATTACAATAGGTTGGCTAAAAACGCGTCCGGAGTTTTTTAAGGGCAAGCCCTATATTAATCGAGGTATCAGTGGTCAAACCACGCCACAAATGTTAATACGTTTTAGACAAGATGTCATTGATCTTAAACCAAAAGTGGTAACAATATTGGCAGGCACCAATGATATAGCAGGTAATACAGGACCATCTACCCTAAAAATGATTATGGACAATATTAAAGGCATGGCAGAAATGGCGCATGCAAATAACATTAAGGTAATTCTTTCCTCTACCCTACCGGCCTACGATTATCCTTGGAAGCCAGGTTTAGAACCTGCTGGAAAAATTATTAAGCTTAATGAGATGATAAAAGAATATGCCAATACGCATGGACATATCTATTTAGATTATTTTTCAAAAATGGTTGATGAGCGTAATGGACTTCCAAAAAAATATGCCAGAGATGAAGTACACCCAACAGCTGAAGGCTATATGGTTATGGAGCCATTAGTTGAAGCGGCTATCTCTGAAGCTTTAAAAAATTAAAGCTTTTAATAAGCAGGTAATCTTATTGTTGAATACAACAATTGAAACCAACTAAGATTTAATTATTTTTGATAAATTTTGATCACTATAAAATGAAAAAAACACTATTCTTATTGGTCGCAACGGCCTTATCTTGTAATTCTTCCCAAAAAACCATTAAAGAAAACGCTTCTGAAGAACCACCAATTGCATCTGAAATTACTTACGCAGAAACAATTACCGAAGCTGAACTAAAAGATCATTTATATATCTATGCATCGGATGAGTATGAAGGTAGGGAAACCGGACAACCAGGTCAGAAAAAAGCAATAGCCTACTTAAAGGCGGAATATGAAAAGTTAAGTATTCCTGCAGCAAAAGAAGATGGCAACTATTTTCAAGAAGTACCTTTAGAGATAAGTAAACTACCTATAGGTAAACTAAGCTTGAACAATACGGATTTTATCATAGGAGAACACGTACTTACTTTTGCTGCTGCAAATTCTTCAAATGATGAAATTGTTTATATAGGTTATGGTATTGATGATACGGTATACTCTAGTTATGACAATGTAGATGTTACAGATAAAATTGTACTATTAAAATCTGGTGAACCCATAAAAGAAGATGGCACTTACGTTATTTCAGGCACTTCAGAAAAATCTATTTGGAGCAATATGTCAGAGTCATTGACCAAGCGTATACAAATTGCAGTTGACAAAGGTGCCAAGGGAGTACTATATTACGATAAGGACAATTTCAGCAGATTTAAACGCAGATTTGAATCTATGAAGCAAAACAACAGTGGTAGAATGGAAGTTGTAAATAATGACGCCCCTGAGTTTTACAGTTTGTTTATAGACCAAACCCTTGCAGAAAGTATTTTACCGACAATAGAAAAAGAAAACGATTCTAAAGTTTTAACTGAAAAATTGATTTTGAATTTTGAAAGTTCTAATGACAAGGTCTCTTCAGAGAATGTTGTTGCCATCATAAAAGGTTCAGAAAAACCAAATGAATTTTTAGTGATATCCTCTCATTTAGACCATATTGGCGTAAGTGGTGATGGTCAAATAAATAATGGAGCAGATGACGATGGATCGGGTACTGTTGCCCTATTGGAAATTGCAGAAGCCTTTAAAAATGCAGCCGATGCAGGCAAGGGACCAAAAAGGTCTATAGTATTTTTACATGTTACCGGCGAAGAAAAAGGATTATTGGGATCTCAATATTACACTGATGTTGACCCTATTGTGCCTTTAGAACAAACCGTAGCCAATTTAAATATTGACATGATCGGTAGAATTGACCCAAAACGGGAAGGAGACAGAAATTATATTTATTTAATTGGTTCTGATAAGCTTAGTATTGAATTACACAACCTATCAGAAGAAGTGAATAAGAAATTCATGAATATTGAATTGGACTATACCTATAATGACGAAAACGATCCAAATCGTTTTTACTATAGAAGTGACCACTACAATTTTGCTAAAAATAACATTCCCATCATATTTTATTTTAATGGTACGCATGCTGACTATCACAAACCAAGTGATACACCAGATAAAATCAATTATGATCTATTGGAGAACAGAACTAGATTAGTATTTTACACTGCTTGGGAAATAGCAAATAGAGAGCAAAAATTAAAGGTAGATTAAGCATCAGCCTATTTAAATTTAATAAGCCTGGCACTTTGTGTCAGGCTTATTTTTTTTGCATAAAAAACTGACAGCCAACACCTTTAAAACAAAAAAGTCTTGGAATAAATCCAAGACTTTCTATCTGCTTTAGGGTGGAAGACCGGGTTCGAACCGGCGACCCTCGGTACCACAAACCGATGCTCTAACCAGCTGAGCTACAACCACCATTTGTAAGCGAGTGCAAAGATAATTTTTTTCTTTAGTTCTAACAAATAATAAATTGAAATTTGAAGAAATAAATAATTTTAATAATCGTTTAATTAATTTATTTATAACTTGAAGTTTTAAATAAAACAACCTACTTAGCCCCTAATGCGTTCTAAATCAAATTATAAATATAATTTTTTACTCATTGCATTAACATGCCTAAGTTATACTACCTGTTTTTCTCAAATTGATAGTGTTCAATTTTATAAATCAAAAATTTCTGAATTAACAGGAGGACCAGACTTTACTGAAGACAATACCGCATATATTGATAACCTAAATTACTTATCCTATTATTCAAGGTTAATTGAGCAAGACTCCATGCTCGTTTATTCTGAAAAGGCACTTGAACTAAGTTTAAAGAACAACTACAAACAAGGAGAGCTAGAAGCTTTGACCAATTTAGCTACTTTATTTCTTTATACTGGGGATACCGATAAATCAATAGAATATACATTACAGGTCATTGAAAGTCCCTTATTGTCGACTTACCCAAAAACTGAAATGAAGGTCTACAATGTACAAGGGCAGGCTAATTTTTTCAAGCAAGATTACCCTGCCACATATGCTAATTTTTTACATGCACTTTCAATTGCAGAAAAACAAAACGATTTGTTTTTTCTGTTTAGAATGAACATGAATTTAGGCACAATTTTCAGCAAATTGGAAAATTATAACGAAGCTTTGGCATATTACGACAAGGCATTAGAAGTGACCCAAAATTTAAAGGATCCTACTAAAGATGTAATGCTATTAAGCAATCTAGCATATTTAAACATTAAACTAAACAATTTAGATGAAGCAAAAATTCACCTAGATAAATGTTTAAAGTTATTTGAAAGTCAAACCAATAAAACATGGCTGGCTTGGACACAATATACACTAGGGTATTATAATCAAGCAAAAAATAACTTTGACACCGCTTTAGATTATTATAAAAAAGCATTGGTGCTGCATGAAAACTTTAACGATGTAAAAAGCAAAGCCGATATTATATACGGTATAGCTGGCACCTATCTAAGCAAGGACAACCTACCCTTGGCAGAAGAAAATATCTTAGAAAGTATAGCATTATATAAAGCATCTAATCACGATAGTGGCTTAGAACAAGCATATCGTATTCTATATCAAATTAAAAAACAGCAAAATGATGTTGCTGAATCTTTGAAGTATTTAGAGATGACCGAAAAATTATCATATGATAATTTCAAGAAAAAGAATACACGAAATTTAACTATGCTTAATGCTAGATTAAATTATGAAAAGGAAACTGAAGAACTCAAAGCCCAAAGTGAGCTGGCGCTAAGTCAACAGCGCAAATACATTAAATGGGCATTAGCCGCACTACTTACATTAATTATTATAGTATTCATTATTTTAAATGCCAATAGACGAGAAAAAATATTAAATAAAAAACTGGCCAAACAGGCAGAAGTATTAAATGAGAATCAAAAAGCGCTTAAACAAATAAATCACAATCAGGATCGGTTATTCTCAATAGTTGGACACGATTTAAGGAGTCCGATCATATCCTTAAATGAAATATTGGGTCTTTACCTAGAAGACCCGGAAGGAAAGGAATACTTTGAGAAATTTGCTCCACAGTTAAAAGAAGATATTGAACAAGTGCAGTTTACCATGGACAATCTTTTACACTGGGGAAAAACACAAATGCAAGGTAGCACCGTAAATATCAAAAGCATATTGGTTAAAGAAGAACTAGATATAATTCTACAACTATATAGAAATGAAATTAAAAAGAAATCCATAGTTGTTAATAATCAAGTAGCTGCTAACCATAGTGTCTTTGCCGATTTACAACAATTTAATATCATTTTCAGAAACCTAATTAACAATGCCATTAAATTTACCCCAAATAATGGCATGATTACGATTTCCACCAAAATAAAAAATAAGAACTTGGTTATTGAAGTGTCTGACACAGGCGTTGGTATGACAGAGACCGATGTTCAAAAGCTTTTTAGTTCTTCTGAAAATTTCTCTAGTTACGGTACAAACTCAGAAAAAGGTACCGGCTTAGGTCTAAGGCTTGTAAAAGCCATGGTTATTAAAAATAATGGAGAGATAATGGTGAAAAGCGAACCTAACAAAGGCAGCCAGTTTATTGTTGAGCTTCCCATAGATATCAAATAGAAAGAAACTTCTAGGTACATTAAAATTTATTTACAGAACATCAATAACAAGATCATATTTTGGGTTAATAATTCATCCTTGATTTAAGAAATCATCGACCAACTACACGTTTAAGACGTTAAAACACACAATAAAGCGCATTTCACAACATTTATTCTATATCCCTAACCTACTAACTTAATTTTAAACCAAGTTATAGGGATTACCATGAATTTTAGCAGAATAACCTCAAGTTTAAATTACAACCTACTAAAGGGTTGGCTTGTTGTGTTCTTATTTTCCTGTATTATAGCTCCTAAAGCCTTAGCTCAAAATTCTAAAAGAGATACACTACTACAAGAAATAAAAGAATTTAGAAATTCTAATGTTTTCGATACCAGAGATACACTATATATTCATAATTTAATAAATCTTGCCACTGAACATCGCTATCATAATCTTGACAGTCTTTTAATTTTAAGTAAACAAAGTCTTGATTTAAGTAAAAAATCTAAATATGTAAATGGTGAGATAAGCTCACTTCACGCTATTGGAGGCTATTATTCTGATAAAGGCAAAATAGACCAAGCAATTACGTATTTTGAAAAAGCCTACCAGCTTGCCAAAAAAAATAATGACAATTCTATTTTAATCATTAGAACGTTAAATGATTTGGCCAAAGAATATGGTTACAAAGGAGATTATTCAAAAGCTTTAAAATGGTACTTAGCAACCATTGAAATAGCCGAAAAAAACAATGATAAAAATTCCATTTCCATTGTAAATGACAACATTGCGCATTTATACCTTGAACAAAAAGATTATGAACAAGCAATGGTCTTTTTACAAAAATCAAAAGCAATACATGAAGAAGTAGGTAATCCGGTTTTTATGGCCGAGACCTTGAGCAATATCGCATCTACTTATGCAGATATGAATGAGCTTGAATATGCCATGTATAATATCAACATAAGTATTGCAACTTTTGAAAAAGAAAAGATTTTAGAATGGCTTGCGTTCTGTTATGAAATTAAAGGCAAAATATATTTAAAAAAGAACAAGAATACTTGGGCGCTTTATTGGTATAAACAAAGCGAATTATTACATAAAGAAATAGAGGATGACCGTGCCAAAATAGACCTCTTAATTGGTATGACCGAGGCCTACATGAACCAAGGTAAGGATAGCATTGCCGAGGTTTATGCCTTAAATGCTTTTGATCTATCAAAAAAAATTGGGCTTAGAACCGGAATTAAGAACAGCGCTAAGAAATTAGCACAATTACATAAGAAGAAAAAAGATTTTGAAAAATCATTATGGTATCATGAAATTTATCAAGTAACCTATGAATCATTAACGCAAACCGGAAATGAAAAAGCATTGAATATGCTTAAAACAAAAATGGAATATGATCAACAAAAACAACAGTTGATCGATGATAATGAAAAAGCATTGGCAAAGCAGAAGATATTTGTATACGTAGCCATTATTATTCTCATCATTTTTGCCATTATTATGTTCATAATTCATAGAAATGAACAACAGCAGAAAAAATTAAATCTTGAGTTAAGAAATAAAAAATCTGATTTAGAAGAGAAACAAGCCTATTTAAATGAGTTAAACCAAACCAAAAACAAATTATTCTCTATAATTGGTCACGACCTTAGAGGACCAATTGGGGCTTTTCAAGGTCTTTTGAAATTATTCAAAGAAGGGGAAATGACCAAGGAAGAATTCTTGAATTTTGTACCCAAGTTAAAGGTAGATATTGATACTATTTCGTTTACTCTAAACAACTTACTTTCTTGGGGCCAAACGCAAATGAACGGTTCTGTCACCAAACATGCTACCACACAATTAGATAGCATAGTAGAAGAAAATGTAGCCTTGTTATCCGAAATTGCCGAATCTAAATCTATTTCAATAGTTAATAGAATTGAACCCAATTGCCAAATTTGGTGTGATCCCAACCAAATAGACATTATTATAAGAAATTTACTGAGCAATGCCCTTAAGTTTACTCCTAACAACGGTCAAATTGTGATAGGCGCCATTCAAAAAATCAAGACCTGTGAAATTTATGTAAAGGATAATGGTATGGGCATGAGCGAAGATATCATCAGTAAATTGTTCGAAAAAGATTCCAACCACACCACTTATGGTACAAATGATGAAAAAGGCACCGGACTTGGACTTTCCCTTTGTAAAGAAATGGTAGAAAAAAATAATGGTAAAATTTGGGTACACAGTGCTTTGGGTAAAGGCTCAAGTTTTTACTTCACCATACCAAGGGTTCAACAACCGCAAAAACAATATAAAGAGTCTGCTTAAATCAAGTTATCCAGAGAATCTACAGCTACCAATCTTTCTACTGTAAATCCTTCTGCATAATCGACACCGACCAATCTACCTAAGTCTTCTGCCCTATACTTAACGCTTTGTATAAAAGTTTTGCTACTTATTGGCGTTTCTGGCTCATTACTATTAGGATCGTGAAATTGAGAGGCATATGCCAGAATTGAATTGGTTTTTTCTTCCATATAGCCACTAATATCCACCACAAAATCTGGTGTAATATTTTTCCATTGTATATAATGGTAAACTTGTTTAGGTCTCCATTCTTTTTGGTTTTCCTCCCCAACTGTTGTTTCTATTCTTCTCAACCCACTTAAAAAACAGGCGTCACTGACCAACTTACTTCCTTTACCATGGTCTATATGTCTATCATCAATAGCATTGCATAAAACGGTATTAGGCTGGTATTTACGTATCATTTTTATGACTTCCAGTTGATGCTCCTCATCATTAACGAAAAAACCATCTCTAAACTTTAAATTTTCTCGCACAGCTACACCTAAAACTTTTGCAGCAGCGGCAGATTCCTTATCACGTATCTCAGCAGAACCTCTTGTCCCCAATTCACCACGTGTTAAATCTACTATACCTACTTTTTTTCCAAGTGCTATTTCTTTTGCAATGGTACCTCCTGCCCCAAGTTCAGCATCATCAGGGTGTGCTCCAAAAACCAAAATATCCAATTTCATTTTATATTCTTTCTTAGTACTACTAATTATTAATTTATTTAATGAAATTCAATGCTTGTTGAATGTCGTTCTTTAAGTCTTCTATTTCCTCAATTCCTAACGAAAAACGAATTAATCCGTCAGAAATACCTTGTTCAGCCCTTACTTCTGCACTCATTAAGGCGTGTGATGTTTGTGTTGGGGATAATACAGTGCTTTCTACACCTGCCAAACTCATTGATGGTTTTATAAGGTTCAAAGCTTTTTGGAACTTTGAAGAATCTAATTTCTCATTCAATTCAAATGATAACATACCACCATATCCTTTCATTTGATTTTTGGCAATATCGTGATCTATATGTGTTGGTAAACCAGGATAATATACTTTTTCAACCTCTTCCAATCCGTCTAAAAAAATTGCCATTGCCAAAGCATTTTCATTTTGCGCTTTAACACGTATGCCCATAGTTTTCATACTTCTTTCTAGCAACCATACCGTATAATCACTTAAACTTCCTCCAAAATTCTTTGCCAATTGAAAAATGCGGTCCATATTTTCTGTTGTTGAGGCGACTGCACCTGCACAAATATCCGAATGCCCACCCATATATTTGGTTGCACTATGAATTACGATATCAATTCCAAAATCAGTAGGGTTTTGATTTACCGGACTAGCAAAAGTATTATCTATCATGGTTATTAAACCATGTTTTTTAGCCAGGGCCGCTATTGCCTCTAAATCTGTTATGGTCAATAAAGGATTAGATGGCGTTTCTATATAAATAACTTTGGTATTTGCCTTTATTTCTGCCTCAAAAGCATCGGCGTTCCATCCTGACGTAAAAGAGTATTCAATACCGTATTTAGAAAACTCTTCGTTAATTAAATTATACGTTCCCCCATAAAGCGTCTGTTGTAGCACTACATGATCACCAGCACCCAAAAACGCTAATAAAGAGGTGCTTACAGCCGCCATTCCACTACCAAATATCAATGCAGATTCTGCATGCTCCAACGCTGCGATCTTTTTACAAAGACCTTCTTGGTTGGGTGTATTAAAATATCTTGGATAGCGTTTTACATCAACATCTTCATAGGCGTAAGAAGTACTCATATATAGTGGAGAAACTGCGCCTTTGTGCTGCTTATCTTCTAATTCACCCACATGGGTACAAATAGTATTTAGTCCTTTTATCTTCGAATTCATATGCAAAAATTATAAAAAATAAAGGTAAGGAAATTGAACGTAATGACACTCTTAACTCATACCTTACCAAATTAGATAAAACAAAAAACCAAGCAACATTATTCGCCCTTTACTATCATTCATCAACAACTTATATTCATTAAAATTTAATAGAGTGATGCTCGTATTAAGAATTATTGAAAAGTTGCAATTAAACTGTATTCCATGAGTTCATTTTTCTTTTTTGTTGATAGATTTATAATGAATAATGTAGGTTAGTCTTCAAAATAGATAGACTAGGTTTAAAGAATACCAAAGAATTATGAAAAAAACGATAATTACCGTAGTGATCTGTATGTTGATTTTATCTTGTAAAAATCAGGAACCTATTGCCAGGGGATATCAAGGACAAGGTAAAAGTGCTGTGGTATCTACTCTATCCAAACCAGTACAAAAGCAATGGAAAGGCGTATGGACCTTTGATAGTGAAACTGTATTCTTTAGTAATGACTTTGAAAGCGGAAGATTAAACGGAGTTGTTTTTGATGGCAACGATCACTACACTACTTTGATTACTGCAGAGAATACACCGGTTAATGTGAGCCCGTGGTATGCATTTAAAGTGTGGTCTAACACTCCAAAGACAATAACTATAAAAATGACCTATCAAGATTCACGTAGTAGATACTACCCTAAAATTAGTACAGATGGATTGCATTTTACACCATTAGACAGCACCAATTTTACCAGTATCAACCAAGGTTCTGGCTCATTTGGTATAAAGGCAGTACCGGAAATGGTAGAGATAAAAGTAAATATAGATAAATCCCCTACTTATATTACAGCACAAGAACTTTACGGATCTACTAGGGTAAAAAATTGGATTGATTCATTAGCTACCAAAGACTTTATTTCAACCTACGAAATTGGCAAAAGCAAAGAACAAAGAGCAATGAATTTAATGGAAGTGAGCACTGGAGACCACAAAAAAGCCGTTATGGTCATTTCTAGACAACATCCGCCAGAGGTTACCGGTTTTCTTGCCATGAAATCATTTATTGAAACTTTGAGCGGAGATTCTCCAAAGGCCCAAAAATTTAGAGATAACTATGACTTGTTCGTAGTTCCGTTAATGAATCCTGATGGGGTAGACAATGGGCATTGGAGACACAATATGGGCGGAATTGATTTAAACCGAGATTGGCAAGATTTCAATCAACCCGAAACACAAAGCGTAAGGGACTTTCTTGTAAAAAAGGAATCTGAGGGTTATGAATTTGTTTTTGGTGCAGATTTTCATTCCACCTGGGACGATATTTACTATCCAATAGATTCTACGATTACCGGTAATAAAGGCAAAATTGTATTCGACTGGATAAATAATATAACCAATAGACTACCACAGAAGCATACCAATGTAAAACCATCAACAGAAATAAAACCAACAATGGTATCTAGAAATTACTTTTACGTTAACCACCATATGCCGGCCATAGTTTTTGAATTAGGCGATAATACACCTAGAGATTTTTTAAAGGAAAAAGGAAAGGTAGCAGCCGAAGAATTAATGGATTTATTGGATAATAAAGATTAAAATTAACGAGCAACTAAAAACAAAAAGCCTCATTGAAATTTCCATGAGGCTTGTTATACTATACTTATTTTTATTTACTATAATTAACTTTATATCTCCAAAAGCTAATTCCGCCCAATACTAAAACTCCAGCAACTAAATAATATATAAATGTTGGCGTAATAACCTGTGCTCCACTTGCATAACTATGTAGACCTACCAAATAAAAATTTACACCAAAATATGTCATCATAATACTACCAAAGGCAACAACACTCATAAAGTTAAATGTCCATTTACCTCTAAGACCCGGCACTAATCTGGTGTGTATTACAAAGGCGTAAATCATTATGGAAATCAATGCCCAAGTTTCTTTTGGATCCCAACCCCAATAACGCCCCCAACTTTCATTGGCCCATTGACCACCTAAAAAGTTACCTATGGTAAGCATCACAAGACCTGTGGTTAAGGCAAGTTCATTAATAATGGTCAATTCTTTGATATTGATTGCCATACGTTCTTTATTCTTTTTGGTAGTCAAAATCATTAAGATCAAGGATACCAGGCCTAAAATCATACCTACAGTCAAAGGACCATAACTACCCACAATTACCGCAACATGGATCATTAACCAATAACTGTCCAAAACTGGCTGTAAGTTGGCAATAGATGGATCTATCCAACTTTGGTGCGCTATCCACAATAACATTGAAGTAACAAATGCAGATGCTGCAAAAGTCATGTCACTTTTACGACCCAAGGCCCAGCCGATACCCATGGTTGCCCAGGCTACATATAGAATACTTTCATAAGCGTTACTCCAAGGTGCATGCCCAGAGATATACCAACGTAATATTAGACCAGCGGTATGCCAAATGAACAACAACATGATAGTTCCTTTGAAAAAATAAATTGCCACTCTCCAAATGGAACGATCTTTGAAAATTTGAAATATTAGAACAAAGAACATTAAAAGACCTACTAAGGCATAATATTGGTACAACCTATTAAAAATATTAAGCTTGTTGTAGATTACCTCTGTATCTATTTTCTGTTGAGATGGCAACACCTCACTACCATGGTTTAGCTGATTTTGATGAAATGCAGCCAATAATTTATCAGCAGAAGCATAGTCGCCACTTTGTTGCGCTTTGCCTAGCGTCATTAAATAATAAGGCATTGCATTTTTTACAAAATTCGCATACAACGAATCTCTAATCTCATACTGCCCACCCCTATATTCAATAGCGGAAATCCATTTATTATTTTCATCGTCCAACAATGGAAAAATCTTAACAATGTCTTGTCCTAAAGCCTGATTCAATAGACTTAATCGGATATTGGCATCCTTAAAATCTTGTTGAAATTTGTTTGGGTTATTGGTAGCGGTAGCTTCTCTTAAAAAAGGTTCTAATTTGTACTGTCCTTTTTTATCAAAGAAATCAGTTGCTTTAACGTATTTCTGACCAGAAGGAATACCTATAATTTTTCTAATACTATCGTTTTGCGATTTTTTGTCCAAGGCAATAAATTCGGTATTGTACCAAACCGCCGGATTCATCATCATTGAAAGTAAAATTTGATCGGAAGTATACCCTAAGTAAGAATCTTTTAAACTAAGCTTACGAAGAAGTTCAGATGAAAATGTATTGATAGGCTTCATACGCCCACCTTCATCTTGTATTACCAATTTACCAAATTTATCTGCATGGGCTTTACTGACCATACTAGCTTCAAGCAAAGAATCGATCTGCGTTTTGCTAGGCGCCTGTTGGTGACCCTCTTCTGGTGTATGTTGTTCTTGGGCAAAAGAAGAAAAAGAGAATGCCATCAAAAGGGTAATAACACCAAACATTTTTTTCTTTTTAATTTTAAGCTTATCCAAAGAATCTGCTAAATCTTGAAAACGAGTTTTACCAAAGAACATAATTCCCATTAATCCTATATACAAAAGAAAATAACCAATGTAGGTGATCCAAGTTCCCCAAAAGTCATGATTTACAGATAATGTAGTCCCTTTTTCATCAGGATCAAAACCAGATTGAAAAAAACGATAACCTTCATGGTCCAATACATGGTTCATAAAAATGTCATAATCAAAAGGACGCTCATCTTCAATAGTCACCCTACTCATAAAAGAGGCATAACCTTTTTCTGTACCAGGATATTTTTTGGCGATAAAATCGTTCAATTTAATACCGAATGGCAACTCATGTACCTTAGATCCATATCTAATGGAAAAATTGAGTCCGCCTATATTAACCTTCTCACTAAAATCAGATGGCCCTTTGCTACCTAGCAATTTTATTTGTTTTGTTTCTCCATTGGCCGATACATCAAAAACAATGGCATCTTGATCCATTTTTGTTTTCTCATCTTCCGGAATTTCAACAATACCATATGAGCCTTGGGTAATAGAATCTGGTATTACAAATTGCATACCTGCCGTATTATACAAAGACCTTAATTGTAAAGGTTGTACACTGTCTTTAACCAATACCCCTTGAAATTGGTCTGCCATTCGCATAAAACTACCATCAAAAGGAGCATAAATTTGATATAATGAATCGGTCGTCATAATATTGATTGCTCCATCTGTCTTATTATTCAGAGCAAATAACACGTTATGAATACTAGAGACTTTACCATCTTCTAAAAAATGATCATGTCTTTCACCATCGCCAGCTTCAACAATTTTTAAAAACTTAGTTCCTTTTGGGTCCGGTAACAAACCTTGTTTAGCTCCCTTTATAAATTCAACATAGGAAATTTCAAAATCTTCACCATTGAAATCGGCACTCCATGGCAAGTTAGATTTTATAGCTTCTGGAGTAACGATCAAATCGTCCTCTAAAATTTTTCTTCGAGGTTCACCGTCAATTTCACCGTCAACATAAACGGTTAAGTATGTTTTATCTGAGTAGAACACATTCTCTGTATTCCCCTCTCTTATAGGCATCATGCCTTCAAAACTAATGTAACGCGTTACAAAGGCACCAACAATGATCAAGACCCATGATAGGTGTAAAATTAGCACTGGCCACTTTTCCCACCTTAATAAACGGTATCTAGAAATATTACCAATAAAATTGATAACGAAGAACACCATTATAAGCTCAAACCACCAGGTATTATAAATCCAAATTCTAGCAGTTTCTGTACTATACCAGCTTTCAATAAAGGTGCCGAAAGCCATAGCCGTAGCAAAAACAATAAACAAAATGGACATTAAACGCGTAGAGAAGAATATTTTCTTGAACATTTCCGTCATGGAAGATAGGAGTTGATTTTCAAGTTGCAAAAATAAGGCCTTTTCACCATTTACGAATGACTTTTACCACTTTATAACGTCTTTGAAACTGTTAATTTTAATACAACAATAGATCTATAAACTTTGTACTTTTGCGCCATGATATCCGTAGTAATAGTTGGCACCGGTAATGTAGCGCAAAATCTTTATTATGCCCTACAACAAACCGATGGTGTTAATATTAAACAAGTAGTAGGTAGAAACAGCACTCACTTAGAATTTGTAAAAGATAAACTATTGGTGAATACGGACTTTACCAATATACCAAATGCGGATATTTACCTTTTGGCAATTTCCGATGATGCTATTGGTACAGTAACAAGCTTTTTCAAGGGTAAAAACGGACTCGTTGCCCATACCTCTGGAGCCACTTCCATTGCTGTTTTGAACGGGGTAAAAAGACCTGGCATATTTTATCCTTTACAAACCTTCACAAAAGGCAAAATAGTTTCATTCACTTCTATACCTATCTGCATAGAAGCAAATACTAAAACTGATATGGAATTATTAACCGGTCTTGGCAAAACTTTAAGCAATACCGTTGTCGAGATAAATTCTGAACAAAGAAAAACACTACACGTTGCTGCCGTTTTCGTAAATAATTTCACCAATTATCTCTATACCTTAGGAGCTGAAATTTGTGAAGAACATCAAATTGATTTTAACCTTCTAAAACCATTAATCACAGAAACTGCCACTAAATTAAATGATTTATCTCCTTTACAAGCACAGACAGGACCTGCCAAAAGAGGTGATCAAAAAACATTACACAACCATTTACAACTATTAAAAGATAAACACCAAAGGGAATTATACACCCTTTTAAGCAACGCAATTAAAGAAAAACATGGAAAAGAGCTATAAAGAGTATTTAAAAGATATAACAACATTTATTTTCGATGTCGATGGTGTATTCACGGACGGCAGCCTGATGATTACCAGCAATGGAGAATTATTACGCAATATGAGTGTAAAAGACGGGTATGCTCTTAAAGTTGCCTTGAGCAAAGGCTATAATGTTTGTATTATTACTGGCGGCACCAATGAAGGGGTACGTACTAGACTAAGAGGTTTAGGAGTTACGGATATTTATATGGGCGCACATTATAAAATGGATGCTTTAGATGAGTATATGGACATATACCATATAGAAGCAGAAAATATTTTATATATGGGAGATGACATACCAGATATTCCACCCATGAAAGCTGTTGCATTACCCACCTGCCCGCAAAACGCCGTAGCAGAAGTAAAGAATGTAAGCAAATACATATCTCACAAAAATGGAGGACATGGTTGCGTAAGAGATGTTATTGAGCAAGTTTTAAAAGTACGTGGAGATTGGACCAATCATTTTAGCGCAGCAAACGATTAGATCATGCTGAAACAAAAATTAAAAGATTATCGCTTAATATTAGCATCAGGCTCCCCAAGAAGACACCAATTTTTCAAGGATATGGAGCTTGATTTTGAAGTACAGATAAAATCTATTGATGAAGTGTATCCATCAGAATTACAGGGCGCAGAAATCTCGGATTACTTGGCCAAATTAAAAGCCAGTGCTTTCAAAGATGAGCTTCAATCTGAAGATATTTTGATAACGTCTGATACGGTGGTATGGCATAAGAATGAGTCTTTGGCAAAAGCAGCAAATGATACTGAAGCCAAAGAAATGCTAAGCAAGCTCTCCGGAGATTGGCATCAAGTTATTTCTTCTGTATGTTTTACCACAGTTGAACGACAAATTGTACAACATTCGATTACCGAAGTCAAGTTCAAGAATTTATCTAAATCCGAGATTCATCATTATATTGAAAAATATAAACCTTATGATAAAGCAGGCGCATACGGAATTCAAGAATGGATAGGGCTAATAGGTATTGAGGAAATCAAAGGATCATACACTAGTGTCGTTGGCCTGCCCACCCAACTAGTTTATGACACATTATCAAAATTGGTAACATAAAAAACTATCACCATGAAAAGTATAAAGCAATTAAAACCAACCACATTTTTTTACAGTATTTTCGGGGTCCTTTTAATTTTTTCCAGCTGCAAAGAAAAATCGGAAAAGAATAGTGATACTTTAGCCATGGCAACAACTACACCCGTTGTAGAAGTACCTAAAAAACAGTTATCCGAAGAATTTAAAAAATACTGGTATAATGGTACGGCTGAAATTACATCTTATAAACTAGAACAGGCAAGATATGGTGAGATCAGGGAAGGTAGCGCAGTAATGATCTATGTAACCGAACCATTTCTACCTGAACAACAAGTTAAAGCTGATAATAGCCATAAAACCAACATTCCGGTTCTTAAGTTAAATTCCACAAAAAATTATATTACCGGAATTTACCCCTACTCTATTATGACCAGTAGTTTCTATCCTGTACATGATAACCAACACGCCATAAAAGTATCTTTCTCATCGCAAGAATGGTGCGGACATGTTTATGCGCAATTGAACAATAGAGAAGATTTTGAAATTACCAGTCATTCTTATTTTGAATCTGAAGGCGACCAAGATTACAGTATGGAAAAAGCCATTCTTGAAAATGAAATTTGGAACAAAGTAAGAATAGACCCAAAAAATTTACCAATTGGTGAAGTTTCTATAGTTCCTTCTCTTGAATTTATAAGGTTAACCCACAAAGAATTAAAAGCGTATAATGCAATTACCTCTTTAGACACAAAAGGTAATACCAATACATATACTATAAACTATCCAGAACTTGAGCGCACTTTAAAAATCAACTTTGAAAACGAATTTCCATATTTAATAGAAAGTTGGACAGACACCTTTCATGACGGATTTGGTGACAACAAAAAAGTACTGACTTCTAAAGCAACAAGAATTAACAGGATTACAACACCCTATTGGCAACAAAAATCGAATAAGGATTTATCTTTGCGCGATAGTTTAGGGTTATAGCATATGAAAGAATTTATTAATGAGCACTACAATGAACTAATTTATAGTCTCATTGTACTTTTAGTCATCTTAATTTTAAAATTCCTTTTTACTACTGCGGTAAGAAAAGTGAGTAAAATCAGTGATTTTAATCCTGTTAGGACCAATCTGATCATTAAATTCATAAATATTGCATTGACCATCATTGCAATAGTAGCACTTACTTTTGTTTGGAGCGTAAACTATCAAGATCTAGGTGTAATGCTATCTTCTGTATTTGCAGTAATTGGTGTTGCATTATTCGCGCAATGGTCTATACTGAGCAATATAACCGCTGGTGTCATCATTTTCTTCTCCTTTCCATTTAAAATTGGTAATACCATTCGCATTTTGGACAAAGAACTTTTAGACCCTGATAATGCTGATCTAGATAAATTTGTAATAGAGGATATTAGGGCTTTTCACTTACATTTAAGAAGAAGTAACGGTGAGATATTAACCTACCCCAATAACCTGGTACTTCAAAAAGGTGTAATTCTTATTTCAACCTATCAACAGGGAGAGTTTTTGAATATGGAAGAAGAGGAAGAGCAGATCGTATGATTTTGTTAAAGAAGTCGTAAAATCGTAAGCTTAGGTACTAATCTTATTATATTTGAAATTACTACCAAAACCAACTGAAAATGCGATATTTGTTAGGGTTCGTTACCTGCAGTCTATTAGTACTCGGCACCCTGAAAGCCCAAACCCCTAAAAACAGTTCAGCAACAGATATTTACCACGCTATTGAAAAACTCAATTTTCTTGGCACCGCCCTATTTATTGCTGCACATCCCGATGATGAAAACACTCGTTTAATAGCTTATTTAGCTAATAATGCAAAAGCTAGAACAGCATATTTGTCATTGACCAGAGGAGATGGCGGTCAAAATCTTATTGGACCAGAACTACGTGAACTTTTGGGGGTATTAAGAACGCAAGAACTACTTGCAGCCAGAAGAGTAGATGGCGGAGAACAGTTTTTTAGTAGGGCAAATGATTTTGGCTATTCAAAACAACCCGGTGAAACATTAGAAATCTGGAACAAAGAAGCTATACTAGGTGATGTCGTTAGAACCATTAGAACGTTTAAGCCAGATGTAATTATCAATAGGTTTGACCATAGAACACCTGGCACCACACATGGACACCATACATCATCTGCCATGTTAAGTTTTGAAGCTTTTGATCTGGCAAATGATGCAAACGCATACCCAGAGCAGTTAAAAATGACCGATATTTGGCAGCCAAAAAGATTATTTTTTAATACATCATGGTGGTTCTACGGTAGTCAAGAAAAATTTAAGGCTGCGGATAAAACCAATTTACTACATATGGATGTTGGCACCTACTACCCTATGTTAGGCAAATCTAATAATGAAATAGCTTCGTTGGCAAGTAGTCAACATCTTTGCCAAGGGTTTGGTAGATTAAGCACAAGAGGTTCAGAAGATGAATACATTGAATTATTGAAAGGTGATTTACCTGAAGATAAATCCAATTTATTCGATGGCATTGATACCACTTGGAAAAGAGTTGATGGTGGTGAACCAATAGGTGATATCCTTTATAAGGTGCAAGAGAATTTCAATTTCAAAGACCCCACTGTTCATATTCCGGAATTACTTAAAGCATACAATTTATTACAAGGAATATCTGATGTACACTGGAAAGAACTTAAAAGCGAAGAATTAACCGCTATAATTTTCGCCACATCAGGATTGCATTTAGAGGCATTTACCCAGACCGCTTATACCAACCCTGGACAAGAAGTTGAAGTTAATGTGCAGGCACTGAATAGAAGTAATATTGACATAAAATTAAAGTCGGTCTTTATAAACGATCAAAAAGTAGCTATTGATAACGAAGCTTTAAAGAATAATAACCTTGTTACCAAAAAAGTGGACCTGAACATACCTTCTGCAACAGATTACACCAGCCCTTATTGGTTAATTGAGAAAGGTACTTTAGGTACGTACAAGGTTTCTAATACCGATTTAATTGGCAAACCAGAAACGCCAAGAGCATTTTATGCAAAATTCCTAGTGAACATAAATGGCACTTTAATACCAATAACAAGACCTGTTGTTTATAAATATGCCAAACCCGATAAAGGTGAAATTTATCAACCTTTTGAAATTGTACCGGAAGCCACTGCAAGCTTTGCCGATAAAGTATTGATATTTGCGGATGCGTCAAGTAAAAAAGTTCCGGTTACCATAAAAGCACACCAAGACAGCATTTCAGGAACTATAGCATTGGAATACGGCAAAGGATGGAAACTTGATACTGACACACAACCCTTTTCCATTGCCAAAAAAGGTGATGAACAAACGGTGAATTTCACTTTAAGTCCGCCGTCTACTGAAAACGAAAGTAGTATCTCCCCTATCATTAAAGTAAACGGAAAAGAGATCTCAAAGGAATTGGTCACCATTGCATACGATCATGTTCCTACCCAAACGGTTCTTCTACCTTCCGAGGCAAAAGTGGTACGCCTGAACATCCAGAAAGCCGGTGAAAATATTGGTTACATTATGGGTGCAGGCGATGAAGTACCCACAAGTTTAGAACAAATTGGCTACAATGTTCAACTTATTGACCCATCAACCATTACAAAAGAATCTTTAAATAAATATGACGCTGTAGTACTTGGTATCAGAGCCTATAATGTTGTAGATGAACTTAAATTTAAACAACGGTTTATTTTAGATTATGCCAAGAACGGTGGTACGGTAATTGTGCAGTATAACACAGCAAGTAGATGGGGTGCGCAATTTGAAAATATTGCACCGTATGATATTGAAATTTCAAGAGATAGGGTAACCAATGAAAATTCTGAGGTCAACATTATAGCCAAAGATCATTCTTTGGTTCACTTTCCAAATGAAATTGATGAAAACGATTTTAACGGCTGGGTACAAGAAAGAGGATTATATTTTCCCAATAAATGGAGTAAAGAGTTTACACCAATACTTGAAATGCACGATGAAGGCGAAGAAGCTTCAAAAGGTAGTCTACTGATTTCATCATATGGAAAGGGATATTATATTTATACTGGACTTAGCTTTTTTAGAGAATTACCCGTAGGTGTGCCAGGTGCGTATAAATTATTTTCTAATATGCTATCCGTAGGAAAAGAGAAAGTAGAAACGAAAGTGAAAATAAAAGGATGAGTAAAGATCGAAATGAAAATACCACCTGGAAAAAAGAATACACTATTGTTTTAGTGTTAAATCTTATTTATGTACTTGTTTTCTATTACGTAATGACCTCATTCAATTAATATGGAAGGATTAGATTGGATAATTCTTGCCGGTACACTTCTATTCATCGTAATATATGGTGTATGGAAAACCAAAGGAAGCCAGAATGTTAATGATTACGTACGTGGCGGAAACGACTCTAAATGGTGGACCATAGGTTTATCTGTTATGGCAACGCAAGCAAGTGCCATAACATTTCTTTCAACACCAGGTCAAGCCTTTCACGACGGAATGGGGTTTGTACAATTCTATTTTGGATTGCCCTTTGCCATGATTATCATTTGCATGGTTTTTGTGCCTCTTTACCATAAGATGAAGGTGTATACCGCCTATGAATTTCTAGAAGGCCGGTTCGATCTAAAGACTAGGTCACTAGCAGCGGTTTTATTCTTAATTCAACGAGGTTTAGCAGCAGGTATTACCATATTTGCACCTTCAATTATTTTATCGGCTGTTTTAGGTTGGGACCTAAGAACCTTGAACATTATTATTGGAACCCTGGTAATTATCTACACTGTTTCCGGTGGCACAAACGCTGTTAGTGTTACGCAAAAACAGCAGATGTTCATAATTATGACCGGTATGTTCATCACTTTCTTTTTTATATTGGGCTACTTACCTACCGATATTACATTTAGCAAAGCAATGAAAATTGCAGGTGCCAGTAACAAACTTGAAATTTTGAATTTTGATCTGGATACCTCTAGTCGATATACTTTTTGGAGCGGGATCACAGGCGGACTCTTTCTTTTTCTAGCCTATTTTGGTACGGACCAAAGTCAGGTTCAACGATATCTTTCAGGCAAATCCATAAGAGAAAGTCAGTTAGGACTTGTGTTCAATGCCATTTTTAAAATACCCATGCAATTCTTTATTTTATTGGTAGGTGTAATGGTTTTTGTCTTCTATCAATACAATCCATCTCCTTTAAATTTCAACCCTTCTGCAACACAAGCGGTTATGGAATCTGAATATGCTGAAGACTACAAACTACTGCAAGAAGGACAAATAGCTTTAGAAGCAGAAAAAAGAATAGCCCAAAACAAGTTTTCCGCTGCATTGGAAATAAAAGAATATTCCGCCGTTGAAGAAGCTAAAAAGCAGATTATTCGCATTAACCAAAAAGACAGTACTAATAGAATAGCCGCAAAATCACTTATAAGTCAAGCTAATGATGTTGTAGAAACCAATGACAAAGATTATGTTTTTATACACTTTATCCTCAACAACCTACCCACAGGACTTGTTGGGTTATTGCTAGCTGTAATACTGTCTGCCGCAATGTCGTCCACTGCATCGGAATTAAATGCTTTAGGGACCATTACGGCTTTAGATCTATATAAAAGAAATAGAAGTTCGACACAACTAACCGAAGCCCACTACGTCAAAGCTTCTAAATTTTTTACTCTAATTTGGGGTATTGTCGCTATTTTGATTGCATGTATTGCCAATCTTTTCGATAATCTTATTCAGTTGGTAAATATTATTGGTAGTATCTTTTATGGAAATGTATTAGGGATATTTTTAATTGCATTTTTCTTCAAATTCATTAAAGGTAATGCTGTATTTTTTGCGGCTGTGGTAACCCAAATTATTATCTGTATTATTTATTATTACCTAATTCATATTTACCCGTCCGGACAAGAAAAATTAGGTTATTTATGGCTAAACTTCTGTGGCGCAGCATTGGTCATAGTAATATCTTTTATATTTGAAGCTTTTGACCGAATGTTAAAGAAGCCATTAACTTAAGAACAACCCAACCGCTTAATGATACATCATAAAGTTAAGTCCTATTTTGAAGATAATTATATTAAAAATCCCATTCTAATAAAGGCACCTGGGCGCATCAATTTAATTGGTGAGCATACAGATTACAACCAAGGCCTTGTGCTACCCGCATCTATTGAAAAAGGTATATATTTTGCGGTTTCGGGTAATAAAGAAAACAATATTCAGATAGAATCGTTTTTGACCCAACCGGAGAAAATAGTTTTTCAATTAAATGGTGAGCACAAGGTATTTGAATCTTTTTGGGGAAACTACTTTAAAGCAATCATTGAAATTTTAATAGCCAGAGACTACCCTTTAAAAGGAATGAATTGTGTTTTTGGCGGAGATATACCAATTGGATCAGGTCTGTCCTCCTCTGCTGCACTATGCTGTGGATTTATTTACGCCATAACACAAGTATCTGAAAAAGAAATTTCAAGGGAAGATATTGCACTAATCGCACAAGAAGCAGAACATAAGATTGGATTAAATTGTGGGCTTATGGACCAATATGCCGTGCTTTTCGGTAAAAAAGGAAATGCATTTTTTTTAGATTGCAATGATCTAAGCCATAAGTATATTCCAATTAATTTAGATGGTTATAGTTGGGTCTTGATCAACTCTAACATCAAACATAATTTAGCAGTTGATTCTGAATACAATAAAAGACGTGTATCATGTGAGAACATTGTTAAGCAAGTTCAAGCCTATAGACCCCAAGTAAAATCATTAAGAGATATAAGCAAGGATGATCTGGTCAAAGTAAAAAATAAGGTAAATGAAATTGATATTCAACGGGCAAAATATATCATAGAAGAAAATGAACGTGTATTGCAAATGATGCAAGAATTAACTGCTGGTGATGCCATTGCTGTCGGTAATGTTTTAAAAGATGGTCATTGGGCCATGTCAACCGAATATGAAATTACTACCACCGAATTAGACCACTTGGTAAAAATTGGTGAGGAACTAGATGGGGTACTTGGCTCTAGAATGATGGGTGGCGGTTTTGGTGGCTGTACCATAAACCTTATAGAAACAAAATCTTTAAATGAAAGTATAAAGGCTTTGCTTAGGTCTTATAAAAACAAAACAGGTATAGATGCTGAATATTACCATTTGGCCATAGATGATGGTGTTAAGGTATTTGAATAAAACAACAATAATTTCCATAAAAAAAAGTCCGTGCTAAACACGGACTTTTTACATTTTAGACATTGTAGTAATTACTTAGAACTCCACTCTTTTATAGAATCATTGTTCATTTTAATGTAATCATTGTTTCCGGCTGCGGTTGCACCCTCCAAAGATTTTTTTGCAGCCTCAATAGCCCCTTTCTTATCTCCTGCCTTAGCCAAAATTAAAGACTGTTGTCTTAGTTGCCAAAATGCAGGTTTCTCTGTCATGGACATAGCTTTGTCCATCCATTCTTTTGCTTTTTTAACATCCTTTCCTTCGCTTGAATAGTAAACAGCGGCAGCATAGTAATCCTCAGCAGTTGGTCCGTTCAAGGCTTTATCAATACTACTCATAACGGCAGCATCGGTAGGAACCGTAAAAGGTATGGCTACATAGGTATTCTCCCAGATTATTCCAATACTAGCACCGTTACTGGTAACATCATCAACGGTGATGGTAAAAGTTTCAACCGGCATTTCAATATTATATACAGGTGTTGTTAATTGTGCAGCAATTTTACTCTCCTCCCATTTACTAGGTGTTCCACCACCAACAATATCAGTATAAATATAAACTTCCCAATTAGAAGCTCCTGGCTTTGTAAAAATTGAATATGTGCCCGCTTTAACCTCTTTACCTCCAATAGTAACATCGGTATCAAAAGAAACTTTGGTGTATGCATTTGCACCTGTACGCCATAATTTGTCAAAAGGCACCAAATTACCATATACCTTTCTACCTCTCATAGATGGTCTTGAATAATCAATGCTTACTTCTGTTAGTCCAACAGTCTGAATTAATTTCGCTGCAGGACTAGGTGCAGGAGTATTTATTTGAGCCTCAACAGTTAAAGAGGCAACAATTGCCAATAAAAAAAGTACTACTTTGTTCATGATTTTTTGTGTGATTAGTTATAATCACAAAACTAGCTATAAAGAAAGGGTAGAAATGTTAACAAATACTTAAATAGTATACCCTATAGTTTAATAAACAGCAAAGGGAGTAGAAACAATACTGTCTTCTAAAAAAATAGCCATGTAATATATTGAAGATTCTAAATGCTGGATAATGATACCTTTTTTTTCTACATTTTCAGAATTCTGCCAAACCTCTTTACCGGTAACATCATAAATTACTTTCCCGTAAACATTTTTATCGGTAGAAATAGAATAATAATAATGATCAGAAGAATGGTCCTTGTAAATAATCAATTTTTCATCCTCTACATCTCCGTCATTGTCATCTGGCAGATCTGGATTATCCGGCTCATTTGGATTCTCTGGTTCATCGGGAGTTTCCGGTTCCTCAGGTTCTTCAGAATCAACTAATGGTATTTGAAATGAGAATAACCTTGATGGAGATTCAATAGTGGGTGTTTGTCTAGAATAGTATTCAGAAGAGAAAAAATAGCTACCAGAAGTTGTTTGTGTTATCCCTTCCGCCTGCACAAAATTAAGTCCAAGAGATTCCTGGGTAAATCCTTCAAAAGGCATATCAATTTTTAAATCTTCTACCAAACCAACAAAAGGGCTTAAAATTGATGAATAACCAATCAATACTAATCTATTAGCTTCAATATCATGGGTAGCATCGGTTACCAAACCAATATTCTCAATGGCTCCCACGCTAATGGCTACATGATTTCCAGGTAATTTGGAAAATTGATAAGCCTCTGACCCTAGACTTTGCCACTGCTTTGTAAAAACTAGTATATTATCTTCAAGCACTATAAACGCTTCTGCATCCCAATCACTGTTGCCATTATTTTCAAAGTTTTGTTGGTTCTCATAAGAGAAATTAATTATCTCGGCCGTTACAGTATTTGAGCTAGTATATTCATCTTTGGAAATTCTATACACTGCCAAATCTGTTCTTGTACCAACATTGTTGCCAAAATCACCTATATAGATATAATCCTCATCTTGAGAAATTGCCTCCCAATCAATATTGGTTACGTTATTGACGGTTACTCTTCTTTGAATGGTTAAAGACAAGGTATCCAATTCATACAAAATTGGTTCATTACCAGAATCATTATGGGTAATTAGATTTCCGTTGTAATGAATTAGACCAGAAGTTTCAAAAACATCACTTGGCAGTTCACCCACGGTTTGAACGTTTTGCTGTGCATTACCAATAGCGTTGCAAATGATAGTGAAAGTGACAAACAATAGAAGATTTAAGATTTTCATTGATGCAAAATAAGATAGAATAATGATAATCTGCTGTTTTTAAGCAACCTAAATTTATTTTAATCGATAAAGTTAATTTTTGAACCGATAAAAATGTTATTATTAAATTGTTTAACTATTTTTACAATTATTTAAACAAAATAATATTTGTTTTATTTTCAAAATAAGATATGAAATTATATCAGCTACATTCTAAACAGGCTTTACCTATTTCAAGGCATGAAGCTTGGCAATTTTTATCAGACCCTGCAAACTTAAAAGTTATTACCCCAAAACATATGGGTTTCAATATACTTACCGGGGCAGACAGGGAAATGTTTCCCGGTCAGATAATTCAATATAAAGTTTCTCCAATTCCTGGGTTTACCACAAAATGGGTAACAGAGATTACGCATGTGGCGCAGGGAAGCTATTTTGTTGATGAACAAAGATTTGGTCCCTATGCACTTTGGCATCATAAACACTTTATAAAAGAAATTGATGAAGGTGTAGAAATGGAAGATATCATTGACTATAAACTACCATTAGGGATATTAGGTCAGATCGCTCATCCTATTTTGGTAAAAAAACAACTGCAAGAGATATTCAGTTTTCGAGAGCAAAAATTACAAGAACTATTCGGTTCCATAGAAAATATTCCAACACAACTTGAATTTAAATCTTTTTAAATGAAAAATATACTTTTGATAGGCGGTTCATACGGCATTGGGCAGTCCATAATTGCAACGTTAAAGGACACACACCATTTATTTGTGGCATCAAGAACAAGCGAAAACCTGCAACATAAGAACATTACCCACATCACTTTCAATGTTACGGTAGATGAACTTGACTTGTCTACATTACCAGAAAAAATAGACGGATTTGTATATTGCCCCGGCAGCATCAATTTAAAACCTTTTAAAATGATGTCTTTAGAGACGATAAAAGATGACATGGAACTCAATTTCTTTGCCTTAGTAAAAGTTATGAAACACATTATCTCTAGAATGAACGAACAATCTAGTATCGTTTTTTTCAGTACTATTGCCGTTGGTACAGGAATGCCATATCATACAAGTGTAGCAGCATCTAAAGGAGCAATTGAGGGATTTGCCAAGTCCTTGGCTGCAGAATATGCGCCAAAGATAAGAGTGAATGTTATTGCCCCATCATTAGTAGATACACCTTTGGCAAAAAGACTATTGAACAATGATAAGAAAAGAGCATTAATGAACGAGCGCCACCCTTTAAACAGAATTGGTAATGCAGAGGATATTGCAGAAACCGCAATATTTTTATTAAGTGATAAAAGGCGCTTGGATGACCGGACAAATAATTGGAGTTGATGGCGGACTCTCAACATTAAACATACACTAAATGTCACAAGAAGTATCACTGTTTTGGTTTAGAAGAGATTTAAGGTTAGATGATAATGTTGGTCTTTTAGAAGCTTTGAAAAGTAATCATCAAGTATTGCCCATTTTCATTTTCGATAAAGAAATACTATCCAAATTGCCAGAAAACGATGCTCGGGTATCCTTTATTCATGATACTCTACAGCGCATGCGTAAGCACCTACAAGAAGAATATGAATGCTCTATTGCAATGTATCACAGTTCTCCAATTGATGCTTTTAAAACAATCATTGAAGATTTTAATGTGAAAACCGTATTTACCAATAGGGATTATGAACCTTACGCAAAGAACAGAGATAAGAAAATCTCCGATTTCTTAAAGGAAAATGAAATTGAATTTAAGACCTTCAAAGATCAGGTGATTTTTGAAAAATCTGAAATTGTAAAAAGTGACGGTGACCCTTATGTTGTTTACACACCATATAAAAATAAGTGGCAAGAACAGTTTAATGCCGATAGGGATTTAGACATTCATTACACCAGCCAATATCTATCGAATTTGATAAAGAATACCAGATTACCAAATTTATCATTAAGAGATATCGGTTTTGAAAAATCTAAAATTGAAGTCCCAGATTATGATGTAACCACTACCTTAATAGACAATTACGAAGACACTCGTAATTTTCCCGCAAAGGATAAAGGAACATCTAGATTAGGACCTCATTTACGTTTTGGTACCGTATCTATACGTAAAATGATGAAAAAGGCAATAGCCGAACAAAACAAAGTATTTTGGAGCGAATTAATTTGGAGAGAATTTTTCATGTCCATCTTATACCATTATCCTAAAACGGTCACCAATGCTTTTAGAGCCAAGTATGACCGAATAGAATGGCGCAATAATGAAAAAGAATTTGACAAATGGAAAAAAGGCAAGACAGGATATTTATTGGTCGATGCCGGCATGAGGCAGTTAAATGAAACAGGTTACATGCACAATAGGGTAAGAATGTTAGTTGCTAGTTTTCTATGTAAGCATTTATTGATAGATTGGCGTTGGGGAGAAGCCTATTTTGCGGAAAAATTATTAGACTATGAGATGAGCTCTAACATTGGCAATTGGCAGTGGGCAGCAGGCAGTGGTGTAGATGCGGCACCTTACTTTAGAATATTTAACCCCATGACACAGGTAGATAAATTTGATAAGGACAAAAAATACATAAAAGAATGGATTCCTGAATATGGTACTGAAGATTATCCAGAAAAAATGGTAGATCACAAAATGGCAAGGGAACGCTGCTTAGAAACTTACAAAGAAGCAGTATCATAATTACGATTTTCATAATTATTCAGAATACAAAAAATCATCAGAAGAAATTAGGTTAAAGTTGAGTATATTTAAAAGGACTAATCAAAACAACTACTTAATCTAATTGAAAAAATGAAAAAAACAATTCTAATGGCGCTCTGTTTTTGCTTGAGTGCAACAGTTTTTGCCCAGAAAATGAGCAAAGACAAAAACCAAATCATCACTTCTGTTGAAAAACACAAAGAAGAATTAATTAAAATTAGCGATTCTATTTGGGCATTGGCAGAAACTGCTTTTGACGAAAGTGAATCTTCACGAATTTTAGCCGATTATGCTGAAAAAAATGGGCTAAAAGTTACAAGAGGCGTTGCAGATATCCCAACCGCTTTTACAGCTACTTACGGATCAGGAAGTCCCGTAATCAGTATTTTGGGAGAGTTTGATGCCTTGCCTGGAATTTCTCAAAAGGCATCACCCGTAAAAGAACCTTATGAAGAAGGTGCGGCTGGGCATGGTTGTGGTCACAACATGTTTGGTACCGCAAGTTTGGGTTCGGCAATTGCTATTAAAGAATTGATGGAAGCCGGAAAAATAAAAGGAACGGTTAAATTTTTAGGCACACCTGCAGAAGAAAAGTATTTTGCAAAAGTTTGGATGGTAAAGGCCGGACTTTGGGATGATGTAGATGTCAATGTAAGCTGGCACCCATCTGCTCAAATAGAGGCAGACGTACAGAGCGGACTTTCGCTAATAGATTTTATCGTAGAATTTTACGGTCAAACAGCTCACGCTTCTGCCGATCCATGGAATGGAAGAAGTGCCTCTGATGCCCTAGAGCTTTATACCACCGGGATAAACTATTATAGAGAACATATTTTACCAACTTCTAGAATACATTATCATATTCAAGATGGAGGTCAAGTGGTTAACGTAGTCCCAGACTATGCCAAGCTTTGGGTTCGTGTTAGAGATCCCAAAAGATCAAAAATGTTACCCACTTATGAACGTGTAAAAGAAATGGCGGAAGGTGCCGCTATTATGGCCAATGTAGATTATAAGATTTCTTTGGTATCGGGTATTTACGAAACATTGGTAAACCGGTCTGGGGGAGAAATTATGCAATCTAATTTGGAATTGTTAGGTCCTATTACCTATACTGAAGAAGAAACTGCCTTTGGTAAGGCAATACAAAAAGCAACAGGTAAACCAGAGGTGGGAATAGACGGATCGGTACATCCATTAAAGGAAACGGAAAAGAATCCAGGTGGTGGATCTACAGATGTTGGTGATGTAAGTTGGAACGTACCAAATATAAATTTAGGGGTATCAGTAGCTCCTACTGGCACACCGTGGCATTCCTGGGCCGTAGTGGCTTGTGGCGGCATGTCTATTGGTCATAAAGGAATGATTCATGCATCTAAGGCAATGGCAATGACTATGCTAGACCTCTTTCAAAATCCAAAATTGGTGAATAAAGTAAAAGAAGAATACAAAACACGTAAAGGTGATGAAGTTTATGAACCTATGATAGATGGGCCACCACCATTAAACGGTCAATAATTCTAAAGAAAAAAGAAGCTATCTTAACAGATAGCTTCTTTCATTTTTAAGTAACTTGAACCAAACTTAAACAACAAAACAATGAAAAAAATAACCATACTACTATTTACCATATGTAGTACAGTTGTCTCTGCCCAATCGTTTGATTTTAATTATGACCATTATTCTGTAATCGTTAAAGATTTGGACAAGGTGGGAGATTTTTACAAAAACGTTTTAAACCTCAAAGAAATACCGCATCCATCAGCGCCAAGCGGATTTAAGTGGTTTGTTATACAAGGTAATTCTCAGCTACATTTAATAGGAAAAGATAGTGTTGCCATGCAGCACAGCAAAAGTGTACACCTATGTTTAGCTACCCAAAAATTAGGTGAATTAATAGCCTCTTTAGAAAAAAAACAAATTACGTATTATGACTGGCCAGGGGCAGAGAATTCAGTAACCTTAAGAGCGGATGGTGTTAGGCAGATTTATTTAAAAGACCCAGAGAACAATTGGGTAGAAATCAACAATGCGGTTCACTGATTGTTTAATTGACAACTAAAACAAATATGGAAATTAAAAACATTTTCAAACTAGGCTTTCCATGGCAAACACAAGATCCCTTCTTATTTTGTGTTTATCATTTAGACCATTATCCAAAAGGCAATGGAGAGTTAGGACCAGATGATTCATTAGAAGGAAGAACTTTAGGGAATGATTTTGAAATAAAGGATGGGTATAGAATGTATCATGGTACAACGGTGCCAGGTTTTCCTGCTCATCCACATCGTGGATTTGAAACGATTACCATTGTTAATAAAGGATTTTGTGATCATTCAGATTCACTTGGTGCCGCTGGGCGTTTTGGTGAAGGTGATGTTCAATGGATGACGGCCGGCAGAGGTGTTCAGCATTCAGAAATGTTTCCCTTGGTACACACTCAAAAAGAAAATCCTTTAGAGTTATTTCAAATCTGGCTGAACTTACCTGCTAAAAGTAAATTTGTAGACCCACACTTTAAAATGTTATGGCACGAAGAAATTCCTGTTGTTAAATTAGAAAACGCCAGCGTAAAAGTTATTGCCGGGCAATTTAAAGCAAACAATGCACCAGATCCAGCACCTGACTCTTGGGCAAATGATCCAGAGAATGATGTTGCCATTTGGAATATTACAGTTGAATTAAATGGGACCCTTACACTGCCTAAAGCAAAAATAGGTACACAAAGGACAATTTATTTTTATGATGGCAACACCATAAATCTTGCAGGAGAATCCATAGAGCCAAATCATGGCGTAAATGTTGATGCCACTAAAGAAATTAAGATAGAAGCCATTGGTGCAGATGCCCATTTACTTATGCTACAAGGTAAACCTATTGAAGAACCTGTTGCTAAATACGGTCCGTTTGTAATGAATACCGATGAAGAATTACAAAATGCGATGAATGAATTTAGAACCACACAATTTGGAGGATGGCCATGGAGATACCCTGACCATACCCATGAAGTTAATCGTGGTAGATTTGCTCAATATCCTGATGGGACAGTTATAGAAAAATAGTATAAAAACTAAAAAACTCCATAATAGACAAGCATCTACTATGGAGTTTTATTTATTTTATAATTAAAGTATTACACTCTAACAATTTTAGCACCAATAGCGCGTAGTCTTTCATCTATATTTTCATAACCACGATCTATCTGTTCAATATTATGAATGGTAGACGTTCCTTTAGCGGATAATGCTGCAATTAACAAAGAAACACCTGCTCTAATATCTGGCGAGGTCATTGTGGTCGCCTTTAATGTAGATTGAAAATCATGACCAATAACAGTAGCCCTATGTGGATCACAAAGAATAACCTTTGCCCCCATATCCAATAACTTATCTACAAAGAACAAACGGCTTTCAAACATCTTTTGATGAATCAATACCTCTCCCCTAGATTGTGTGGCAACTACCAAAATAATACTCAATAAATCTGGAGTTAATCCCGGCCAAGGCGCATCTGCAATGGTTAAAATAGATCCATCTATATAATTTTGAATTTCGTAGCCATCTTTATGCTCAGGAATGTAAATATCATCTCCCTTTCTTTCTAAGGTGATACCTAGTTTACCAAATACCGTAGGTATTTGCCCTAAATCATCCCAACTTACATCTTTAATGGTCAATTCACTTTTAGTCATTGCCGCCAAACCGATCCAACTACCAATTTCGATCATATCGGGCAACATGCGGTGATCTGTACCTCCTAATTTTTCAACTCCATCAATAACCAATAGATTGGAACCAACGCCTGTAATTTTAGCGCCCATTCTATTTAGCATTTTACAAAGTTGCTGTAAATAAGGCTCACATGCTGCATTGTAAATAGTTGTTTGACCTTCTGCCAAGACAGCTGCCATTACAATATTTGCAGTTCCGGTTACAGAAGCTTCATCTAACAACATATAGGTACCTTTCAGCTTATCTGCTTCAACACCATAGAAATATTCCTCCTTGTTGTAGCGAAATTTTGCACCAAGCTTAATAAAGCCTTCAAAATGGGTATCTAAACGTCTACGTCCAATTTTGTCACCACCTGGTTTAGGAATATATCCTTTTCCAAAACGCGCCAATAATGGGCCTACCAACATAATAGATCCCCTTAAACCTCTACCATCTTGCTTGAACTGATCAGATTGTAAATAATCTAAATTAACATCGTCTGCCTTAAATGTATAGGAGCCTTTGCCTTTCTTCTGAATTTTTACACCTAGATCTTCTAAAAGTGCAATGAGTTTATTTACATCAACGATATCCGGTATATTGTTGATCGTTACTTTTTCATCTGTAAGTAGTACAGCGCAAAGTATTTGAAGTGCTTCGTTCTTTGCACCTTGAGGTGTTATTTCACCAGATAACTGGTGCCCTCCTTCAATTTTGAATGTCCCCATCTAGAGAAGTGGAAATTAATAGCGTTTTTTACCGCGGTTATTATTTCTTTGATTTTTTTTATTTGAACTGGACCTAGGGTTTTTGGCTACTCTATTCTTCAAAAACTGACCACTATCCGTTAAGCTTTCACCTGTTGAAGCCAAGTCTATACGACCATCACTCAACTCAAATAAATGCTTAAATATAGCTTTGTCGTCAACAACGTCTTTGTTCCAGTTTAAATAGCATTTTTTCATATGGTTGGCAATTGCATACTCTAAACCAGAGCGTTTATCACCTTTCTCCCACTCTACAGCTACATCTATCATTCGTTTTATGTTGTTGCCATAAAACCTGTATTTAGGAAAATTCTGTGGATACTCTAATGCATCGGGTCTTTGTTTCAATACCTCTTTTGAAGTAATTGGAAAAGGTGAGTCCACATCCAATTTAAAATCAGACATGATAAAAAGTTGATCCCAAAGTTTATGTTGAAAATCTGGCACATCACGTAAATGTGGTTGCAGATTTCCCATTACACTTATAATTGCCTGGGCTACTTTATTTCTTTCTTCGCGATCTTCAATGGATACTGCATGATCTACCATTTTTTGAAAATGACGACCGTATTCAGGTATGATCAAATGAGGACGCTCCGTATTATATTCTAGGTTTTCTACTAATTGCAAATTGAAAATTTTAGCTTATTGTGTTTGAGAAGTGTTCTAATAACGATGCCAAATTAATAAAATTATAGATGAAATGCTATTTTATAAGGAGATTACCCCTCCTATTTCACCAACTTCTTTATATTTTTCTATAACCTGATCAGGTCCGTTTAAATTAACGGTAATAGAAACACTGGTATATTTTCCATTTTTGGATTTCTTTAAGTTGATGACAGCTCCCATATTATCAAAAATTGCTTCGATCTGGTCTATTTTACCTGTAGCGGTTTCAACAATGAACTTGTAAAGATAATTAGACGGCCATTTAGAAGTTTCTGTAAGCTGCTCTCTTAATTTTTTATAAAATTCCTCTGGATTCTTTTCGTCCATAACTCATATTTTAAGCAAAGATAAGTCTAATACACCAGTTTTTTAATACTAGCGGTTTATGTACTTTTGCGTTTATAATATAAGAGTTTGAAAAGCAAAAGAATTGTTGTCACAGGAGGACCTGGGACTGGAAAAACTGTATTGATATCATCCCTAGAAAATAATGGCTACCATTGTTTTCATGAAGTTATAAGAACCATGACTTTAGATGCATTGGGCGATGTTTCATTAGAAGATCAATTGGTCAACCCTATTGATTTTGTTAAAGATGCCAAGAGCTTTAACGATGAGTTGATCAATGCTCGCTTAAAGCATTTTGAGAACGGTAACAACATAAATGAGGAACACGTGTTCTACGATCGTGGATTACCTGACGTTATTGCATATATGAACTATTTTGGGCAATCTCCTGAGCCACGTTATGCCGATTTATGTTCAAAAAACAGGTATGACGAAGTGTTAATACTACCACCATGGAAAGAAATCTATGTACAGGATAATGAAAGAATGGAAAATTTTGAGCAAGCTTGTGGTATTCATGAACAATTGGAAAACACGTACATACAATTAGGGTACAAACCTGTTGAAGTTCCTTTTGGAACCATTGAAAATAGATTGCAATTTGTAATAGACCATATAAACGGCGCTAGTGAATAATACCCCAAAAGAAATCTTATCCAAATACTGGGGTTTTGATAGTTTTAGGGGCTCTCAAGAAGAAATCATCAATGCCATAATCAATGGTCAAGATGTACTAGGTCTACTGCCCACTGGTGGTGGAAAATCTATTTGTTTTCAGGTTCCTGCGTTATCAAAAGAAGGCATTTGCATTGTAATATCGCCGCTTATCGCTTTAATTGAAAACCAAGTAAACAATCTTCAATCATCAGGCATTAAAGCCATAGGTCTAAAAGGCGGACTTAAATTCAACGAGATCGATAAACTATTGGATAATTGCATTTATGGTAATTACAAATTCCTATACCTATCACCGGAACGCCTACAACAAGAATTAGTACAAGAGCGTATAAAAGGCATGAACGTTTCTATGTATGTTATTGATGAAGCTCACTGTATATCACAATGGGGACATGATTTTAGACCCGCCTATTTAAGTTGCTCCATTTTAAGGGAATTACACCCTACTCCTCCAATGGTAGCTTTGACCGCAACGGCTACAAAAAGAGTAAGTGAAGATATTATCAGTTCATTAGAACTTACTTACCCTTTAATCATAAAGGATTCATTTTTTAGAAAAAATATTGGGCTAGAAGTTCAGTTTACCGAAGATAAAAGAGGGTTTTTAAAACAACACTGCCAAAAAGTACGGCATAGTGCCATAATTTACGTTAGAAGTAGAAGAATGGCGGAAGAATTGTCTAAGTTCCTGGTGAACAACAACCTTAGTGCTACTTTTTACCATGGCGGTGTAGATCAGGCAAAAAAAACAGAACGATTGAATTTTTGGCTTAAGAACAAGTACAAAATTATGGTCGCCACCAATGCCTTTGGTATGGGCATAGACAAACCAGACGTAGAATTGGTTATACATTATCAAATTCCCGATAGTTTAGAAAATTACTTTCAAGAGGCTGGTAGAGCCGGTAGAAATGGGGAGTTTTCAAAAGCAATAATACTGACCAATACAACTGATAAAGTTCTGGTAAAAAGGCAGTTTATTGAAATTCTACCTAGTGTTGCCCAGGTGAAGTTGATCTATAAAAAACTAAATACTTTCTTTCAAATTGGATTTGGCGAATTCACCGAAGCAAAATTTCATCTTAATTTCAATAAATTCTGTAGCATTTATAAGCTCAATACCTTTGTTACTTATAACACCTTACAGTTATTGGACAGAAATTCGGTTATTTCACTTTCTGAAAACTTTTCAAAAAAAATTACCATTAAATTTATAACAGACAAGGACACCCTTTATAGATATATAGATAAGAACAACAGACTGGGTGATTTTATAAAAACTATACTTAGAACCTATGGTGGGTTATTTGAATTTGACACACATATTAACACCTATGTATTATCCAAAAAAACAGCTCTACCAGAAAAAATGATCCATCAAAATTTTGAACAATTGGCAAAAGATGAGATTATAGATTACACAAGCGCATCTAGCGATTTAGAAATGTTTTTCTTGGTACCAAGAGATGATGACAGGACTATAAATGTATTTGCAAAAAATATTGAAGAACAAAACCAACTTAAAATAGCAAAAGTTGATGCTATGCTTACTTACATTGAAAATGATACTATGTGTAGAAGCATACAGCTCTTACATTATTTTGGAGAACAACAAGAACAACCCTGCGGAATATGTGATGTTTGCGTTAGTCAGTCAACAGGAAACACACCTATTGTTCACGCCAAAATAAAAATCATCCAAATATTAAAAGAGAAAAATGCAGGTTCACGAGAATTACAATATAAACTCAATACCACTCAAGAGATAACCATTGCAGCAATACAAGAGCTCTTGGAGGATAATTATATTACATTAAACAACATTAACGAATACCAACTATTATAATATGGAAGCATTGAGAATTGTATTTATGGGAACACCGGACTTTGCCGTAGGCATTTTAGATAAATTGGTGAAAAATGAATATAATATTGTTGGCGTCATTACAGCACCGGACAGACCTGCGGGCAGAGGAAGAAAACTTAATCAATCTGCAGTTAAAAAATATGCCGTTGAAAATAATCTTAAAGTACTACAACCTACTAATCTAAAAGACGAAGATTTTTTAAATACTCTAAAATCGCTAAACGCCAATTTACAAATTGTTGTTGCTTTTAGAATGTTACCCAAAGTAGTTTGGAGTATGCCCGAATATGGCACATTTAACTTACATGCTTCACTATTGCCACAATACCGTGGTGCAGCCCCTATCAATTGGGCAATTATTAATGGAGAGACAAAAACAGGAGTTACCACATTTTTTATTGACGAAAAAATTGACACTGGTGAAATAATTATGCAAGACGAGGCAGTGATTGAAGAAACCGATAATGCCGAAGATTTACATGATAGGTTAATGCATTTAGGAGCAGACACCGTACTAAAAACCGTAGAACAAATTGAATCTGGGAATTTTACTACCCATGCGCAGCCTAATTTACCAAGTTTAAAAGATGCACATAAAATTCATAGGGAAACTTGTGAAATAAACTGGAACAATTCTGCCGTTGCCATATATAATTTCATCAGAGGTTTAAGTCCATACCCAGCGGCCTGGACCACACTTACCAATGGTGACCAAAATATCATCACAAAAATATATAAGGTAGAAACCCAAAACGAAACACATAACCTTACAGCGGGAACGCTAGTTTTTAATAAGAAAGAGATAAAAGTAGCCGTTAAAGAGGGATATATAAATCTACTAGAAATACAGTTACAGGGTAAGAAAAGAATGCAAGTAAAAGACCTGTTGAACGGCCTTAATTTGGAAAAAAATGCAAAAATGGGCTGAAGCCCCGTTATTATTGGGCTGAAAGAAACGTAGAAAAAAACCTACTTTATCAACAAACACGCTGAGTTATCAACAAAATAAGGGATTTCCGCCCGTTTTACTTGCGTTGCCCAGAAATCCATATAAATTTGTTAGTAGGTATAAATTATTTAATCACAATTAATTATCACATTATGAACAAAACAGAATTGATCGATGCAATGGCAGCTGACGCTGGCATCACAAAAGCTGCGGCAAAAAAGTCATTGGAATCTTTCTTGGGAAATGTTGAAAATTCTCTTAAAAAAGGAGATAGAGTTTCTTTAGTAGGTTTCGGTTCTTGGTCCGTATCTAAAAGAAATGCAAGAGAAGGTAGAAATCCATCAACTGGAAAAACTATCCAAATCGCTGCTAAAAATGTAGTTAAGTTTAAAGCAGGTGCTGATTTAGGTAAAGCTGTAAACTAATTTTACACTGATAAATTTATGAAAAGCGCCTTAAAAGGCGCTTTTTTTATTTCTATGTTTTTGATTTTTAAGAGGATTTGTCTTACTTTAGAAATATAATCATATCAAATTTATGATAGCTTTAAAGCCAACCAAAGGAAAATTACTAGTGGCCGAACCATCGTTAACCGGAGATGTTTCGTTTAACCGGTCTGTAGTTTTATTAGCAGAACACAGTACTGAGGGCTCTGTTGGCTTTATTTTAAATAAGCCATTAGAGTACCAAATCAATGAATTGGTTACTGAAATAGAATTACCTTTTCAAGTATATAATGGCGGTCCAGTAGAGCAAGACAACCTCTATTTTATACACAAGGTTCCGCATTTAATTGACAACAGTGTTGAGATTTCTGATGGTATATATTGGGGAGGAGATTTTGAAACCACTGTAGAATTGATCAATAAGGAAATTATATCAGAAGATGATATTCGATTCTTTTTAGGGTACTCGGGTTGGTCATCTTTACAACTGGACGAAGAGCTTACCTCAAAATCGTGGATAGTTGTAGAAAATGAACATGAAAGCAGAATCATTCAAAGGGCCGCAAAAGCCATTTGGAAAGAAAATATGATTCAATTAGGCGGTAATTATCTTTTATGGTCAAATGCTCCAGAGAACCCAAGTTTAAATTAACTCCCGGGACTCAAAGACATTCTTGCCGCAGCATTTAGTTTACCCAATAAACCTTTAGAAACGGTATTAACAAATTCCTTCTTTCTGTATTTGGTTATAGGTATAATTCCGTCAATTGCATTGACTATGAAAAGTTCGTCTGCTTTTTGTAACTCAAAAGGAGAAACACTGTCTTCCACAAACTCAAACTCTTTTAAATTAGAAATCAGTTCTACCAATTTTTTTCTAAGAATACCATTAGTACAACCATCGGTAATGGGCGGAGTTTTAACCTGACTACCTTTTACTACAAAAATATTGCCATTTATAGCCTCTATAACCTGCTTTCTCTCGTTAAGCAACAGACAATCCTGATAATCATTTTCGCGGGCGTAAATCGCAGCTACGACACTTAAAATTTTATTGTTGGTATCTAAGTTAGATAGCATTGTAGAATTTTTATAAAAGTCTTTAAAAAGTTCTACTTCATAAATGTTATTGTTCAATACAAAAAAAGGACTCTCTAACGTACTGCTGTTAATAAAATATGAAATACTATTATCAGAATCTAAATAATCTTCTTGACTATTTCTAAAAACGTTGAATTTAACCCGCTTTGCTTTTTTAAGGTCACTTTCAGAGAATATCTTAAGAATTTCAGCTTCCATGAACTCCATAGTAAAGTTCATTGGAATTTCCATTCTCAATATTCTCATGGACGACATTAGGCGTAAATAATGATCTTCTAAATAAATTATTTCACCGTTCACCACCCTTAACTCTTCAAAAACGGCATCACCCAGCTGCACTCCCCTATTCTTTTCATTTAGAAAAGATGAATTATCCTCTAGTAGTCCGCCATTAAAATTGAACATAAAAAAAGCCTTAAAAATTAAGGCTCAAAGATACTGTAAATAAGAATATTTTTAAGCTGAACCCAATACCTGTTTTAAATCGGATACTTGATTGGTCCAAAGCATTTTAGACTCGTCTATCTCATCTTCTTCGGCAAAGTCGGTTATAAACAATGAAACATCTTTTGTTATTTCATCAACTATTATCTTCATTTCAAAAAAGCTATCATCGTCTGCTTCTTCCCAAGCAAAACGTACAAACTCATCTGTTTTTCTTTTTAACAGTTTAGCCTCTTCTTCTGCCCCGTCCCAAATGAAGGTAAATTTTTCACCTCTAGAATTAACATTATCCGCAAACCATTCAGACAGTCCTGAAGGCGTTGCTAAGTACTGATATAACATTTGTGGTGAAGACTGAATTACAAACTCTATTTCAAATTTTATTTTATCGCTCATTGTCATGCTACTTTATGCCGAGCAATATATATATTTCTAAATGATAAAAAAATAAATGATCAGTATAATTTTTTTCATGAAGTTTTGTTGAAGAACAAATAAATTACCACTATATTTGCAGCCGTTTAAAAATAATATGGCGAGGTAGCTCAGTTGGTTAGAGCGTCGGATTCATAACCCGGAGGTCGGGGGATCGTGCCCCCCTCTCGCTACAATAGGTAAAATGTACCAAGACAACGGTTTAGTTCACAAATTGTCTACAAAACCAAATTTTTCAGTACCAAAAATCTACACTCCTAAATGTGATTTTTCAGAAAAACGGCACGTTTATTTTTCATTTTGAGACCAATTTATCATTGAAAGGAAAAAAACAGTGCCTGTGTATTGAGAAAGTCGACCATTAAAACGGAAATGATAAATATGACACAAAATTTACTAAAACACAGTTTTGTCACACGCCCAATTGAAGATGACAATAATATACCTCACAAGAAATTAGAATTAGGTCATAGTTAAACAAAACCAAATGAAATTTACAACCATGTGGCGGAAACCTACATTAAGGGTATAAAAATCGCTTATATTAGTTTCGCACACAAACATGCAAGTTTCTATATACAACCGCTTCGTAAGTAATTTGACCAAATTGACGTAATAAATGAAATCAACAATAACATTAGCCAATAGATTTAGAGAAATAATCCTCCATGGAACTTGGGTAGCGAATACTAATTATAAAGACCAATTAGAAAATTTGGATTGGAAAATTGCTGTATCAAAAATTGATTCTCTCAATACTATTGCACTATTAGCTCAACACGTACATTACTTCGTTTACGGAATCAAAAATGTATTTATTGGTGGAAATCTTGAAATAAGAGACAAACATAGTTTTGATTTTCCTGAAATAAGATCAAAAAGTCAATGGAAGTCCTTCTTAAGCAAATTCTGGGAAGATTCAGAACATCTAGCAAAATTAATAGCGCAATTACCTGAAGAAAAATTAAATCAAGAATTTGTGGATGTCAAATACGGAACCTATAAAAGAAATATTGATGGATTAATTGAACATAGTTACTATCATCTTGGACAAATTGTATTGATAAAGAAAATAATAGTAGCAAAGCAAGGCATAAAAAACAAACTCTAAACTTAGAGAATAGAATATTTACACTACAAAGTACTACTAATTATATAGGTACCGCATAACTGTTTTTTATAACTCCAATGACAAAAGTACTATGCGCACTCCCAATATTCTTTACCGACCCTAACTCGTTAATCACAAAAGATTGATAGTGTTTCATGTCCTCTACCATGATTTTTAATAAAAAATCATAGTCGCCCGAGATATTGTAACATTCTACCACTTCTTTAAGGGAAACAATATCTTTCACAAACTTATTTCCTATTTCTTTAGTGTGCTCCTTTAAGGTGATGTTACAGAATACAGTTAGTTGCTTACCAACTTTTTCAGCATTTACAATAGCTGTATACTTTTCAATTAGACCTTCCTTTTCAAATCTTTTAATCCTTTCATAAACAGGTGTAGGAGATAAATTTACTCGTGCTGCAATTTCCTTAGTTGTCAATTTAGCATTGTTCTGAAGTATTCTGAGCAACTTCAAATCAATGATATCCAGATTTTCTAAAGAATAATTATCTGTTTTTTTCATTTTCACAATATTCAAAAGATAAAATTGCTGCAATAATACAATAAAAAGATAAATCATCTAACTTTTATCATTTACTAAATTAATTCATCTTTTAATTTCAATTTTGTAAGACATAAAAACTACAAATTATCTTTAGATGAAATCGGTCGTATTAAAAAATTCAGAGGTCAACAAAAAGAAAGCAATTGAACACTCGCATAAAACCATTAATAATGATGTTGTATTCCAAATAAAGCGTACTAATTTCAACGAAAATTATATTCCGTCCAATAGTACTCGTACAACAACCAACTTTGCCAACTTGGCAAGAGGAGAAAATCGTCAAAAGAACTTACGTAGCACTATTCAAATGATCAACAATCGTTTCAATAGCTTAGCAAAATGGGATAACCCCAATTATGATAGATATTCCCTTGATTTAGAAATTATCTCGGTAGATATAGATATTGATGCAAGTGGCAAAACATTTCCATCCATAGAAGTATTAAGAACATATATTAACGACCACAAAACAGGTAAACGCATTGAAGGTATTGTTGGGAATAATTTTTCTTCTTATGTGCGAGATTATGATTTTAGCATTTTACTCTCTGAACATAATAAGGGCAAAAACAACAATGGCATTCCAGATAATTTTGGTGAATTACACGGCAATATATTTAAGTGCTTTGTAAACTCTGAAACCTATATAAAACACTTTTCAAAACCTCCTGTGATATGCTTAAGTGTATCAAGCAACAAAACATATCATCGTACTGGAAATCATCACCCCATATTAGGTTTTGAATACGAAGGCAATACGTCTTCATTAACAGAAGAATATTTTGACAAAATGGGATTAAAGGTTCGTTATTTTATGCCACCTAACAGCGTTGCTCCATTGGCTTTTTACTTCTTTGGTGACCTATTATCAGATTACACGAACCTTGAATTAATTAGTACTATAAGTACAATGGAAACCTTTCAAAAGATCTATAGGCCTGAAATTTATAACGCTAATGCTGTTGCAGGACTTTGTTATAATCCAAGTTTACATAATCAAGACCATTCTTTAACAAATATTGCATACGACAGAGAAGAGCGAACTAGGTTAGGAATAGAGCAAGGTAAATTTGCCGAAGAGCATTTTATAAAGCCTTATAAAAACATCCTAGAACAATGGTCTGCTAACTTCACTATTTAATTATTTTATTATGAAAAATGTATTACCGACATCCACTGTTGGAAGTTTACCAAAACCTTCTTGGCTTGCACCACCCGAAAAACTTTGGTCACCATGGAAACTAGAGGGTGATGAACTCATTGAAGGGAAACAAGATGCTTTACGCGTCTCTCTACATGAACAACAACTGGCAGAGATTGATATTATTAGTGATGGTGAGCAAACTCGTCAACATTTTGTAACTACTTTTATTGAGCATTTAAGTGGTGTAGATTTTAAAAATCGTAAAACGGTAAAAATTCGTAACCGTTATGATGCAAGTGTTCCTGTTGTTGTAGATGAAGTTACACGTCAAAAAGCAGTTTTTGTTGATGATGCCAAATTTCTGCGTAAACAGACCGATAAACGTATAAAATGGGCTTTACCAGGACCAATGACAATGGTAGACACATTGTACGACGCCCATTACCAAAGTCGAGAAAAATTGGCGTGGGAATTTGCGAAAGCACTCAACCAAGAAGCAAGAGAACTTCAAGATGCAGGGGTAGATATTATACAGTTTGATGAACCAGCATTCAATGTTTTCTTTGATGATGTAAATGATTGGGGAATGGCAACATTGGAAAGGGCTATTGAAGGTTTAAATTGCGAAACCGCAATACATATTTGCTACGGTTACGGAATAAAAGCGAACAATGATTGGAAAAAGACATTGGGTTCAGAGTGGCGACAATACGAAGAAATTTTCCCTAAAATTCAAAAGTCCAATATTGATATGGTTTCCTTGGAATGCCATAACTCACACGTACCTTTTCATCTAATGGAACTAATTCATGGTAAAAAAATAATGGTAGGTGCCATTGATGTGGCAACCAATACTATTGAAACACCAGAGGAAGTAGCTGATACACTGCGCAAAGCTCTTGAATTTGTGGCTATAGAAAACCTATATCCTAGCACAAACTGCGGTATGGCACCGCTTTCTAGAAATGTAGCACTAGGTAAGTTAAGCGCTTTAAGTGCGGGAGCTGAAATTATACGCAAAGAAGTTGGCTTTTAATTGGAAAATAGTATTCATTTATCGCTTAATTTTACCTTATGAAAGTCAAAATAGATACCTAAAAACTAATTGACTCATTACAAATTACTTATGGATATATTTATTCTTTATTATTTAGCTGCTGGTGCTTTTGCCGGTCTTTTAGCAGGCTTGTTTGGTATTGGCGGAGGTATGATAATTGTACCCGCCTTAATATACATTTTTAAAGCACAAGGCGTTCCTAGTGCTGCACTTACGCATGTGGGTATAGGTACATCTCTTGCTACTATAATTGTTACATCAATTAGTTCACTCCGTGCACACAATAGTAAAGGTGCCGTAAATTGGAACGTATGGAAACGCATGGCGCCAGGATTGGTAATTGGTTCCTTGACCGGGGCTGCAGTTGCCTCCGTTATTCATGGCGACTCCCTTCAGGTAATTATTGGTGTAGGTGCTTTTTTAGTAGGGTTAAAAATGTTGTTCATGAAAAATAAATCACTACAAGAAAATGACTTTAGCAAACTACCCTCACCTATTGGGCAAACCGGATTAGGTGGTTTTATAGGTGCTATTTCTGCTATTTTTGGTATTGGCGGTGGGTCATTAACCGTTCCCATATTAAGCTATTATGGTTTAAAAATTCAGCATGCGGTTGGTACATCTGCCGCATGTGGCCTACCTATTGCTTGTGCTGGAGCAATAGGATTTCTAGTTTTCGGTCAATTTATTGACCCCAATGTAAAACAAGATTTACCAAATGGCGTGTTAGGGTTTGTACACATGTACGCGTTTATATGTGTGAGTTTTGCTAGCTTTTTCACTGCAAGAATAGGCGCAAAACTTGCGCACAAATTACCTGGGGTAACACTGAAAAAAGCATTCGCCGTATTACTGTTAATTGTCGGGGTTAAACTAATTTTAAATTCTGATGTAATTTAATTCCCAAGGTCAACCCCTTTTCTTGGCATATTTAGCCGTAACAGATATCTCCAAGAAAATATTTCAATATACCTATAACAGAAAATTCGATGTATTTGTAATAGAGAAATACATTATCAATGACCATACTGGACCAAACATAGTTTTAAAAACAACATTCGGTAACGATAAAATAGCAACTTAAGAATTAATTGATTTTAACTGTAGCGTTCAAATTGCTTAGTACACTCACCACACTTTTAATGGCTAAAAAACTTGTTTTTGGGTTATTTGGGCTTGGTTTATTCTCGGTACGCGTATAAATTTTACCAAAACCACCTTCACAAGTAATCTCATGCATATTACTACTAGCATTGGGATCGGCAACAATCTCAATCATTAAGTTTTCACATTTAGATGCAAAATATAAACTAGCTGCGACATTAATATTTTTAGGAAATTCTTTTACCGCCTCACTTACCTTACCCTTCCAAATAGTTTGGCTAGTTTCTATTGAAGCCAAATCGATACTTGAGTTTTCAAAAAATGGAGCCCCTTCTAAACTTTTAGGATGTTTTGTTGTCCTTAACCCTATCGAGGTAATTTCATCATTTACAGCTTTAATAGCATCAAGACCTGCAATGGCACCAACAGGTAAAATAACCTCGCATTTCTTCAATTGTGACAAAGCCATTTTATTTTCATAAAGTCCACCTGTACTAATAACAATTAGCTTCTTGCCCGACTGATCTATTTCTGGAAATTTTAATAACTGAGTAACCACATCTTTTGTAGCACATTCAATAATAATATCAACATCGTTAATTAGATCTGCTGAAACTTCCTTTTTAAATTGAACAGGATGATTTTTAAAACCACATGTTTCTTTTGCAATCTCTTTACGAGAAACTATATATTTTAATTCGAAACTAGCGTTCGTAAAAATCCAATCTGCTAGATATTTACCTATGTTTCCAAAACCTATTAGGGCTATTTTCATATGCTTGATTTAATTGTAAAATGTATTATTCAGTTATTTGAAAACCTTTAAAACGTCTTTATATAAAGGTTATAGTGATAAATCCCAAACCATTGGCAAAACAATATAGACCACTACAGTTAGTATAAGTATAGATATAATATTTAACCAAAAGCCTTTTTTAACCATATCCTGCATTTCAAGATAACCAGAACCAAAAACTACAGCGTTGGGCGGTGTAGCCACAGGTAACATAAATGCACAAGATGCTGCTAAGGTTGCTGCAATCATTAAGTAATAAGGATGCACCCCTAAAACCGGCGCTAAGGATACCAGAACGGGCAAAAGAATTGCAGTGGTCGCAATATTAGAAGTTATCTCTGTCATGAAGTTTACTATTGAAATCAAGATCATTAGCAATAGAAAAAATGGTAAAACTTGCAAGGCAGATAACTTACTCCCAATCCAAAGTGCCAATCCGCTCGTATCAAAGCCCAAAGCCAATGTTAATCCCCCACCAAATAGTAATAATATTCCCCAAGGTAGTTTAACGGCATCTTGCCAATCCATTAGTCTTTTACCTTTCTCACGAGTGGGTAAAAGAAATAGAATTACCACTGTCATCATTGCTATTATCGTATCGTCCATCTTGGGTATAAAGCGTTGCAACAAAAATGAACGAGCAATCCACGCAAAAGCGGTCACGGCAAATACCACTAATACAGATTTCTCTTCATAACCCATTTTTCCCAAAGCTTTTAATCGCGCTGAAATTTCAGAACGCCCCCCAGGGAAATCTTTTTGTTTAAAGGTAAAAGCAAATCTGGTTAAGTAATACCAGCATAAGAAAAGTAGAATAATTGCGATAGGAAAACCTAAAACAAACCATTCTGAAAATGTAATTTCCTTACCAAAGGTAGTTTGCACAACTCCCGCCAATACCAAATTTGTAGGTGTACCGATCAATGTAGCAATACCACCAATAGATGCACTATAAGCAATAGCAAGCATCAGTGCTTTACCAAAGATTTTATTCTCATTTTTTTCAGTATCTGGGTTATCATTTAACTGATACACAATTGCCATAGCAATTGGTAAAATGATTACCGCTGCAGCAGTGTTAGAAATCCACATGGACAGAAATGCCGTTGCTAGCATAAAACCAAGTATGATATTGATAACATTGGTACCAATAAGATTGATAATGGTTAGTGCAATTCTCCTATGAAGGTTCCATTTTTCAATGGCTATGGCTAAAATAAATCCGCCCATATACAAGAAGATATATTTATGACCATAAGAAGTTGCCGTCTCGGTCAAACTTAAACCACCTGTTAACGGGAATAGTATTAAGGGTAATAATGCAGTTACATAAATAGGGATTGCTTCCGTTACCCACCATATAGCTACCCAAGCCACAGAGGCTAAAACAGCATTTGCCTCTTTTGACAAATCCTCTGGATGAAATAAAAATAAAATTAAAAAGAAAACTAATGGTCCTAAAACACGACCGATATTCTGCTTAGAAAATTGCATATTATTTTTTTAAAATATAGTTCACACCTGCATCTGAATGAATCTTTGTTGTATTAAATACAGCGATATCCACATCTTCTGGAAAAATCATTAAAGGAAATTCGGTACAACCTAAAACCACACCATCCGCACCTTGCTCTTTGGCATTTTTAATGACTTCCATAACGTAATCTTTTGAAGATGGCACAATGTTGCCATAAGTAAGTTCCTCAATTATTATTCTATGTAACTCGTCTATCACCTTTTGATCTTCAGGCACCAATACTTCTATACCATTATCTTCAATTCTTTTAGTGATAAAGGTTTCTTCCATACTATATTTTGTACCTAAGAACAATACTTTTTTCACCTTCCTTTTATGAATCTCTTTAGCGGTAGCATCTGCAATATGAATAATTGGGAAATCAAGTTCCTGCTGAACTAAATCATATACCTTATGCGGTGTATTGGCGCAAAAAAGTACCGATTTTGCTCCTCCTCTATGTAAACTATTAGCAGCATTAACGAGCATATGAGCAATGGAGTCCCATTTGTTTTCTATTTGAAAACGATGAACCTCAGCCTGATTAAGTGTGTAAACCAACAATGGTGGATTGGTATTATTGCCATAATGATCATTCACAGACTGATTGATCATGCTATAATATTCTATGGTGGAATGCCAAGAAGTACCACCAATTAATCCTAATGTATTCATTTTAGCAGCTACCTTTTCTTTCATATCCGTTTTTATTACAACTTCTTTGTTTGCCTCTTTACACGACGTAAATAGTAATAGCAGTAAGCAGCAATATTGATATATTCTTTTATTCATGTATTTTAATTTTATCTCCAATTGATGCTTTTATAATTAATTACCTTTTCCAAGTAATGCTATCCACTGGTCTTTATAATCCAAATTTCGCACTCCGTTAGAATGTGCCCGCTTACCCTTAGGTACATCCAGATCAAAACCATAAATATGATCTTCTGGTATATTCATGGCTTTATAGGTTTTTTCTATAGTCTCCGCCATAGGTTCTTTTTTATGAAACGTTCCATAATAGCGGTCTACAGGAGTAACACTGGCAGTAGAATACCAATTTGCGATTTCATTTTTAGCGGAATAATCCCACCCACCAGAAAAATCGATTACTCTAGCTACCAAATGTATTTTTGCGATAAAGGCAGACATACCACCACCTTGAGATTGACCTGCCAAAGCTATTTCGCTCCATTTAGGCGAACCATTTTCTAAAAAACGGCTCCAATTACCTTGCTTATCATTTTCCGATAAATACATTAAAAGCTTGGTCAACCTATTTACAATGGCATCGTAAGATGCATCTTCAATAAGGGGAAATTCAGTATCACCATACACTCTCCAATTTCTAAAATCTGCTGCGCAGTTTGCATTAGCTTCTAGATTTTCACCTTTACAAATTCTTGCAATGGCAGGGGTATTTATATATGACATATTAATTACAGCATACCCTTGTTCAATAGCAGTAGCGAATAAATTCTTAGGTCCTTTTAACGCAATACCATTGGTGCCTGGAATAAAAAGTAACAATTTACCCTGTTCATTAGAAGGATTATAAGCTATAAAATGAGGGGTATCGGCTTTAGTTATTCTATTGTCCGTTTCAGAGGGTTTAATTTTCAAAACCACTTGCGGCTTTGGAAATAGAATACTGTCTTGAGCATTGGCATACACAAAACATAATAGCGTTAAAACGGGAAATAAGATTTTAATCTTCATAATAATTGTATGCTTTTATATAGTCTGTTGTGTTAACTCATTCCATTTATCAATAAAACCCCTACATGCAGCCACCATTTTTGAAACACGCTCTTCCCCTCTTTCTACCGTAGCTTGCTTAGGGTTTAATTCTCCCCAAACTCCGGTTTTTGTCATTTCTATGGTAGATGTTTTTTTACCTGTTTCTGCTGCTTTCAATGCTTCGGATAGAAATAACAACTTAGCAGTAGGTTCCTCTTTTATCACTTCTGGAAGCATTTTCTCAAGATGTTTTGGAAGTTTCATTCCTGGATCGGTAGCTCTTTCAATTTCTACCAAACTGGGCATTAAATACAAACTATCACATGTTTCACTAACACCAGCATGCCTATCTAGGGAAGTGGTGTTTTTAGTATTTTCCGGTTTAAGAAAAGGAGATACGGCTACACTAAAATCTACCGCAACAGCTGCCGTTTTTTGATTAATTTGATCTACAATAAAAGTGGTGATGGCTCTATTACCACCATGTGAGTTCATAAATATAAATCTCTTAAAACCGTTTTGCACCAAACTTTCAACCGTTTCCATATGTACTTTGACAATGGTCTCTGCACTTAAAGAAATTGTACCCGGAAAAGCCATATGGTATGGAGACTGACCAGCCATTAATACAGGCGCAACTAATACCTCACGCTCTTGGGCAATAAGCTTACAAAGTTCTACACCGTTTATAAAATCTGTACCAATAGGCAAATGGCTAGAATGTTGCTCTAAAGCACCAATAGGTATAATAACCATATCTGATTGCTCCAAAAAGCTTTCTACCTCTGGCACCGTCATATGTGGTAAGTAATTTTTAATCTTAGCCTCTTTCCATAACGGATTGGTTTGTGCTGCTGCCATTATATAGTTTTATTAATGCTTATCGATTATTGATTTTTTAAATATATTTCTATTGAATGGTAATGGTCTCTAAATGAACCGGCACTATAACTTTAGTTGCTGGCGAAACTGCTTTTACTTCATCAATAAATGGCATTACCTTTTTCTGAATTGGGTCTTCTTGCGAAGAACCGTATGGTACTCTAAAATTATCCCAATGTGAAGGAATTACTGTCTTTGGATATCCGGTTAGCTCTAACAGCCTTTCTGTATATTTATATATTTCCAATCGAGACAGATTAATACCCGGTATCAACACATCTGGCTTTAAACCAGCTACTTCTCGCTCTATAAAATTCATAGAACCAGAGGTAAGTATTTTGTGAGCATCAATACGTAACAAAAACATAAGAGACCCTCCTTCTATAAATTCCTCAACCGTTAAGGGAATTTTTAGTTCCTCTGGGTCTGAATATACTTTTGAATCAAAATAACGCTTATCTCCTAATGCCGAATGAATAGAAGGTATTACCCTAACTGAAAAATTATCGAATTGATAGTCTTCACCACCTTTAACCGTAATCAATTGTTTATCTGGGATACCATATGCCTTTAAAATAGTAGCCGTGGTTTCTGTACCAATAACCACTGCACCAGTCTTTTTAGCGATAAAAGGCACATCTGCTAAGTGATCCGTATGTGAATGATGCACTAAAATATAATCTGCCTTGGTAATAATTTTATTTATGGCAACAGTATCAGATTCATAAACGTCATCACCACTATAAATTTTACGATCATCACCTTCTGCATAAAAACGAGGATTACCTTTTAGTTTAAGCCTAGATATATAAGGGTCTACTAAAATAGTGAGACTATCATTTGAAATTTCCCATCCTGCAACGCCAAGATATTTTAAATTAAGTTCTTGCCCACAAACAAAATGTACACTTGAACACAAGCAGAAAAACAATAAAACTATTACTTTTCGTGAATTAGAAGTATTCTTCATATGGTTCTATAAGTTCTTGTTAATAATCTCTGGTAGGTTTAAAATCTGCCGCAATCCATAACGGTTCACTTTCATAGTAATTACCATTGGTAAGTACAGACGAAACGGTTCTTATATTATCTATATTCTCTAAAGGATTTTCATCAAGAATAGCAATATCTGCTTGTTTACCCACTTCTATGCTTCCAGTAACATCATCATAGCCCATTGCTCTTGCTGGAATAATCGTTGCCATCTTTATTGCATCTAAAGGAGTAAGATTACCATACTTAACATAAGATTCCATTTCAAGAAATAATCCAAAACCTGGGGCAAAATTGTCCGTTCCCGCAACCACAGGAATACCGGCTTTGTAGAATTTACCAATCACCTCTGCAGATTTAATGATATTCTGCTTTAGTTTTTTAGCACGCTCTTCACCAGCCCCAGCTCTAAATCTTTTACTCTCGAAAAGTTCGTAAGCCATTCTGCCAGCATCTGGCTCAATAGTTTCCATTACTTGTCCTTTTGGTAAGGTACGTACCACACCTAGCCCAAGAGTAACATCTAGAACGGTACCATGCTTTAAGTAAAATGCAATAGCATCATTAACCATTTCATCTGTCACCTCATTATCCACCATAAAAAATGGACCTAAATCAGATACTTTTTTATCTGTGAATAAAGCTGCTAAAATTCTATTGTAGTGACTAAGCATATCCATACCACTTTCAACAGCTACACGAGCATCATCAACCAAGGCAGGTACATGCCCCGTTACTGTCATCCCTACTTTATGTGCCTCTTCTGCCAATACTTTTAAAATTTCCGGCTCTATGGATGTGTAAATTTTAATTTGCTCATATCCATTATCATGGTATAACTTAACCACCTCTTTTGCCTCTTCAGCTGAGCGTGCCCTAATTATTCCGTTACCTTTAATACCAGGTCCATCTGTCATTCCGGCTAAAAGTATATCTGGACCTGTAGCCCCATCTTTTGCAATAGCATCTCTAAAAGCAGTGGCAAACTCCAACTCATTACCATTGTCGCGTATGGTAGTAACCCCTCCAGCTAAATATGCCGGTGCCCATTGCACTTGATTAGAATGTGCATGCATATCCCACATACCAGGTATTAAAGTTTTACCAGATACATCTATTACTTTGGCATTTTCAGGAATAGTAATTTCGGGGGAACTACCTATTTGCTTTATTTTTCCATTTTCAATGATTATAGTCATGTTTTTCTGTACATCATCTTGCACACCATCAACTACATTACCCCCAACTAAAGCCGTAATTTCTGATTGCTCTCCTTTTAGTGCTGTAGTGTAATCTGTAAGTTGAGCCATTTGCTCTTCAACATTGCCTTTGATAAAAAGTGATTTAGCTTCTTCGTAACCTTCTTTAATCAACTCTCTAATCTGGGTATTAGCCTTTACGACCGCTACCAAGTTCTTTGACTTATCTAACCAAATAGTTCTGCCGCCCCAGTTGATACCTTCCACAACGTAGCGATCCAAGGCTACATCTTCACCTTTAATTTTCACGATATCCTCTCCTTTATGGGTAAGTGATACTTCTCCTCTAGGCAGGGTTGGTATAGAGGAAGCGTTATGCTGTTTGAAATAATAATGATATAGCATCATTTCAATTCCTGCTGGTATATTACTGTTCACTAAAAAGAATGCATCTTTTTTATCGCTAACAACAACATCAAAATGTTTTTCCCAAACCGATACTTTGTCACCCTGTATCTCCATTTTAATGATATTGGTGGTATCATTATTAGAAATACGACGACTGAAATAAGATATAGGCTCTAAATCGGTAGTCAAAAATAGTTTAGACTCTACTCCACTAATTCTCCCCCTTTCATTCTCCCCTTGTATAGAGGTAACCGTAATGGTGTCTTTAGTAGATGTAATAGAGTAAGACTCTTCCCCTATTTGTGATTGTCTTCGATATACCAAAAACACACCTTCATCATTAAAATTTTGCCATTCTGAAGTTTCTGAAGAGCATGCGGACAAGAGTACTAGAAAAGTACACTTTAAAAGATTTTTCAAATTCATATCATTATGCTGGTTACTATATTTAATGTCTGTTTAAGATTGCTATTTAAGGAAATTTTGGAGTAAACCTATTGAAGTAATATCGGTTGATTTCGTCAGAGTTACTTTCAATGATGTCCAGTTTACCATCTCCATTTAGGTCAAAAACCGTAATATCGTAGGTGTTAAAGTTTTCATTTGCCAATTGTACGCGCTCCCAATTGTTACCGTCACCAGAGTTTATGAATACCACATTAGGCTTTTGAACATTAGCTATGATAATATCCATATCGCCATCATTATCTAAATCACCTAAAGAAATAGCGTAGGACTTATCAAGACTGGAATCAAATTCCATTTTACGCTGATAGCTTTGTTTTTTATCCCCGAAATAAATAACATTTGGCTCACCTATATTTGCCGTAACAATATCTAAAAACCCATCTTTATCAATATCTGAAATTGCTACAGAACGTGTAATATCCTTACCTGTTCCGTAAGGAATTTTCTTGGTGAACTTTAAATTACCCTCATTTAAATACACCATATTTGGTTGATCATCTCTATTCGCCAAAATCAAATCAAGATTACCATCACCGTTCATATCAGCAACTTCCACATCTATGGTAGAATCTTCCTTATTTCCAAAACCGATGGATTTAGAAAAAGTTCCATCACCGTTATTAAGGCAAATTTCATTTTCTTTTCCCCTATTGGTTATTAAAATATCATTATCTCCGTCTTGATCAATATCGGCCACCACAATATTTCTAGTTGGTGCATATGCTACACCAAAACTAGATGCTCTTTCAAAGTTTCCCTTTCCATCATTAATGAAAATATAGTTAGGTGCCATATCATTACCAACGGCAATATCTAAATCACCATCGCCATCAAAATCGGCAAGTTCAGTAGAATAGGTAGTTTCACTTTCAAAGCCAAGTTCTTTTGAAACTGTAAAAACACCTCTTCCGTTATTTACAAATACCCTGTTTTGTCCTGGCCAGTGACGCCCGTTAGCCACCAAAATATCGGCATCGCCATCGTTATCTATATCACCGACACCTACGGAGGCCGTTCTTTCTTTATGTGTACCCAATATTAGTCTACCACTGGTAAAAAACTCAATTGATTGGGCATTAACCGTGGTTATTAAAAAAGAAAAGATTATTATAAGTTTAATTTTCATTGTTATCTATTTAAAGTGTTTAATACCCATTTTGTTGTAAAGCTCATCCGCATAAAAAATAGTACCTCCTTTTATGGTCCACTCTACCCTTCTAACATCACTAATATTTTCTACCGGATTACCATCAATAAGAATTAGGTCTGCATTTTTACCAACCTCTATGGAACCCAAATAATCTGACGTACCCGTAATTTTTGCCGAATTAATGGTCGCCATTTTTAATACTTCTGCTGCAGGTATACCCGCTGACTCATACAATTCTAATTCTCTATGATATAAGAAGCCCGGTAAACCATCCGTACCCGGTACTATTGAAATACCTTTCTGGTACATATCATTTAATGCATTTAGCATATTCATGTAACTATCCTTAAACAAAGCTGCCTTATCACCTTCTTTTGGAAGTCCGCCACTATAAAAAGCCCGCTGCTCAATCAGTGGTAATCTCTTCATGATTTTACTATACGTTGGACTAGGCACTCCCTTTTTGGAAGTAAACATATTTTCAAAAAGAGATATCGTAGGATCAATAACAATATCCTTGGATTTTAATAAAGACACAAAATCCAGATACTCCTTAGATTTTAAATCCACATCCGCTCCATGGTTAGCTACCATAGTAAATCTTAAAGGAGTACGTGTATCAATAGTATCTGACATGAAATTTAAAAACAACATATTCATATGCTGAATTTCATTATACCCTTGTTCTATTGCTTGAGTTGCCGTCATATACGCCGGTATATGTCCACTTACACGCATATTTAGTTCATGTGCTTTGGCTGCCAAAGGTTTAACCCATTCTGGTCTAATAGAACTATATAACTTAATTTGATCGTAATTTAAATCTTTATACGATTGAATTTCTGCTAAACCTTCCTCCAAGTTATCAACTACGTTTCTTTGATTTGCAAAGGGTCCGGAACCATCTATAATTCCACAAAAGATGACAATATTGGGACCTATAATTTCATTATTATCAAACTGGGCACTTAACTGCTTTAATTGCTTATTATTAGCCATATCCCTAACAGAGGTAATACCGCCTGCCAAGTGTAGTAGTCCCCTAAATTTGGTATTATGGGTATGCATATCAAACATACCAGGTAAAAGTGTTTTACCGGTACCATCTATTACTTGTGCAGTTCCATTTAAAACTTTTCCCTTTGATGGCTTTATGGATTTGATCTTTTTGCCCTCAATAAATACATCTTGATTGTTTACAATGGTACCTTCTGGAGTAAAAACATTTACATTTTTGATAATTACTTTATCTATCTTATTGGAGAGCTCTTTTGCAATTTTGAATAGATATTCATCTTCATATGTACCCTGTAAGCTTTGTAGTTCTTTTCTAAACGCTTTAAAATCTTCCCTAACTATATGCAGATTACCAGAAATACTAGCGACCATTTCATTATTCTTCATCCAGAGATATCTAGGAATCATTTCTAGCCCTTTGATCATTAATAGATTTAATGAAGTACTATCTGAAAGCGTTATTGAATACTGATCTACCAACTCTACTTCCCCTTCTGGATAAAGGGCAACTTTACTATTCTCAGATGCAGTTAAAAGCTGGGCAATAATTTCATAAACGGCTGGCGACCCATCATGTCTAAAGTAAAGTGCCTTGCCATTGAAATCGGCTTTATCTTCACTCATAGGATTTTTCCAAGAAGCAGAACCGTCAACACCATTAAAATTTTCAGAAATGGAATCTTTTAAATAGTTAACACCGGTAATATATTCAGAAATGATGTAGTTGTCGTTATTCAGTTTTATCTCCTCAGTAACTTCTGGTCCACGTCCTCTATCCGTATAGGTATAAAAATATTTAAAGCTATTATCCGCTGCTTCCCATTTTTCATATTTACCGGCAAGTTTTTCACGAAACACAACATCGTAATTCGTTTTTTCACCACTTTCATTTTCCGATTTTGGAGCGTCTGAACAACTCACAAAACCTAAACATAATAGCGCAAAATATAATTGGTTTTTCATACTCTTGGTTAGAATTTATTATCTCTAATTTTATGGACAACTATTGATTATGGCTTTAAGGTCTCCTTGTAGAGTCTTAACCAGTTTAGCCCTAATATTTTTTCGATATCTCCTGTGCTATATCCTCTTTTATCTAAAACTTTGGCTACTTCCAAATACCTACTTGTTTTGTCAAGTTCAGGTATCCATGGTGGCCATTGAACTTTGTAAGATGGTTTAAAACGGGTTAATCTTGGTACATACCAATTTTCTCTTGTTGCGCCATTGGCTTCTAGACCTTCTATAGGATAATCAATTGCCAAACCAACATGGTCAATACCACCAATTTTAACTGCGTGGTCAATATGGTCAACATATGTTTCTAAGGTAGTATCCGTACCAAGGTTTGGACCAATCATGTACCCCAAACAAATAATACCCATTACACCTCCCTTGTCTGCCATGGCCTTGATCTGTTCATCTCTCTTGGCCCTTGGATGATTTTTGTGCAAAGCCTCGCACATGGAATGGTTTATGGATACCGGTGCTTTACTATGGGCTATACCTTCATTGGTAGTCTGTTCTCCACAATGAGATAAATCTACTATAATACCCAACTCATTCATGCGATCTACGACCTCTACGCCAAAATCCGATAAGCCACAATTGGTACGTTCAGTACTACCATCACCTATATAATTTCGTTCATTATAGGTTAATTGCATCCAACGCATACCAGCATCATACAACGTATCAACATTTTTAATGGATTTCCCAAGCATTGTTGCATTCTGAAAACCCAACATAACGGCAACCTTATCTTCCTTTTTGGCTTTATAATAATCCTCTACACTCGTAGCCAAAATAAGTTTATCAGAATTATTTTTTATAATATTTTGCCACTTGGTCAGGTTTTCCATTCCCCGGTTAAAATCACCGGATACTACAGAAGCATTAAAACCCGTATAACCAGTTTTTGCAAGAGCCTTAAACGACTCTTCATTCCAATTTCTGACAATGACCAATCCGTCATTTACAATAGCCTTTTTATATAATTTTTCAACTCCCTTTTCCCCTATGTTGTATAATAACCGCTTATTAAATTCTGAATTTGGATCAGTATCTATAGATTCTAAAATAGTATTTAACGAATAAGCAGCTTGACCAGGAAAGAATGCTCCTAACGAAAGTAATTTCGATAGATTTCTACGTTGTGTGTTCATATGTTTTTCGAGTTTTAAAGAAAAGAAATCCTGTATTTTTAAGATAATAGAGTACACATTGAGAGAACCAATGCAGCCTCTCAATGTGTTTAACAACCAATAAATCAGTCCTAAATATTAATACCCAGGATTCTGTTCTATATTAGGGTTAACATCTGTTTCATCCTGTGGTATAGGCATAATGACCGTATCAGCACCATAAGGAATAGTACAAGTCTGAGCAGTACAGTTGGTTCTAACAATATCCATTTGATTACGCATTAGATCCCACAGACGTTGTCCTTCAAAGGCTAATTCCAATCTTCTTTCTATAAATATTGCATCCTTAAGGGCATCACCAGTATCTGCATTATCTGGCTCATCCGCCATTGCACGTTGGCGTACCATATCTAAATCATCTTGTGCTCCCGCTATATCCGTACCAATTTCAGCTCTAGCCTCGGCACGTATTAAATACATTTCAGCAAGTCTTACAACTTTCACATTGTCAAACCCATTGATATCCGCATACTTTATCATTCTATATGGGCCAAATTCCCCGGTCAATAAAGGGTCAACCTCAAATGTGCTCAAACGTGCATCATTCTCCGGATAAAGATCAACGACATCATTAGAAGGTAGATAATCTCCAAAACCCGCCTGTAGATAAAGACCAGCAATACCGTTGCCACCAACATTATCCGTTTCGGTCATTGAAATTTCAAAAATTGATTCGGCACTATTATCCGTAGTCCATAAATCATAATAGTTATCGTTAGAAATTAAACTGTAATCTCCAGAATCTATAACACTACTAGCCATAGCTTCTGCATTGTTCCAGTCTTCTTTAAATAGATAAACCTTTGCCAATAAAGCTCTTGTTGCATTTGGGGATAACGTATTTGAATTGCCACTTCTGGAACTATCGCTCATTAAAGAAATCCCTGTGGTCATATCAGAAATAATTTGTTCGTACACTTCTGCTACGGTACTTCTAGCTGGTTCATTGTCCAAATCAAAATTTAATACGATGGGTACACCTAAATGGCTAGCATCTGCCGTATAATTGTATTGTTGGGCAAACATGCGTACCAAATCAAAATATATTAAACCTCTTAATGCATAAGCCTCACCAACAATGTGATTTTGCTCATCTAAAACAGCATCAGCTAAAATTGTTTCAGAATTTATGATGGCATTTGCTGCATTAATACCTTCATAGGCACTGCCCCATAAATTCAATGCATCTCCGTCCGATACTCTTTGAATATGCTCGGCATAATCTACAATTCTATTAGCCTGACTATTTTGCTTAACGTCATCTGCCAAAACATCCGGTATCATAATCATGTAGCGCCCGTAGTATTCTGCTCCGGAAAGTTTATTATATATACCTGTAATTGACGATTCATAACCATCAAGATCTAATAAGGCATCAGTATCCGAAACAGATTGTTGCGGAGTCAATTCTAAAAATGAGTCTGAACATGAAAATACCAGTCCAGTCATTATCGTTAATATAAATATTTTATATGTTTTCATGTGTGTCATCATTTAAAGTTGAATATCTAAACCAATGGAAATAGTCTTTACTGCAGGGGTTTGACCTGTGTAACTACCATCAATACCTTGTTCTGGATCAATGTATAGGATATCCTCTTTTACAAAAGTTAGGATATTTGTTCCCCTAGCATACAATCTCATTGAATTCAAGCCTAATAGCGAAGTAATATCTTCGTTAAAATTATAGGCAACCGTTAAATCCCTTAAACGAATATAACTACCGTCATACAACCATCTAGTTTGGTTAGCTTCATTACTACCGTTACGACCACCCCAAACAAATTGAGGAACTAAAGCATCTGTTGAACCAGGCTGCCATCTATTATCATAAATAAAATCTGCCGTACTTCTTGGTGTAAGCCTACCGTCACCTAATGTACCTCTTGCCCTGGAATCAAAAATATAGTTACCGTAAGAATAGATAAAGTTGGCACTAAGGCTAAAGTCTTTATAGGAAACCATGGTATTGAATCCACCGAAAAACTCAGGTGTAGCGGATTTGTCATCCAAAAAACGCTCTGCCTCACTAATGTCATTGGTTATCGTAGTTTTTGATGCATCTGTATACCATTGTGGATCACCATTTTCTTGGTTTACACCTGCCCAACTATACAAATAGAAAGATTGAAAATCCTCACCTTCTTGTCTTCTATAAGCACCATCTGTAAAATCATCTGTTAGTTCGGTAATTTCATTCTTTAAAAAGGTGGTATTAAAACCAACATTCCAATTAAAATCATCATTACTAATGATATCTGCATTCATTGAAATTTCAAAACCTGTGTTTTTCATTTCACCAAAGTTTTGGGTCAATGAAGAAAAACCAGAAGTTAAAGTAATCGGTACATTTAGAATAAGGTCTGAAGAAGTACGCTCAAAATACTCAACCGTACCACTAATTTTAGAAAATAGTCCAAAATCTACACCAACATTAAAATTCTGTTGACTTTCCCAAGTAAGATCAGGATTTGCAATTTGACTAGGACTACCACCAGGATTACCATCATAATCTTGACCATAAACATAAAGACCTTGCGATGGAAAATCTCCAATAGCAGCATTACCCGTAACACCCCAAGAACTCCTTACTTTTAATAAATTAAGAAAAGAAACATCTTCTAAGAAAGCTTCGTTACTAGCAACCCAGCTACCACCAAAAGAATAAAAAGTACCCCATCTATTATCTGCACCAAATCTAGAAGAACCATCTCGTCTTAAACTTGCAGAAAGAAAATATTTGCCGTCGTAGTTATAGTTTGCTCTAGAAAAAGCAGAAACAAAAGTGTATTCAGATTTTGAACCACTAATAGCAAATTCTGCCGATGCACTATTTAAAGTTCTTAAACTTTGGTTAGGAAATTGAGTTCCAGATGCACTAGAAGATTCACTAACAGTTTCCTGCGCTTCAAAACCACCTAAAACATTGAAGTTATGGTTATTGCCTAAGTTAAAATTATAATCTGCAGTCTGTGTACCCACAAAGGTTCTAAGAGAAGTATTTGCTTCATAACCAATACCACCAGAGTTTCTACCGCCGCCATATCTAGGGTTTTGATATTGAGATTCGGTCAATGTAAGCAAGTCAAAATTTAATTGCGAGCGCAACGTCAAATTCTTAACCGGTTTAATAGAAACCGCAAAATTATCTATCACCCTAAACTGCTTATTTTCCCATAAATCATCTCCACTTAAAGAACCAACTGGGTTGGCACCTCCTAAAGGAAAATAATCCGCATGCTCTCCATTAAATCTACCTTCCTCATCATAGATTGGAATTAATGGTGATAACTCTAACGAGTTTTTAAAAGGGTTATTAAAAGAACCACCATCAAAGAAAGTATTCGTAGTACTGTTAGATACAGAAATATTATTTGATACCGTTAAATAATCGGTTGCCTTAAATTCTATATTACTACGGGCACTTAATCTATTAAAGCCAGATCCAATAATATAGTTTTCTTGATCATAGTAAGCTCCAGAGAAAAAGTATTTTAAATTTTCTGTTCCCCCGCTAGCACTAAGATCATAACTTTGGGTAATTCCTGTTCTAGTTATAGCATCTAACCAATTGGTATCTGTAGGCTCACCGGTGGAAGGATCTATTAATTGTTGAAAAGTAGCATCAAATCTTTCTTGAGCTTCTTCAGGTGTGTCACCTAAATTTACATAACCTTCAAGAAAAAGTTCCGTGTACTCAGCAGCGTTCAATGGCTTTAAAATATTATTGTAAGCCTGTGAATTAAAACCTGTTAGTGTTTTTAAGGTAATTTTTGCTTTACCGGAACTACCGGATTTTGTGGTAATCAATATAACACCATTGGCACCTCTAGAACCATATATTGCCGTGGAGGCAGCATCCTTTAAAACCGAAATGGATGCAATATCATTTGGGTTGATCGATGCCATAACATTGGTACTACTACCACCATTATCTATGGTACCAATACTACCATTTTGCACAGGGATTCCGTCAATAACGTATAACGGTTCACTTGAAGCAGATATAGAACCTATACCCCTAATACGCACTTGGGTATTTCCTCCTGGAGCACCATCTACAGCACTAGCTTGCAAACCTGCTGTACTACCTCTTAATGTTTGCTCAAATGTTGAAACAGGTACTTGCTCTAACTCTTCGCTTCTGACAACACCTACAGAACCCGTAATAGATTCTTTAGTGGACGTACCATAAGCCACAACCACTACTTCATCTAACGAAGCCACATCTTCTTGGAGTATCACATTCACCACCGATCTGTTATCGATAGCTACTTCTTTGGTCAGCATACCTATATAAGAGAAAACCAGTGCAGTACCATCTGTAACATCAATAGCATAGTTACCATCAAAATCAGATTGAGTTCCAACCGTGGTACCTTTAATTAATACATTTACACCTGGTAATGGTTGGCCAGTAGCATCCGTAACATTTCCTGTTATTGTAGTTTGAACGACAGCATCAAATTCCAAAGAAGTTTTTGGGGAGCTAGGGGGCATTTTTTTGACAATAACTTGATTGCCAATAATCTTATAAGTTAAATCGGTATTGGAAAAAGCTTTATCCAAAACGATTTTCATTGGGGCATCTTTCAATTTTACCGATATTTTCTTATCAGTTTTGATTACATTATCCTTGTAAAAAAAGACATAATCACTAGTATTCTGTATTTTTTCGAAAAATGCTTCCACAGAGATATTGTTAACGTCTACTTGTATTTTGTTTTGTGCAAATACTGAGTTAGCGTAAACCGATGTAAGTCCTATTCCGATAAATAGTAGAAATATTCTCATAATCGTTAGAATTCCGACTGGTATGATATTTTTCATATTTTTGTATTGGTTAATAATGTTGCTGCAAAACAGCAATATTGAAATTAATTGCCGGAAGATGCGGGAACATCTTCTGGCTTTTTTAATAATTGCTACTTCAAAAAAAAATAATATGTTTTCAGTTCATTGGCGTTAGGTGTTACTTGATTAATATTTTATTTTCTGTTTTAACGTATTCCATATTGGTACTTTCCTTAATACTATGTATAACGGAATTGATGTCTTCATTTAAATCTAGATAACCAGAAAAAGTCTCTTTGGCCAAATATTCGTTTTCTATGACAATATCAATGTTGTAATATCGAGAAATACGTTTCATAATATATTCAAGGTCATTATTCTTGAATATTAGTACACCTTCCTTCCAAGAAAAATAATTATCAACATTTACCTTCTCAGAAACAATACTTTTATTCTCTTTATCAAAACTTGCCTTTGTACCAGGAGTAATCTTCATTTTATCTGAATGAGAAGAGGCATTCTTTATATTCTTAAAGCTTATTTGAACACTACCGCTTTTAAGAATAGTATTGGTTTCGGTTTCATCTGGATAATTGGTGACACCAAATACAGTTCCTAAGACCTCTACTACTTGGTGGTCAGAAATCACATGAAAAGGTTTGCTTTTATTATGGGTTACCTCAAAGATTGCTTCACCCTCAATGTAAACTTCTCTTTTATCACCATTAAAAGCTATTGGGTAGACCAATTTAGAACCTGAATTAAGCCATACTTTAGTTCCATCGGAAAGTGTTAGATTAGAACGTTTACCGTAAGGCACCCAAAGCGTATTGAATACAGATTTTTTGTTTTTGGTCGCTTTTTGATTCACTACCTCATTAGCACCAATAGTTACATTCTCTCCAGAATCAGAATAGTTGATCGATGCCACATCCTCTTTAATTTTTAAACTATTGCCTTCACCCAACGTAAGTACCACTTCACCTTCTTTATGATTTTCATTTTCAGAAGAAGTAGAGTTTACAAAATCGGTAATGGAGCTTGATGTATTGGAAGTGTTGTAAAAATAAAATGTAAGACCTATGCAAGCTGCCAAACACGCAGCTGCCAAGCCAGAAAACCAAAAGTTTCTTTTTCTAGTTTTCTTTTTATGTATTGTATTGAAAATCCTATTTTTCAAAGCTGAAGTCTCTTCTTCAGTCATAGATGAAAAATTGATATTTTTAGGATTTATTTTTTCCATAGTTAGGTATTGATTTTATGATTTAGGTTTAAATAAACCTTATCAAGGTACTCGTAAACAATAAGTAAGAAATTGTATTTATATAGACAGTTTTCTAAAGAAAATTATTAGAATAATTTACCTTAAGGCTTTCAAGGCCCTATAGACTATAGTTCTGGCTGTCTGTACGGAAACTTCCATAATTTCAGAAATTTCTTCGTAGCTCTTATCTTGATTGAACCTTAAGAACAAACCTTTTCGTTGTTTCTTTGTTAACGATTCTAGCGCATTTGCCAAAATCATTCGTTTTTCGGTCAACCTTTCCGTTCGTATAATATCCTCTTCACAAGAATTTGTATAGTTTCTTGTATCTTGATGTAAAGAATATTGATATTCTTCTGATATCGAAATTGTTTTAGTAGCGTATTTTCTATTTATTTTTCGCTTCAAACTTTTAAACAAATAATACTTTACATTATCTGTCATTGTTAAGTTTTCCCTGTATTTAAATAAATCTACAAATAGGTCATGAATACAATCCATAACGTATGTTCTGTCTTTGGTACAATTTATACCGTAACTAAAGAGACAGTCTACATATATATTATATAAATCGCCTAGGGCAGATTCATCTCCATCAATTAATTTTTTCCAGATTACCGTTTCGGTATTCTTAACTACAAAAACTTTTTGATTGCTCATTTTCGGTATTTTTTCTGACGCTGCGTTGACCCCAAAATCTGAGTTTACAGCCATACCATGTTCATTATGTTTTTGCATCATTAAAAGAATTTAATGGAATTATCAACGATTCCTTTCTATTCTAAGCAATCAATTTAGGTTTTATAGACATTATTGAGAAATAAATAATGATTTATGGCATTTTGGTAATAATACAGCATTCATAATTTGGTATTCATGATCTAGATACCACCAAATTTCCATTTTGATAGATCTAATTTAACAGTTTATTTACCTACACTGAGAGAATTCTTAAGTTTTTTCGGTAATTTTAAACATAGAGACTACCTATTTAAGACAATTTAAAGAGTCAAATAATCCGGTTAAGACATATCTGACTAACTTCTGTAACATATTTAGATATTGTAGTAAGCTGTAATGAATATGCTAATTTTTACAGTTTAACAGGACCATCAATTATCTTACAATATCTGGTTATCTGTCAATCACTGAAAAAATCTTTACAAAATGAAATTCAGCCCAATACTGTTACAAGTTTATTTGATATTGTTATTATAACTTGACTTGTTAGTATAACTTTAAACAAAATAGGGCGCTAAGCTTCTTAATACAATACACTATGAAAGATTACAATGTTTTTAGCCCTTTAGCCTATGCCGACGATGATGAAGATGATAGAATGTTCTTTGCAGAGGCAATGCAAGAAATTTTCCCTGATATTAATATGAAACTTTTTCATAATGGTGAAGTTTTAATTACATATATACTATCTACCATAACTGCAGGTATTGTTCCAAAGCTTATTTTTCTAGATTTAAACATGCCCATCATGAATGGCTTTGAGTGCCTCTCCGTATTAAAAAACAACACATTGTTAAGTAAGATTCCTGTTGTTATATACTCCACATCATCATCTGAGACAGACCGAAAAAAAATACTGGAAATGGGTGCGGTTCGTTTTATAACAAAAGAAATTTCCTTTAAAAAAATGCTTGTTCAACTTAAAACAACCATGGATGATCTTTATCACAAAGAACTAAATACTAAAGTAATTTAGGGAAATCTTAAAATACAATTTTACAGATGTAGATATTTCAGTTGTACCAAGCTGCTTATGACAGTATTATAAATTCACCATTCTCAACTTCATTCTTATTTGAGCCTTTGACCCTATGTAAAGATTTAAGTAACAATTTTTTCAATTCTTTAAAAGACGAAGATTTTTTTAAAAATAGATTAGCCCCGTCTTCCTTTAATTGATTTACCTCACGTTCCCTATAAATTCCTGAATAGGCAATTACATAAATATCCTTGAACTTTTTAAAGTTTCTTATATCCATCAGGCATTCAAATCCGTCCATGATAGGCATATATAAATCAAGAAAAATTACGTGCGGTAAGTTGTCATCAGAGAAAAGCTTATCCATAAGGTCTACACCGTTATTAAACTGAGTTACCGCTGTAGTCAATGGTAAATCATCTAATGCCTCTATGAAAAAACTGCGATCTTCTAAATCGTCATCTGCTATATAAATATTCAATGCGGTCATTTTTCAACTTAATATCAATATCTCCTCCAAAATTATAAGGAAATCCTTTAAAAAAGAATACTAATACCATAGAATAGTAACTCAAAAAAAATTAAATACATCTATCGACCCAACGGTGTTGTTCGTATAAAAAAATAAAATCTTAAAATAAATTTGTGTAGTAAAATACTTACAATTAGATTTGTTCGTTATCAATTAACTAAGTTCCCATTAAGTTGATTCAATACTGATTATGATGGCTACAAACGACCGAACCGAACTCTTAATGTTACTTCAACAATTTCAGACCGACTATTACACGAAAGGTAATGCGCTTAAGGTCCATATTCTTTTACAACAGTTTGTTTCAAAAATTAATTTTGATAATTACTTCCTATTCATGGAATTTGAAAAAAGGCATCAGCAATTAAAACAAATAGAGCTAATATCTGATCTTGACAACTACGCAGAATTGTTTGCGGAGAATTTATTGAAATTGATTTTATTGCTTAAAAATTGTAAAACCGAAGAATTATAAGTTGAACCACAAAATGATGGAAAAGCTATTTGATCATATTTTGAACCATGTTCTTAGATAATGGCTTTTCATAATACCCCTCAATAAACTTGTGTTGCTTGGCTTTCTCCCGATCCTTGGAATTCGTAAAAGCCGACATGATAAATACCTTTATCTTATTTATATTGGCATTGTAATTTTGCAATTGATCAATGAATTCCCATCCGTCCATTTCAGGCATTACCAAATCCAGTAGAATATAATCTGGTATAGGCTTGTCTTCATTTTTTAATTTGGTCAATAATTCCAGGGCTTCAATAGCACTTTCACAAACATAGATTTGAGTATCTGTGCTACACTGCTCTACAGCATACCTCGCCGTAAACTGAGAAACCAAATCATCATCAATTACCAAAAACACTGAGCCCATGCTATTGTTTTATTAAATATCCTCGTTCAACTTACCTACGTAAATATACGTTGGTAAAATTAGCCTTATTTAAAATAAACGTTTAAATACGTTATTCCAAGATTAATTCATTTGTTATCGAAAAAATCCAATAACCAAAAATGTATAGAAAAGGTCTCTTAATTATAGAGACCTTTTCTCAACTGTATGTCAATTACACTAACCATTAACACATAGAACATACAGTTGTTCTTTTGTACTAAACGTGACCAGCAAGTTACCTTAGAATCACATTAAAGCTTATTCCTTTTAAAGAAATGTTTAGCTATTTTACATTTTTGAATTTAGCGAACATTATTAGAAATAACAATGGATCTATCGTATATTTAAAATAAGTAAAACCTAAATAAACATATTAATGCGTTTAAAATCTTCCCATTATTTCTATATAGTATTGATAACCTTTACATTATTGTTTTCATTTACTTCTTGTAAAACTGAAACAAAAAAATCAGTAGTTGCTGAAAATGAAAAAACAATATATCCAGATGATGTGATCCCTTTTATGAAAGAATGGAAAATTCTATGTGGTGACGGCAAAAGTTTCAATGATTTAACCAATGTTGAGCACAAAGATTTTTTTTATGTAGAAAACGAAAACAATACAAATTGGGTGGTATACAAAGCACCTAATTCTGGTGTAACCTCTAGAACATCAAGCAACACTAGAACAGAACTGGGTCAAAAAGAAGAATGGAAACCAGATACCGGTGGCAAACTAACCGGTACTTTAAAAGTAAAGCATGTTTCTACTTCTGGAGATGCCCGGGTAGCTGCTTCTTATTCCGTAGTTGTTGGCCAAATTCATGGTACGGAGGGTCATGAAAACGAACCTTTAAAAATTTTCTACAAAAAATTTCCGGGTCATAAAAAAGGTTCCGTTTTTTGGAATTATGAAATAAATACCGAAGGAGATAACGGTAAACGATGGGATTATTCTACCGCAGTTTGGGGCTATGATATGTCGGTTGTCGGAGAAACCCCTACCACTTACCCCCAAGAGCCGGAAGATGGCATTGAATTAAACGAAGAATTTAGTTATGAAATCAATGTCTACAAAGGCATAATGTACCTTACGTTTAAAAGCGACGGACATGAAACCAAAACGTTTACCAAAAGCCTAATACAGACAGACTTTGCAGAATCAACTGATATTCCAGAACAAATATTGACTTTATATACGGCAATAGGGCGTGATGGTGTAGAAAAAAAACATGCCTATGCAGGCGAGTTGCAAAATTTTAAGCAAGGAGCTTACAACCAGACCAACGGTAAAGATCCTGAAGAAAATATTGTTTGGCATACCGGATCAGAGACCTATAACGGAGATATTAAAAAACAATACGAAAACGGTTGTTATACAGAGGTTTGGTTTAAAGACGCTACGGTTGGTGCCGGCACTCCACCGCAACATTAAAAATTTCTCATTGTAGGTTACACAAGGTTAATGGCAGACAAACAATTCTATAAAAATCTTCGCCCCTTTAAAGGTACACTCATTGAACTTTTGGGAGATGACACCTATTTTGTAGATGTACCAAAATCTTGGCACGTTGTTGTTGTAGATATTTTAAACTCTACCAGTGCAGTGAACGCGGGCAATCACCATCAGGTAAATTTAACCGCTACCGGAGCTATTATTTCTGTACTCAATGCCATAAGAAAGGTAAAACGTAGCAATGAAATCCCCTATTTTTTTGGGGGCGATGGCGCTACATTCATAGTACCTTCATCATTGCTTAACAAAATAATTCATGTTCTTGAAAATTATCGCATACATATCAAAAGAAAAATTGAACTAGTTCTACGGGTTGGTGAAATTCCTGTTAGTAATTTAATAGAATCAGAGGTTCAATTAAAAATTGCCAAACATCGGTTAACCGATAAGCTATCTATTCCTATTGTTTTAGGGGACGGATTGAAAGTAGCGGAAAGCATGATAAAATCTTCTTTTAAGGAAGAAGAAACCACAGCATTTGATGAAACACTCTTAAATTTAGAAGGAATGGAATGCCGTTGGGACCAGATACTACCGGACCAACAACAAACTAAAGTAGTATGCTTACTATTAGATGCCTCCTTAGAAAAAGATCAGCGAAATGTGTACAAAAAAGTACTTGCCCAAATGGATGAAGAATTCGGGAAATTTGAAAATAGGCAGCCTATAAAAAGTAACAATCTTAAATTAGACCCAAACCCTACCAAAGTGTGGGAAGAAATGAAAATTAGATTGACTTCCACCAGCTGGATGTATTTTTTTAAAAGTTGGTTAAAAACAAATTTTGGCAGAATTTACTTAAATCTTACAAGTAGTGGAAAACAATATTTAAGTCAAATAGAACAATTGTCTCACACCTTTATGCTAGATGGCATGATCAATACTGTTTTTACTGCAGAACAGAAAAGTATAGATCGTTTCATTGCCTATTTAGATAAAATGGAAAGGGATAAAAAATTGATTTACGGTATTCACGTTACCCATGCATCGGTTATGTCTTGTTATGTACTTGATCGTAGAACCACACATTCTCACTTTGTAGATGGCACAGAGGGCGGTTATACATCTGCGGCCAAAATGTTCAAAATAAAAAAAGAAGGGCCTATCTAATTAGATGTCATGTGAGCATCACCCTTAATTTTCATCTTCAAATTTTATCCCGTCAATTAAAGTAATATTAGAGCAACACATAATTGAGAGGTGTCATTACCTTGTTCATTACTTAAATGAACACATAAAATTATAACGATGATAACAGAAGATAAGAGTAAAGATAAATCACGTTCTACAGGCGGATTACAGAATGACGTTCCACAACATCAAAATATTGCTGACCATAAAAATGAAAATAAAAAGGTTGGCAAACCCGTGAATAATGGCGGCGTAGCTACTGCAAGGTATGATTTACATATAGAAAAGCAATGGTTGGCGGTAAAAGATGAATATTTGGCAAATTTCCCTGAAACAGAGGATTTAGATGCTAATGGCGAGCAAGATAGTTTTGAAGACCTAATAGCTAAAATTGCCAAACGGAGACAAAAATCCACAGAAGATATCCACGCTGAAATAATGAACTGGCCAACAAAAAAATAAAGATGAAGAATATCATATACTTTATAATTGCAGCCTTGATCATAGGTTGGATTTTAGGCTTCGTTGTTTTTAAAATTCTAGGAGCACTTATACACTTACTACTTGTTCTTGCCATTGTACTTTTAATTTATAATTGGCTAAGCAATAAAAAAAGCACTTAGAAAATCTCCCTGTGTTTAAAATGACAGGCACAGATTATCTATAAGTTTTTAAAGCGGTTAGTAAATGCACCACTTCTTATTATTAGTTTTGCATTTTAAAATTGCAGCATGATTTCAGTAGATAATTTAGCCGTAGAATTCAGTGGCACTACCCTATTTAGCGATGTATCATTCGTTATTAACCCAACCGATAAAATTGCCCTTATGGGTAAAAACGGAGCAGGAAAATCAACAATGATGAAAATAGTTGCCGGTGAACAAAAGGGCACAAGAGGCAATGTACGCGTACCTAAAGATACCGTTATTGCTTATTTACCGCAACATCTGCTTACCGAGGACAACTGCACGGTATTTGAAGAAGCTGCCAAGGCGTTTAAGCATGTTTTTGATATGCGGGATGAGATGGAGAGGCTTAATAAAGAATTGGAGACAAGAACAGATTATGAAAGTGATGCCTATATGGGTATCATTGAAAAAGTCTCTGATATTGGTGAAAAATATTATGCGCTTGAAGATGTAAATTATGATGCCGAAGTAGAAAAAGCACTCAAAGGATTAGGTTTTAGACAAGAAGATTTCACAAGACAAACCAATGAGTTCAGTGGTGGATGGCGCATGCGTATAGAACTGGCAAAAATACTATTACAAAAACCAGATTTAATTTTGCTTGATGAGCCTACAAACCACATAGATATTGAATCTGTGATTTGGTTAGAAGATTTCTTATTGAACAAGGCCAATGCCGTAATGGTTATTTCACATGACCGGGCATTTATAGATAATATTACCAATCGTACCATTGAGGTTACCATGGGGCGTATTTATGATTATAAGGCAAACTACTCCCATTACCTACAATTACGTGAAGATCGTAGGGCGCACCAGATCAAGGCATACCAAGAACAACAAAAATTCATTGCGGACAATATGGCATTCATAGAACGCTTTAAAGGAACTTACTCCAAAACCAATCAAGTAAGTTCAAGAGAGCGCATGCTAGAAAAACTGGAGATCATTGAAATAGATGAAATAGATACATCTTCATTAAAGCTTCGTTTCCCTCCTGCCCCACGTTCGGGAGATTATCCTGTTACGGTTACAGATGTTTCAAAAGCATATGATGATCATGTCGTATTTAAAAATGCAAACATGTCTATCTCCAGAGGAGAAAAAGTTTCATTTGTAGGTAGAAACGGTGAAGGTAAATCTACCATGATCAAAGCTATTCTTAATGAAATACCTGTAGAAGGTACTTGCCAACTTGGGCATAATGTTAAGGTAGGTTATTTTGCCCAAAACCAAGCATCGTTATTAGATCCAGACCTTACTATTTTTCAAACGGTAGATGAAGTTGCTTTTGGTGATATTCGCAACCAGATCAAGAATATTTTAGGAAGATTTATGTTCAGTGGCGATGATATCGACAAAAAAGTAAGCATGCTTTCCGGTGGGGAAAAAACAAGGTTGGCAATGGTGAAGTTATTGTTAGAGCCTGTAAATCTTTTAATATTAGATGAGCCAACCAATCATTTAGATCTAAAATCAAAAGATGTTTTAAAAGAAGCTCTTTCTACTTATGATGGTACACTTATTCTGGTTTCTCATGATAGGGATTTTTTACAAGGATTATCTCAAAAAGTATTTGAATTTAAAGAACAACGGGTAATTGAACATTTTGAAACCATTGATGCTTTCTTGGAGAGAAATAGAATAAAAAGTATTGCAGAAATTAACTTGATGAAGTAATCATCTTTTCTCTTTTTTATTTTTTTTAAATTACCGATATAATAGAAATATGTGCAATTGTGCACATATACAATTGTTAGCAGCAAGCATAACAAAAACTATTAAATAAGAGTGAAAAAAATAGGAGTTTTAGGAGGAACGAGTTATCCTTCAACAGTTTTATATTACAAACTACTTAACGAATTATACAACCAAAAAATGGGAGGCTTCCATTCTTGTCCAATGATTCTTCAAAACATCGATTATCATGAAATAAAATCAAGATATAACTCATCAAATGGATGGAATGAAATACCTATTTTATTAAAGCAAGAAATAGAAAGTTTAATTTCATTAAATCCTGATTGTTTAATCATTGCTAATAACACTTTACACAAAGCTTTTGACATTATAAAAGCGGAATTGAATTTACAAATACCAATTTTCCATATCATAGAATTAACAGCAGATTATATCACAAAAAATAATTTGAATCAAATTTTATTACTAGGGACAAAATTTACAATGCAGGATGACTTCTTTAAAGGGTATTTAAAAAAACAAGGAATAAAAGTTATTACACCTTCAAACAAAGAAATGGACGAAATTCAAACTATACAAACCTCATTATCGAAAGGAAACTTTAAAGATGATTATCCCAAATATTTTGAAGACTTGTATCTAAAATACCAAGAATGTGATGGAATAATTCTTGGTTGCACTGAGTTACCTTTAGCTTTTGATTCAATAAAAATTGACCATAAAATCAACACTATTGAATTACAGTGTCAAAAAGCAATTGATTTTATTGTGAATTAAAGCCAGCTGCTAACAAGGTGTATAAAACATAGCTAATAAGTGCTAAACAGAAAGGTTTGTGTATATTTAGAATGTCCGCCAAATTTTCAATTTGGCTTTTAAAAAGAGAAAAATTAAAAACAAAATATAAAAATTCGGCTCTATGTTAGCCCGAAAAGTTAGTGTCTTTTTATACGCTACGTTTCATACACAAGTCCGTTGGCAACAATATTAAAGAACAGAAACCACAAAAAATTAGAATGGAAATTGGAAAAAAAATTAATGTAGATAGAATTGTACCTGCAAGAAGTTTTTACTATATGTACGCATATACAGACGCAGGCAATTTTTTCATTTATTCTCACAGAGATAAAGTGAATTTTTTCGCAACTCATAAAGCAGATGGACTTCCAAAATTTCAAGATAATGTTGTAAAATTAACTTCATTCAAATACTTCAATGAGAAGTCGGAAAAGTGTCCTGAAAAGATTAAAAAAGTAGATTTTGAAAATCCAAATTCAGAAAAAATACTTTTTGGGAGTTGTTTAATTTCTGACCTTGGAGTGAATCACAAAGTGCAAGTTTGGGTAGATAGTCAAGCCAAAAAAATCACATTTCAAGTTGAGGATGCAGGAGAATTCAAAAACAATCTAAATTCTGACATAGAACTACCCGATTTAGCCGAGGAACAACGAATTGCAGATAAAATCAAATTAATTAATGATTTTAAAGCGCAAAACAACCATAAGCTAATTCAACTAATTGAAGAGCAACCCAGTTTTTTTAAAAGACTTATTTCTAAATCTTTTCCTTTTAGCTCATCTCACCTTTCAAAATTATCAAATTCATTAGATTGGAAAGAAACAAGCGAAAACCCTAATATTCAATGGGATATAAATGATATTAAAAAATTTGACAAAAGTTTAGATTGGAGTGTGTTTTCGCAAAATAATCAATGGACTTTAGAAACTTTAAAACAACTTGAAGAAAAGATTGATTGGAGTAGTTTATCTCTAAATACAAGAATAGATTGGCATAAAGTTAGTGAGGTCTATGAGAATAAATTAAACTGGAAAAATTTATCAAAAAATGAAAGTTTTGATTGGTCTAAAGAAAACATAATCAAATACCAATCGAAAATCGATTGGTACAACTTATGTACCAACAATCAAGTTGCTTTTGATTTCTCAATCTTACAACTATTTGAAAACAAAATTGATTGGAATATCATTGCGACAAATCAAGGGAATTGGTGGACCAAAGAGATAATTGAATTTTATAAAAACAAATTACGTTGGCGAAATCTTTTAGTGTATGGAACTTTTTGGAATGAAGAATTAATAGAACACTTTGAAAAAGAAATTGAGAATGATTACGGATTCGCTCAATTAAGTGAAAATCCAAATGTTGATTGGACACTTGAACTTTTAGAAAAATATGAGGACGAGCTTGGTTGGGGTAATTTAGCAGAAAACCCTGGACTTCCTTGGAGTTTTGAGTTAATTGAAAAATATAAAGAAAATTGGAATTGGAGCAATCTTGGGAGCATTGCTTGGAATTTTGAGTTTGCGGATAAACATATAAATGACTTTACAACTATGAATGGGTCTTCCAGTTTGTGGACAAACAAAACAATAATAAGGAATGAAGAATTTTGTATAAAGCATAAAGACATTCTTTTCCCATCTCATAAAGGTAGTGGAATGACTCGTTGGATTGATGCTTCTGCAAATGACGAATTACCTGTCTCTACAAATTTTTTCTATGAATTAAAAGATAATTTAGATTGGGACAGAAACCTATTCTCAATGCTGAAAAGAACGAGAAAATATAATAACCTAATAAAAGATATTGACCTTGAAATTGTTGAGTTTTTTGATGGAATTGAACACTTTTCAAAATAAAATACTGTTGCCAACAATGGTAACCGTTGCACAAGCCTATAA
>NZ_DERI01000007.1:0-4691 GCF_002362375.1 Maribacter sp. UBA3344 | reverse complement strand
AAAAAATCAGTTGCCTTCGCGGCCAATTCCTGCCATTTTTTGTTGCCGACAAAGGCCATCTTGCCATAATCTCCCAAATGAGCCGAATCAATCTTTAGGTCTTCCCAAAAGCCTTTAAGGGTATAGCCTTTAAAATCTTCCATTTCAAAATAGAAGTCCACTTTATGGCCTTTTTCTATGATGTTGTGGATAAGCGGATGCATCTTTTCCATATCCTTTTCCGTAAGTTTCCCGCTGATTTTAGCGGCAATAAGATGTTCTTTTTCCAAGTTTATTATCTGTAACATATTTGTATATCTTTATATTCATCTATTTAAAATATTAGTGCGTTGTATGTGCAAATGATACGCTCTACACGTCACACTAATTTTCTTATTTCAATTACACTTTGTTTATTCATTGTTACCCCTTGTTTCTTTACCGTACTTAGCCTTAAAAAATGGGAAATGATGCGAAACCAGCAATAGTATAATCAATAGTGTACTGGTTATACCAATTAAATACATCCCATATCCTATGGCAATGCCAACACCAGCACTGGCCCATATAGTAGCGGCCGTTGTTAACCCTGATATGGTATTCTTTGAACTGTCCCTAAAAATGATACCCGCTCCCAAAAAACCAATACCAGAGACAATATTGGCGACAATCCTGGTTTGGTCTGCCATCTCAGTATATGTATTGATGATGGTTAAAAGTGCAGCTCCCAAACAAACGGAAGCATAGGTTCTTATACCTGCATCGTGACCGTGAATTTCACGGTCAAGCACAATCAAGATGCCCAGTAACAAGGCAACCAATAATCTGGGAATCAGCGTTATTTCAGTTTGTAAATCCATATTATAGAATGTAAAACGTTTCAGGTTTCTTTTTCTGTGGGATGTCATCATCACCTGTCATCTGCTTTAGATTAATTTCTATAGTTTGGGCCAAATCGGTCATTGGTGTGTCCATTGGGTTGTTTTCAAAGGGATCCTGCATTAAAATTGATGTTTTCTCAATGGCTATAAAGATGATAGGGATAGCGATGGTAAGACCAATTTCCACAGAGAGGTAATTATCGGACAAACCAAACGGAAGCATTGTGGCAAAAACATAAATGATGAGGTGGATCAACAGGCTATGTGCCTTGGGGAATACCGTGTTTTTAATCCTTTCGCATTTGCCCATTGAATCGCAAAGACGCGCAACAGTACTGTCAATTTGTACCTGTTGGAATTTATTGATTGCCTTATCGTTGCGGGCTTCTGATAAGGCTTCAGAATGTTTTAATAGAATAGCATTGGGAACATTTTGGTCATTAATGTCCTGAATTTTTAAATAGCCAGCTACCTTAGGGGAAAAGTCCACTTTCCTTAAGGACTCACCCAGTGCATAGCACCACACAATTTGTCGTAAAACTATTTCTTTAATCCTAAATTCATACTGACTATCCTGTCGGTCATAAAAGGTTATGCTCTGTCGTACCAAAGTACGAGAATCGTTGACAATGGCGCCCCAAATAATACGGGCTTCCCACCAGCGTTCATAGGCTTGATTGGTTCTGAAACCTAACAGTAGTGCCACAGCAGTCCCGAAAACCCCTGTAACGGCTATAGGTATCGAAATTTTACTTAGAAAACCGAATTGGTCTAAAATACCCATAGTTATGGCATAAAACACAATAAATATAATGTCATATTTAATGTATTCAAGAAAGGACCAGATGGATATCCGTTTGTTTAAGAGCATTTTGTTTGTTTATTTTTATGTTTTAAAATTGTTTGCTTGTAATTTCCGTTTATACTTTTCATTCTTGTTTATGCTGGTGCTCAAACTTCTTTCCTATTTTTTGTATAATTGGATAGATGAAAATAGCAATGGCAGAAAGGAAGACGATTCCAGAATACATTGCATAAATCCCAGAAAAAAGTTTGCCGGCATTGGTATTTGCTTCGTCTAATGGTCCCATTCCCGTAAGAATCATTGCGGCATTTAAAAAACTATCTATCCAACTTAAGCCCAACAAAAAATGATACCCCATCATTCCTATACCCAAAGAGGCTGTAACGATTACCATCATTATTACCGTACTATTGAATATTTTATGATATAGCCTATCGTTCCAAGTTCCCATATTTTTTTATTAAATTACTGGTTGTCCATTTTCAAAACCATTTGTGCAAACTGCACCTCTATGGCATCATCGATACCTTTTATGATGGAATCCAAGCCTGTATCAGCCACCAAAACCTGTCCTCTGGCACTTATCAAACACGACATACTTACGCCTTGTTCAATATGTGTAATGGTTGCTTTAAATTGTGATTTAAAGGCTTTTCCTTGATAAGTAACATCTATCAGCCAATTAAAGTCGATAGGGTCGTGCCGTTTTGACAAAAAATCAACAGAAGGCACCGTACCGGTAAACCGAAGCATTAAGGGGTCTTCCTCCCCTGCCAGCATAGCTTTGATTTCAGGGTTGTTGGTCGATAGCGTTTTAAGGTCAAGGACACCACTGACCACTTTGGAATCATAGTCGAGATATAATGCCAGTTTGTGACTTTCTGCCTTAAAGGTTACACTATCGACCCTTGCCATCATCTCAACGTGGCCTTCTTCGGTCCTGTAAATTTTTTGGGCGTTCGCTTTCAGGAAACCAAAAAACAGGATTATTAAAAGATAGTATTTCATCTATTGTTTTACTTCAGTACCGCAATTAGGGCAAAATTTTGCCTCGACCGGCACACTCTCGTTACAGTTGCTACACTTAAACTTGCCTAAAGGTGAACCGCACTTTTTACAAAAGGCTGCGCTCTCTTCATTTTTCTCACCACAGGCCGTGCAACGAATCATTACTTTTGAACCTGAATTATCTTCCCTGTAATCATAACCGCGCTTATTATGATGTCCGCGGGAATGATGGCCTCCGTTTTGAAAGCCTCGAAATAAATGTTTTAAAAATCCCATATTAATATATCTTTTAGTTTATTCTTTGATTAACCAGCCAATGCCTTGTCATTGCTCACTTTCAATCCATATTTTGGCTTCCTGTTTTTGGTCTGGACCAAAATATTTGATTTCGGCATTGCAAAACGGTTTCATAAATTGGGTGGCCCACTTTCGCCACTTTTTTTCGCCGACCAATGCTATTTTTTCATACTCCTTTTCGTGGTCAACATCTTTAGTGAAATCTTTCCATAGCCCTTCTATATGCCAGCCTTGAAAATCGTTCATCTCAAAATACCACCGAACCTTTAATCCTTTTTCAAGAATACTATGGATAAGCGGATGTATTTTTTCAAAGTCGTACTGGTTGAGTTTACCGCTAGCCTTTGTGGTAACCACATTTTCGCTCTTTATGTCTGTAATCTGTAACATCTTTTAAAATTAATATTATTATTAGTGCATTGTATGTGCAAATATCCATTGGCTTTACACTTGCTTTTCTTAATTATAAAGCGCCTTCTTTTTTCCTAAGTGCAAGATGGCTTTAAGCAAATCGAGTTCGCGCGTTCCATTGCCCGTTCTAATATAAAACCGTGACCTCCCGTCTTGACTTAGATAGACCGGTGTTTTGGCCGGGTCTATTTCTATGTAGCAAACGTCATTTTCTCCATATCCGTAAAAAGATACATTTACAGCCGTACATAAATGGGTGCCCAATTTTAAAGATATCAACTGCATCAGGTATTGCTCAAAACCATCTGTACCAGGTTTTTTCAAAGTTTCAAAATCCTGGTTTAGACCGAGGATGTTGCCGTTATCATCTACTCCTATAAGCAATTTACCACCGTTGGTGTTCATAAATCCCGCTATGGTCTTGACAATTACAAATTCCAACTGTTTATTCACTTTGGATTGACGTAAATCCCACCTCAGGGTAGCCTTGAATTCCACAAACTGATTTTCGCCGTTTTTGATAAGCGCTATAATTGCATTGCCGTCATTCCTTTTCTTTGTTAAAATAAAAATTTTATTTCTTAGAAAAACCATAAAGACAAGGCTGCTGCCAATAATCCCGAATAAAACATTTTTGAATATTTGGTCTATATCACCAAAGCGTATCGTATTTTTAATGGTTTTTAAAAAAAAGTAAGTACCAGTTACCAGTATCTCCACTTTCATCATATAAGTAAAGTGATAGTCCCAAGGGCTGAATGATGAACAGTCCAAAGGCAAAGCCTGCCAAAAGCCATATCCCTATTTTTTTCTTTGCATAGATAACGGTGTTATGGTCGTTCGGTCAAAAGCAAAACACTGTTATTTTTTGTTCTTTAACAGGACAGTCTTGCGTTTCTCAAACTCCTCTTCGTCGATTTCGCCGCGGGCGTACCGCTCCCTCAGGGCTTCCATTGCCCTGTCCTTTCTGTTTTTCTGTCCCGGTGTGGGGTAGGGAATTAAAAATATCCAGAAGATAAGAATTATCCATAACCCCCACCATATCCAGTGCATTCCCCAAAAATACCAATCGTCCATCATACTATTTATTTTTTAAATTAATAATTCAGTTCCTGTCGAATTTTTCGACCCATTCTTTAGCGGCATCTATATCTTCAGGCTTGAAAAATTTTATGTAAGCCTTGGAAAATGGAAGCAGCATCTCGGTAAATTGTTCCTGCCATTTAACGCTACCCACTAAAGCAACACGCTTTAAATGTGTTTCATTCGGAAGATTTAATTCAATACCCTTCCAATAGGCACTTACCGTC
>NZ_DERI01000028.1:0-186317 GCF_002362375.1 Maribacter sp. UBA3344 | reverse complement strand
GTCAACCTATTTCAGGACGACTCAATCATAATGAAATGGAAATTAGTTCTTTTGATCTCCTACATTGAATTGAACCGATTTCAATATCGCCTCTAACTCGAACATATAATCTCTTTTCTTAGTAGCCGGTGCAAAAACAAAGCCTTCCAAGACCAACTTACGGTTGTTCTCCTTATCATTTATAATATAGGTCAAAAATGGTCCTGCCATAGGGTAGGCAGACATTTCCCAGATTCCCCTTACCTCTGCTGCCTTTTTACCAGAAACCTCAGCAGGAAAGACATATGGGGAAAAAGCCTTCTCCGTTATCATGTGGTTCTTTTTACCGGGTACATCTTCCCCGCCAATATAAAGACCGCCTATTGAATCTCTCATCTTAACAATGTCTTGAACAAAGGTAGAATCGTTCTTAAAGCTGTCCCAAGGCATGGTATACGCAATAATATTCATGTTCCCTTTTTGAATTTGGCGATCGATCCATACAAAATTATCCTCTTCTCTACCTACTCTATAAATGGAAGGAATTTTCATTGAAATATTAAACTTATCTTCAAGAGCCTTTTCCTTATTCAATGATTTCTCAAAACGTTTTTGAGCCTTACCAATTTCCAAAGCTTTATATTCCGCTATAAATTCTTTTGCCGTTTTATTGATATTCTCAATAAGCTCTTCTTTATTATGCCCCTTAATAACACCTACCTTTTGCGGTTTGGCATACATGTTAGATTTCATGTGGGCAATGTTCAGAGTGTCTTCCATAACATATAATACAGAACTCGTATTACGTATTGCGCCACTAAATATCTGTTGGGGAATTTGGGTTACGCTAAAAAGCGCCTCGTCCCATGTTAAGCCCTGTGCCGCTGCCGTATAATTTTCTCGTATGGCATCGCCTACGTTACTATTCCACAAATCATTATCAATTACAACCGTAAGCGTATTCATGGCACCTACAGATTCTGGTAAATAATCTGCCTTGCCTTCTTCTTTACAAGCTATTGATAATCCTAAAGTTGCTAAAAAACAAAGTAATATTCTTTTTTTCATTTGGTGTTTTAATTTACGATGAACAGTCGCACAGTTTTAATTTTGTGCCAGGTTTTAAATTGTTACCACTAATACCGTTCCATTTTCGCAAATTTTCAATAGTAACCCCAGGATATTTTCTAGAAATGGTCCATAATGAGTCTCCACTTCTTACTTCATGAATTTTTGAATTGTTGGCAACCGCAGTTCTAGTAGGGGTTTCCCTAGGTTTAACAGATGAAGTAGGTTTTTTTCGTGGGTAAATGGTCAATCTTTGGCCTATGCGTAAATTATTACTTCGCAAACCGTTCCATTGCTTTAGTTGACTTACACGTACACCATAACGTTCTGCTATTTTACCAAGAAAATCGCCATCTCTTACTCGATATCGAATACTGTTCTGTTCTGCTTGTTTTTGAATCTCAGCAACAATGCTCTCTTTCTCTTTAAGTTCATTTTTTACATGGGCATAAATTGCTTCTTCATTAGCAACAAACTTTCCCATTTCTCGTACGGGCAACCTCAATGCGTTAGGTTTTCCTTCTACGAAAGGAATAACATCTAATTTGTAATGCGGGTTAAGTATTTTTAATTCCTCCTTGTCAATAGCTGCCAATTCAGAAATTTGATCAAATGTTATTAGGCTTTTAACATGAACAGTATCTGTTTCAAAATAGGCACGATCCACTTTTTTAGATCTTAGACCATGTTCCTCGGCATATTCAAATATATACATGGTAGCTTGAAAAGCAGGAACATACCCCGCCGTTTCACGTGGTAGATTTCTTCGAATATTCCAATAATTTCGTTGTCCGCCACTTCTACGAATAGCTTTGTTTACGTTTCCTGGACCAGAGTTATACGCTGCTAAAGCCAAATCCCAATCATCATAAATTCTATGCAATCTATTAAGATAATTGGCGGCAGCTGCGGTAGACTTAATAGGATCGCTACGTTCATCAACATAACTATTGATATTAAGCTTCATTTCTTTACCGGTACCGTACATAAACTGCCACAATCCCGTTGCCCCTACCCTAGAACGTGCTTTGGGGTTCAATGCAGATTCTACGATTGACAAATACTTCATCTCCAATGGAATATTTTTATTGTCAAATTCCTGTTCAAATAAAGGAAAGTAAAATTGGCTAATGGTAAGCATGCGTTCCATTAAATCTCTTTTTCTGGTAAGAAAAGATTTTATTACGCTTTCCAATGATGAGTTATATTCAATGTTGAACGGTGTTCTTTCGTTCATTCTAGCCAACCGCATCCTTAAAGTATCGGTAGGTAGGTCCAAAACAAAAGTCGTTGTTGTATCTGGTTCCGTTAGTACCTCTTGGTACATTTCGTTGAAAAGTGGTGCGGCATCTACAAGCTCTTTCATCCAAAGACTATCAAACTTTGCAGCAAGTGCATTGTCTTGAAGGTTATAGGTGGATGATTCCGTTGGCTTAAACAATGCCAAGGACTCTGTATTGGAGCTTTTAACTATTTTCAGTTGCTCTAATGGTACTACACTATCTGTAGAATCTTGAGCTACAATTAAATTACTTTGTAAAGAGTCTTGTACCGTAGTGCCGGTCTCTTTTTGTTGGGCAGCACCTATAATAGGAAACAGTGCCAATCCAAAACAAAAACAATTATAGGTTATTTTATTCATCATGGGGCAAAAATATCTTAACGGAACAAACGAAAATCGTACATTTTTTACTGAGAATAAAATATATTCTCTTAAAATGCACAAATTTTCGTTATATACCGTTTGTCGATAACGCCCTGACTACGCTAATATTGCAGCGATCCCTGGCAAGGTTTTACCTTCTAAACTTTCTAACATTGCCCCTCCGCCTGTTGATACATAGCTAACTTTGTCCTCAAAGCCAAATTGTTTAACGGCAGCAACTGAATCTCCACCACCTACTAACGAGAATGTTCCCGCTTTTGTAGCTTCAGCAATATAATTACCAACTGCAATGGTACCACCGGCAAATTTCTCCATTTCAAACACACCGATCGGTCCGTTCCAAAGAATGGTTTTAGAATTTAAAATGACGTTTTTAAATATCTCTAAGGTTTTAGGTCCGGCATCTAAACCTTGCCAACCATCAGGAATTTTGTCTACATCCACTATTTGGGTGTTTGCATTTGCATCAAAATCATCGGCAGCAAGCACATCTACAGGAATATGGACGTTTACATTTTTCTGTTTTGCTTTTTCAAGAATTTCCATTGCAAGATCCATTTTATCGTCCTCGCAAATAGAATCTCCAACTTTACCACCTTGAGCCTTAATGAAGGTATAAGTCATACCCCCACCGATAATTAAATCATCTACTTTATCTAAAATGTTTTCTATAATCGTAATCTTAGAAGATACTTTTGCACCACCAAGAATAGCTAATACAGGTTTTTCACCAGTAGCCATAACTTTCTCAATAGCATCTATTTCCTTTGCCAACAAATAGCCAAAACATTTAGCTTCTGGGAAAAATTTAGCAACAATTGTAGTTGATGCATGAGCACGGTGCGCAGTACCAAAAGCATCATTGACATAAATATCACCAAGTTTGGAAAGTTTTTCAGCAAAACCTTCATCACCTTTTTCCTCTTCGTTATAGTATCTTAAGTTTTCTAATAAAAGTACTTCTCCGTTCTTTAATTCCGCAACGGCTTTTTCAGCTTCATCACCAACACAGTCACTAACAAATTTAACGGCAACACCAATAATTTCAGATACTGCATCTACAATATGGCTCAATGATAAATCTGGATTGCGTTCTCCTTTTGGTCTACCTAAATGGCTCATAAGAACGGCACTACCACCATCTTCCAACACTTTTATAATTGTAGGTTTTGCAGCCTCAATTCTATTGGTGTCGGTTACTTCAAAGTTTTCGTTAAGTGGTACATTGAAATCTACCCTTATTAACGCCTTTTTATCTTCAAAATTAAAGTCATTTAATACTTTCATCTATTTATCCTTTTGTTAGTTAACAAATGTAAAGATTAAAAGGTTTGTGATAAAGTGCTAATAAGGATAATTTACACTCAATACCCTTAAATTTGTTGTGCTATAAACAACTATATTTGAATCTATGTTATTCAAAGAAATTTTAGGGCTTTCCCATATCAAAAATCATCTGTCTTCAAGTGCAGATGCTGGTAGAATACCCCATGCGCAACTATTTGTGGGTCCAGAAGGCTGCGGACTGTTGCCTATGGCTTTGGCTTACGCCCAATATATAATATGTCAAAACTCCAATGGCGAAAACAATGGTGGTAATGAAGCGTGTAATCTAAAATTTAAATCATTTGCCCACCCAGATGTACATTTTGCTTTTCCGGTCTCCAATTCTAACAAAGTAAAATCACATGCAGTGAGCAACCACTATATGAAAGAGTGGCGTGAATTTATCATGGAGCAGCCTTATGGCAATTTATTCGATTGGTACAGACATATAGAAATTGAAAAAAAACAAGGGCAAATAGGAGTAGACGAAGCTCAGGACATTGTTAAAAAGCTTTCTTTAAAATCATACGAAGGAGGCTACAAAGTCATGATCATTTGGATGGCAGAAAAGATGAACACCGCCGCATCCAACAAATTATTGAAACTTTTTGAAGAGCCGCCAGAAAAAACTATTTTCTTGTTACTTTGCGAAGATGAGGAACAGATCATACAGACCATTAAATCTAGATGTCAAGTAGTACATTTTCCTCCTTTAGCAGAAGATGCCATTGCTACGGCATTAGTTGAAAAGGGAGCCAATAAACCAGAAGCTATGCTTTTGGCACATGAGGCGAATGGAAATTTCAACAAGGCCCTAGATCTTTTAAATAAAGATTCTGAAGATCTGGTTTTTGAAAATTGGTTTGTACAATGGGTTAGAACTGCGTTTAAGGCAAAAGGTAATAAAGCCGCAATTCATGATCTTTTATTGTGGAGTGAAGAAGTAGCGAAAACAGGTAGGGAAACACAGAAAAACTTTTTAAGTTATTGCATTACTGTTATGCGGCAAGCCCTAATGATCAACTATGGTGCAGAAGAACTAGCTTATTTAAGAATACATGCAGAAGGGTTTCAATTGAATAAATTTGCTCCCTTTGTTCACGAGAATAATATTCTTGACATTACCAAAGAATTGGAAGATGCCATTTACCATGTGGAGCGTAACGGTAACTCAAAAATTATATTTACCGATCTATCTATTAAGCTTACACGGTTACTTCACAAAAAAAAGACCGAACTTAAATAAACCTAAATGGAGATATTAATGAACAACGCTACAGAAGTTTTATTGCTATTATTTTTAATCATTACCTTTTTACAAAGTGGTTTTGATAAAATTACCGATTGGAACGGAAATGTTTCATGGCTTAAAGAGCATTTTTCTAAAACCCCGTTTAAAAATAGTGTTCCTCTGCTGGTTGGGATAATTTTGGTTACAGAAGTTATTGCAGGACTTTTATGCGTTATTGGCATTTACCAAATTTTGAGTTCTGGTAATACCACTTTTGCAATGTATGGCGCAGTATTATCAAGTATAACACTTTTAATGTTGCTATTTGGGCAACGTGTGGCCAAGGATTACGAAGGAGCTAAAACTATTGCCGTTTATTTTATACCTACAATATTATTGGTGTTTTTGCTACAATCTTAACGAAGTATAGCCTATAAAAAAGGTTCATTTATTAAAAAAGTAAAACCCTCCAAGTTGGAGGGTTTTTTTGAGGCATCGAGCGGATTCGAACCGCTGTACAAGCTTTTGCAGAGCTCTGCCTAGCCACTCGGCCACGATGCCCTTTTTTAGCGAGAGCAAAAATAAACAATTTATACCAATCTAAGCTGCATTCACAACCAAGAAATTGTAGTAAATTATAATATTTAAGGTGGATGATTCTAGTTTACCAATTGACCACGTTGCAAATTCAATGATACGGTTACCTTTTCTACATCTCCGTTAATGGGCGGATTGATCTTGGAAACAGATACCATTGCAGTGTCTACGGTAGGCAATTCAATAAAAATTCTATCAATGATTCTTTTGGCAACATGCTCCAACAATTTTGATGGTATTGCCATTTCTTGCTTTACAATTCTGTTGATATGAACATAGTCTACCGTGTCCTTTAATTCATCGGTGACCGAAGCTTTTAATAAATTCGTATCTACGGAAACGTTGACCAAATAATCACTGCCAATATTGGTTTCTTGTGGCAAGCACCCATGATGGGCGTATGCTTTTATATTCTCTAATTGTACTTTACCCATTACTTATATTCTGGAGTACAAATTTAATGAATCTCCCTGTAGCTTTAGTACGTACAACGACAATTACTGATCCCTTGAAATAAATCTACCCCTAAGGTGATTACGTGTGTACCTGAACTATAGCCAAGAAGTTCGTTTAAAATTACCTGATAAGAATACCCGAAGTAAAAATTACTCTTCTTTAAACCTGCAATAGGAGCTATGTAAAGAGGGTTTCCTATTTGATCGTTCAAGAAACGATAGTTCACCCCAGCATAGAAGTAATCTTCAAAATCATAAAACCTGAACTTTAAGTTTAGATCTGTAACCGATCTACCATCACTCTCAAATAACTGAAACAATACAGAAGGCTCTACTTCTACTTTACTAGTTCTTTTCTTCATATATCTATATCCGGTATAGATATAGTAGTTTCTTAATCTATTAGGCTCATATAATTCATTAAAATTACTTAGATCCTTATCTAAAATGTTTGATGCGTTGGCACTGAAATAAAACTTATCGTACCTATACAATACACCAATGTCAAAGTTATGATTGGTGGTAGCCTTATCTCCAACATACGCCGGGTCCGCAATTAAATCTGGATTAGAATTGTCTATTCTAAATTGATTGTAGTTGTAAGACAATCCAAAAGATAAAAACTCATCATCATAACGATCTAAAGTCAAATGGTGTGCAAATGATAATCTTGCACCCTGTTGTTTGGTTTCACCATTACTATCATTATACAAGACCATACCAATACCCGATTTTTCTCCTATTCGCATATCTGCTGCAAGAGATTGGGTATCTGGCGCATCTTTAATACCTACCCATTGGGTAAGACCATTCAATCTTATTTTAACATGGTCACCGATACCTGCGTAAGTTGGGGACATTACAAAGGGGTTATCGGCAAGATATTGAGATAATTGAGGTATAGTAAGCTCTTGCCCTCTTGCGGTGAGCACGCTTATAAATAATACCAGTGTCAATAGACTGTTCCGCATCATCATTTTTAGGTTAAGTTTTTAACGGTATAGGGTAAAGTGTCCAACAAATTCTCTTTCGTCTCTATCGCCATTTAGTTTAACTACGTACCAGTAGTCTCCCGTTGGCAATTCATTGTCTAAATATGTTCCGTCCCAACCTTCAGAATCAACAGATTGTTCAGAAACCACTCTACCATAACGATCAAATATTTTTATTAGTATTTCTGGGTATTGCTCAATATTTCTTGGGATCCATAAATCGTTCTGCCCATCTCCATCTGGGGTAAAGAAATTAGGTATTTCCACGTCTATAAACTCCATAAATATATTTGCTACCCTTGAGCATCCATTCTCATCAACAACACGAACTTCATAGGTATCTGTTCTAGTAATATAGAAGGTATTGCTATCGCCATTATCTATTCCATCAAAATAATAGGTGTAACCTTCTCTACCACCTTCAACAACAGCTGTTATTTCGTTCATGTTATTTTGTTCCAATGCTAGAGTCAATGGCTCAAAATCCTCAATAACAAAATCAATAGTTACAAAACACCCGTTAGCATGGGCAATAGTAATGTAATGGTTGCCCGGTGCCGAGTTTCTAAAATCAGGATTCAATTGAAGGTCTGCAGGGTCCACAGAATCTATTGCGTATAACACATCTCCAATTACACTATCATCTTCTAATGTGATGTTCACAAAATTATCTGGCACATTACCCGAACATTCGTAAACAGGAATTACCGTTGCATTAAGGTTTACTCCCGATTCAATATCAACTACAACATTGGTATCACAACCATTGGCATCTTTAATTACAATGATGTAATTACCTGCTGCCATATCATAGAATTCAGTTCTGTTCAGTACAAAATCTTCATCGCTATTAGAATTCAACGCTGTACTATATGGTGCCGTACCTCCTGATATATCAAGAATTATAGTACCATCTTGACTATCAACACAAATTTCCGGTGTAGTCTCTACTTCAACAACCAAACTTGATGGTTCAGAAATAGTATACGTTAAGTATTCAAAACAACCATTTTGGTCTTGAGCTATAACAGTATACTCTCCAGGACCCAATTCTGTAAACGTGTTTTCATCATAGAATTGGTTCAGATTTGGTGAAATTGCATATTGATAACCACCTGCTCCTCCAGATAATGTAACCGTTATTTCACCGTTGTTCTCTCCTTCACAAGTAATATCAACAACATTGTCTGTATAAGAAAGCGGTGTAGGTTCTACAATAATAACCTCTTCTGGTGTTGTTGTACAATCATCACTAACTACAGTTACATAATACGTACCTGCTCCCAAATCTCTAAACACACCTTGAGATTGTGGACCGGCAATTCTAGAAGCTACGCTTAAAGAACTATCTGTAAACAACTCATATTGGTAGTTACCTAATCCGCCATCGGCAGTTGCATAAATGATAGCCGTGCTTTCACCTGTACAGTTCAGTACCGCAGCAGAGGTATCAACGGTTAATTCTAAAGCAGGAATCTCACTTTCTGTAATTGCATTTGAAACTGCAGACTCACAACCGTTAATAGCATCACGTACATAGAATTGATATCTACCGGCAGGATACATACCTGTTTCAGGTAACCCTAACGGATTACTGGTCATAGGCAAGAAGTTGACGTTATCAACGCTATACTCATATGTTCCGCTACCACCTGTGGCAGTAAGTTCAAACTCAGCACCAGTAGTACAGGTCAATGCATCTGTTCTAATTAAACTTGCCTGTACTTCTGTTGGCTCTCTTACCTCAACAACATTTGTTGTGGTATCACAGTTCCACCCATCGACTACGGTAACGCTATAGAAACCTGCGCCTAGATCCGTAAAATTAGGATTGGTTTGTACACCAGTCGTTGTAGTAATCGTAGTACCGGTTTCATTATAGAAATTCAACTGATAGCTATAATTTCCACTACCGCCACCTGTTACATTTGCAGTTACAACCGCTCCTGTATCACTGTAACAAGCTAGGTCTGTTACAAGCGGAGTTGCATTAGCCACTATAGGTGTTGCTGGCGTTAATGTTTCAGTATAATTTACAATACATCCGGCATCATCGGTAATGCTTATTGTGAAAGCACCCGCAGCTAAATCTGTAAAGACTCCTTCATTTACATCGTCCATGGTATAAACATCACCGGTTGTAGTGTTGGTCAATACAATATCATAAGGACTATAGCCGCCCTCTATTTCAACTCTAATAACCCCTTGATCATCTGTACAAGTAGCTTCTGCCAAAGGCGTTATCACACCGCTCAGTGGTCTATCCGGAGAAATTATAGTCACCATATTTGTATCTTCAGAACAAAAGGGAACATCTGTTTCTGTAATGGTAACATAATAGCTACCACCGGATAACCCTGTTATTGTTCTTGGATTAACACTGGTATCCGAAGCAGTTGCTGCTATAACCGATGCTCCTGCGGCGTTGAACACTTCATAAGTGTAATTTCCGGTATACCCATCAATATCAATTTCCAAACTTCCATTGGTATCACCAAAACATGTAACTTCTGTTATAGCCGTTGCCGTAGCAGTTATAAAATCGAACGGAGCAATCGTATAACTTGCCGTATTAACATAACAACCTGTATCTAAATCTGTAACTCTAAATACATAGGAACCAACAGTATTTAAATCGTAAGTTGCAGATGCTGCTGTTGTACTAACCAAAGTACCTGTGGCATTACCAATTGGTAACAACTCATAACCATAGTTATGTGCCAAACCATTATCAACTACTGAAATTGTTATTCTCTCATCGTTTGTACATGTAATTGCGACATCTTGAGCTACTGTAGCCGTAAATGTATTTATAGGTTGAATTGTAACGGTATCGAAAGTGGTACAACCATTGGCATCTTTTACGTAAACATCTATGGTTTGTACGCTTCCATCGTCCGTAACATTGAATGTATTTGACGCTTGGAAAATAACATTATCAATACTGTATAAGTATGGTGCGGTTCCTGTACCTATACCAGCCGTAGCTGTTATAGTCGCAGTATTTACACTATTATCTGCCGCACAACTAAATTCTGTTGCTGTTGCAGAAACGGTTAATTGCGTTGGTTGAGTAATGGTTTCATTCTTAACAGCATCACAGCCTCTACTAGATATTACTCTTACTTGGTATTCTCCTGCAGCTAAACCTGTAAACAACGGATCGTTTTGAGCTGGCACAATTGGCGTTACCAAATCTGCAATATCATATAATTCATACTGATAAATAGGATTATCATCTGTTGCCGGATCAATATTGGCTCTAATACTACCGTTACTATCCCCAAAACAACTTACATTAACAATAGTTGCATCTAATAATACAGGGTCTACTGGAGCATCTAGAACTTGAGTTACCGTTCTTTCACAAACTGGATTTGTCGTATCTAAATCCCTAACCACAAAAGTATATGTTCCAGCCTCTGTTAAGTTTGTAAACACACCTGTTGTTTGAGTTACCACAGAACCTAATGGAGTATTCATTTCAAACTCAAGGTTTGTTGAACCACCGGTTACATTAACCGTTATTTCTCCACCCGGAGTCACCGTACAATCAATAGACTTATCTACTGTCGTAGAAACATCCATTTGTTCATAAAGTACCACCGCATTAGTTGTAAAAGTACAGCCCCATTGGTCTATAATAGTAACATCATAACTACCAGCACCAAGACCTGAGAATACTCTAGTGTTTTGTGGTGCACGGAAATCAGTACCGTTTAATCTTAATTGGTATGTATAATTACTTCCTTGACCGCCAGTAGGCACACTTACTTCAATTTCTCCTTGTAAGTTGGTGCAGTTCTCTATGTTTACATCTAATGTTGCTGCTATTGGGTCTGGAACATCAAGTACAATATTGTCTTGAATTAATCGCTCACAACCTTCAGCGTCACGAGCCCATGCTTGGTAAGTACCAGCAGGTAACAAATCAAAAGTAGCGTTAGCTACGAAATCTGTAGTTGCAGGAGCGCTTGTACCAACAAAATACGTATAACCACCCCAACCACCTTCAACATCGGTAATGGTAATTGAACCATCATTTCCTGGTGCACATGTAATATCAGTTACTACAGTATTTCCTGTAATATCAGCTAAAGGACCGTTGATAGTAAATGCTTCTGTATTTGTACAGAACGGGTTGTTGTCTTGTGTAATAGAAACATAGTAACTACCTGCAAATAAGTCTATATCTGCTGTAGGTCCATTTGTTGTTGCTTCTGAACCAGAAATAACAACCGTGTCATCACTAGTATCTGCTAATGTTCCCTCAGTGTCATAAATAGTCCAAGTAAATCCGCCAGGGTAGGTTGCATCAATTAATTCAAAGTTCACAGCACCCGTATCAGTTCCAAAACAAATTACATCACTTGTTTTAACAACATCGATAGTAAATGTGTTTGGCTCTTCTATAGTTTCTGCAACAGAAACCACACAACCCGTATCAATATGTCTTGCCAATATCGTATACGATCCCGCAGACAAACTACCGAACACGTTAGAAGTTTGGTAGTTGGCACCATTATCAATACTATATTGGAACCTAGTTGGGTCGCTTAAAGTAGATGTCACCACTACCGTAATTTCGCCATCGCTACCAGGAGCACATGTAACCGTATTTGAAACCGAAGCGTCTATATCGGTAATTTCATCAAAAGGAAGAACAGTAGCTGTTGTGCTACCAGCACAACCCTTATCATCATAAACATTGATGGTATAAGTATCACCTGCTCTATTTGTAACCACTAATACATTTGATGCACCAGATTGTACCACAGCCGAACTGCTATCCACAAATTCATAGATTACATAGTTACCGCTACCACCGGTAATGGCAGTCTCGTCAACTGTAATTGTAGCATTGTTAGGATTATTACCAGCAGTACAACCGAATTCTACAACTGTAGTATCTATGTTCGATATTACTGCAGGTTCGTCTATTACAATGTTACCTGATGCCGTAGTACAACCGTTAGTTCCTGTTGCCGTTACAACGTATGTATTTGGAGGTAAGCCTTCAAATGTATTGTTACTTGCATTGAATGTTCCTGCTACTGGAGATATCGTAAATGTTAACGGATTTACTCCGTTTTCAACTTGTGTCAAAGTGATTGAACCATCGTTAGCTCCAAAACAAGTAATATCTATATGCGAATCTGTAAAAACAGGTTGAATAGCAGGAGCCAACTCTTGCGTTACCGTAATTTCACAAACAGGATTTGTAGTATCTAAATCTCTTATTAAGAAACTATACGTTCCATCAACGGTTAAATCCGTAAATGTTGCATTATTGGTTTGCGTAACCGCAGCACCTGTTGGAGGTGTCATTATAAACTCTAAGTTTGATGAACCACCGGTTACATTGATAGTGATAGTACCTCCTGGTGTACCCGTACAATCAATAGCCTTGTCTACCGTAGTAGTTGCACTTAACTGTTCGTATAATTCTACTGGAGCAGTTGTAAATGTACATCCCCATTGATCTGTAATGATCACTTCATATGCTCCGGCACCTAAACCTGAGAAAACTCTAGTGTTCTGTGGAGCACGGAAGTTAGACCCGTTCATTACCAATTGGTAGGTATAGTTACTTCCTTGACCGCCAGTTGGTACACTAACTTCTATTTCTCCCTGTAAGTTTGTACAATTTTCTATGTTTACTGCTAATGTTGCCGCAATTGGGTCTGGAACATCAAGTACAATATTATCTTGTATTAATTGCTCACAACCTTCAGCATCACGAACCCAAGCTTGGTATGTACCAGCAGGTAACGAATCAAAAGTAGCGTTAGCTACAAAATCTGTAGTTGCAGGAGCACTTGTGCCAACAAAATAGGAGTAGCCACCCCATCCACCTACAACATCGGTAATGGTTATACTGCCATCATTTCCTGGTAGACAAGTAATATCAGTTACTACTGTATTACCCGTAATAGCTGCATCTGGACCTGCAATATTGAAAAATTCAACATTGGTACAGAATGGATTGTTAGTTTGTGAAATAGAAACATAGTATTCACCAACACCTAAATTAATTATTGGTGTAGGACCGTTCGCAGCTTCAGAACCACTAAGAACAGAAGTATTATCTGTACGGAAAATTTCCCAATCAAAACCTGTGCTGTATGTAGCATCTATCAATTCAAAAGTTACTTCACCGGTATTTGTTCCAAAGCAAATAACATCACTTGTTTTAACAACATCAATCGTAAACGTGTTTGGCTCTTCAATTCTAGCCGAAGCAGTTATAATACAACCCGTATCTGTATGTCTTATCAAGAAGTTATGGTTTCCAGCAGACAATCCGCCAAAAACATTGGTAGAAAGGTATGTAACACCATTATCAATACTATACTCGTATTTAGAACTATCACTAGCTGTAGAAGTTGCCGTTACGGTAATTTCACCATCAGCACCAGGCGCACAAGTAACCGTATTGGTCACCGCGGCCGTTGCTCCTGTTAATTCATCATACGGAAGCACAGTAGCCGTAGTGCTACCGGAACATCCATTATCATCATAAACATTGATGGTATATGTTTCACCCGTTCTATCGGTAACCGTTAAAACATTAGATGATCCAGACTGAACAACAGCAGAGCTGCTATCAATAAATTCGTAAGTTACATAGGTATTGCTACCTCCTGTAATTGCTGCCGTATCTACGGTTATTGTTGCATTGTTTGAATTGTTACCAGCTGTACAACCAAATTCAACAACATCTGCATTTACATTTGCAATTTGTAACGGAGTACCTACAGGACTATCTACCTCTAATTCACAACCACGACCAGAAATTACCCTAACAACGTAATCATCATTTGCGGCTAAATTTGTAAATGTTCCTGTTGTTTGAGGGGCACTTGCAGGAGTTAACACCGAAGGCGCGGTTTCAATAAATAACTGATAAACGTACGGTGGGTTATCCATAGATGCATCTAAAATGGCCACTATAGAACCATCTGTTGCTCCAAAACAAGTTACATCTGTTATATCTGTCGTAAATAAAACAGGGGTTGCCAACTCTAATTCTACGTCTGTTTGTGCAGTACAACCACCCAAAACCGTATCATAAACATGAGCTGTATAAATGCCTGAATCTAATCCTGTAAAAATAGGTGAAGGTTGAGGGCTTCCAGTTACACTAACTCCGCCATTATCGAATAATTCATATTCATAGAATGTAGATCCGCCATATGCCGTAATTACTATTTCTCCATCGCCTTCCGTACATGAAGGTTGGGTAGTAACTTCAGCTGTAATAGCTGTCGGTGCAAAAATTTCGATCGTCTCTACATTTCCACAACCGTTAAAATCACGAACTTGAACGGTGTAGTTTCCAGAACTTAAATCTGTAAACTGATGTGTTGAGCCTGCAGTGGTCAACGTAGATGATTGGTAAGAACCGCTATTTATACTCAAAGTATAAGGTTGAATACCTTCTCCGTCCAAAGTAATTTCTATAATAAAGTCACCTTCATCTGCCGTACATTGGTTGATTACGACACCAGAAATAGCCGGTGTTGGGTCATCTGCAATAGTAACATCCAATGGTAGTGCCGTAGAACAACCGTTACCGTCCATCACATAAATATCCCATTCTGTATTAACTGAAGGATCTAGTTCCGCATAGTTATTAGTAACATAATCACCAGCAACAGGAGGAACACCATTTTCAACATAGGCATACGTATAAGAGCCATTTCCACCGCCTGCAATTACGGTTACATTAGCATCTTCAGAGCAGTAACCGTTATTTTGATCCACCAAGGTCAAAGTCACCGGATTAGGCTCTAAAATTCTGAATTCGAAAGTATTTGTACACTCAGGAGTAGCTGCTTCTTGGAAAAATAGTACATAATCTCCAGGAGGAATGTTTGAAACCGTTTCCAACGGTGTTGGACCAGGACCTATTGGACCTGTAACACTACCTGAATATGCTCCACCTAATGGTGTATTACTAATGCTTTCTCTTATTTCATAATTTATAGTAGTTACATTAGGATCATATTCTTCAAACTGGAAAGAAATAGACCCATCTGTATCTCCATAACAAGAAACATCTGTTACCGTTGGATCTGCAACTACATCAATAGCAGATACATTAGGAATATCAACTTCAACAAAACTAGAACATCCTGTTGTCGTGTCGATCACTTGAAAAACATAACTAGCACCAGGGTTTAGTCCGTTGTATGTTGCAACTTCCTCATCAGCTGTAGCACCCGCCGCCTCAGCATCTGGTGCGGTACCTGTACCATAAATAGTAAAATCGTAATTTCCTGAACCTCCACTTGCGGTAAGTTCAGCGGTACCACCAGCAATACAACTAACTGGCATTAAAACCGGGTCAACCGATAAATATGGACTAGACAAAACCCTAACCGGATTCTCATAATACTCACAACCATTGGCATCCAATACACGAACATAGTAGTCTCCGAAAGCCAATCCGTCAAAAGTTACTGTAGTTGCTGTCGTATTTACCACAGGGTTTGGTCCTGTCGTAGGAACAACATTATTAAGATTATCATATAGGGTGTATGTAAAATTAGGGACCCCACCACTTGTAATTGTAATTTCAATACTACCTGGAATATCACCAGAAGGACCACAACTAACGTCTGTTGCTACAACATTTGCATCAAACAATACTGGATCAACAACAATTGCACTACCATTATACGTACATTCTTTAGAATCTCTAACTATATAATTATAAGTACCAGCGGCCAAACCTGTGTAAACCCTTTGGCTTGTAAAGGCACTGCCGGCAAAACTAATTTCATAAGGTGATGAACCAAAGTTAGGATCCACATTGATTTCAACGATACCATTGGTATCTCCAAAACACGTAGGGTTGGTAACGGTTTCAGTTGCAACAGGGTTTACTGTTGGTGTAACCGTAACTATATTAGAAACAGCTGTACAACCTTGATTATCAGTTATTCTAAACCTATACGTACCTGCTGTAGAAGTGGTATATGGAAATGTTCCCGTAAAAGCGGTATAACCACCACTATTTACATCTAACTCATAAGTATAAGGAGCATAACCACCAGCAATCTGTAAATCCATAGTTGCATCTGGCGATACCGAGCAATCCAAATCTTTTGTTAGTGTAAGGTTCGCCGTTAATTGAGGTTCAACATCAAAAGTTACCGTATCTGTACAACCATTGGCATCTCTAATCTCAAAAGTATAACTACCTGGGGTAAGACTTGTAAAACTGTTCGATGCTCTATATGCACCCGTTCCAATTCTGTAAGTGTAAGGTGCCATTCCACCTGATGCGCCTACCTCTATAGTAGCTGATCCGGTAACCGAAGAATCAAAACATACATCTGAACTTGGTAAAATACTCGCTACAGGAGCTACAGGAGCGGTTAATGTAAATGTATCCGTTTCCGTACAGCCATTTGCATCGGTAACCGTTATCGTATGTAAACCTAATTGATCCAAACCTGTAAATACCCCTGTGCTTTGTGCAGCCGTATTGGAGCCGTCTGGCAGTTCTATTACATAAGAATATGCTGAAGTACCACCGGTTACATTAATAGTTACCGAACCATCATCATCACATGTTGGTTGAACAGGTGTATTTGAAACTACAAGTGCTGCAGGTTCTGTTATTGTTTGTGTTAAAGGAACCGTACACCCTGCAATAGGGTTATCTACGTCTCTAACATAAATAATATAAGTACCGGCAGCTAGACCAGTAATTTGATGTGTTGTTGCGGTATCACTACCTGCTATAGTTGCAAAAGAACTATCATAGCTATATTCATAACCACCAGCTCCAAAATTATCGACTTCAAAAGTAATTGTACCACTATTATCTGCATTACAATCCAAATCTTCAAAAGATAGAATTGCAGCTTCAAAAGCATTACCGTCTTGAACATTTACAATAATATCTGTTGTACAGTCACTACCATAATCCACGGTAACCGTATGTTGACCAACAGATGTGTTGTTAAATACATTGCTTGTCTGTGGCGTATTGCCATCAATACTGTATGTATATGTAGCATCATTAGGAAGAATTGTAACATTTCCTGTACCGTCACAATTATAAGTAACACTACTACTTAAAGATGGTTCCGTTGGTAATGGAGCTATAACAATATTTGGAAGGTCAACAACACAACCTGTATTATTTGCATCTCTAACCTGCACAGTATACGCACCATCTGTTAATCCTGTGAAAACCGTACCACCTGTGGTAGCAGTCGTCCAAGAACCACCGTTTAAGCTATATTGATAAGAACCAGAACCGCCCACAGTAGGTGTAATGCTACCTACCGAAATTTCTGCCAGTTGATTACAGGTATAATCTTGTGTTTGTTGGCTCTCAGCGACAATTTCTGGTAATTGATCTACGTCAACAGACAACGTTAGCTCACAATTATTTACATCCCTAACTCGAACATCATATGTGCCTGCAGTTAGATTATTGAATAAACTTACAGACCCGAAGTTTGCACCGCCATCTATACTAAAAGTATACGGAGCCTCACCACCACTAGGGGCTAAAGAAATACTACCGTCATTTCCACCAAAACAAGTTACATCTACTACTGTTGGTACAGCAGCTACTGGAGCATCTTGATCAATATTGATGTCGTACATGGCAGGACATGCATCTGCCGCTCCATTGTTATCCAAAACATACACATCATAATCCCCAGCACCACTAACGGTAACCGGATTGGTAGCTGAATAATCGCTCGCTGTAGGCGTTACACCATCAGCAACTACTGCGTAAACATAATTTCCGTCACCACCTGCTGCTGTAATATTAATTTCACTATCGGTACCGCAAGCTGTTATAGTACTTGCACTTGCGCTGACCGTTACTTGTTGTTCAATGGTTACGGTTTGGGCAGGAGCATCACAACCATAAGCATCGGTAACCTCAATAGTGTACGTTCCATTTGAAAGACCTGTAAATGTATATGTGGTTGCATCAATTGGAGTAGGGGTAACAAACGCTCCTCCATTGATTCTAAACTGATAATCACCATTACCGGCGGTAACATCTACAACAATAGTTGCATCATTACCACCACTATAACACGTTGTTTCCAATAATGTAAAAGCTGGTGTTTCCGGAGCCGTAACTACAATTGGGGTGTCAATTAAATCTGAACAACCATTGGCATCTCTAGCACGAATATTATATGTTCCTGCCGATAAGCCATTGAACACTGTATTCGTTTGATATGCAGTTATAATTCCGCCAGAAGTATCTTCTAATTGGTACTCATACCCTGGAGTACCACCTGTAGCACTCGCTGTTATTTCTGCTCCGCCATTATTACAAGTAAATTCTTGTGAAAGGTCTGCATCAGCAACCACAACTGTTGGTTCATTAATAGTATGATCAAAAAATGTTGTACAACCAGGTAAAGAACTCGCCGCGTCTCTAACATATACTCTATACGTACCTGCAGAAAGTCCAGATATAGTTTGTGGCGATACCGTTGTACTACCTAAAATACTAATAAAATTATCTAAGCTATATTCAAATCCGCTTGCGCCATAGTTATCTACTTCAAAAGTAATTGATCCAGAATTATCACCATTACAATCTAAATCTTCAGAAGAAAGAAGACTAGCTTCAAATGCATTACCATCTTCAATGATAACGTCAATTGATTCCCTTTGCGAACATTGTTCTGGACTCTGAAAAGCTTGAATATTATCTATAGCAACATCGTTTCCGTTTGTTCCTGTTGCAATTGTTCTAATTACAATATCAATAGTACTATTGGTTCCTGGATCTAAAGGTGGAATATTAATATTTCTCCAATCGTTAGCTCCTGTGTTTTCATCAATTAAACCTGTTGTACCACTATCAATTACATTACCAGATGGATCAACTATCTCTACTAATATATTTGGTCTAATTAGACCTGATCCTTGTCTAACTAAGTTAATAACATCTAACTCTACCTCAACATCTCTGTTAGGTATAATCTCAATATCAGTTTTGCTATAAACTATGGTATTTACTCCTGGGTCACCAACATTTACCGCTAAATATCTTCCGTTAGGGTCTCCAGAATTATCAATAGGACTTACCCACGTTCCAAAAGGAGCAACAATAGTGCTAGTTACACTATACTGCAAATCGTTTATATTGAAATTGGTGTCTGAACATGTGCCTAATGAGGCATCTTGAGACTCATAACAATAATAAGTTGTATCGATCTGAGGTATAGAAATATTTGAACCTGTACCAAAATCTTCGCGCATTAATACGCTTCTTGCAGGTGGTGTATTACTTATATAATCAACATCAATAGTATGTGTACCTACAGGAACATTCGTAAATACATTTGAATCTCCAGGGGAATTGATCGTACCGTTAAGATAATATGTATAATCTAAGTTTGGATTATCTGGAGTTATGGTTACGATACCTGTTCCGTCACAAGAATAATCAACCTCTGGTGTAAGCACAACATTAGGAGGTGTTGGCGCTTGTTCAATAGTTACATCCATTGGATAGGTACAGTTATTTGCATCTTGAATATATACCGTGTGCGATCCAGGTAATAAGTATCCTATTGCATCTGAGCCAAAAGAGCCACCTCCATCAAAACTGTAGGTATATGGGGCGGTACCGCCTTGAGCGTTCGTTATTCTAACCTCAGCACCATCTGCGGGGTTACATTCAACTAATTGGGTAACCGCTGCCGATGCAGAAAGTGTAAATGGTTCTGAAATGGTATACACTTGGGCAACCTCACAATTATTTACATCTCTAACACGAATATTGTACGTGCCAGCACCAAGGTTATTAAAGGTATTCGGAGTTTGATAATTTGCCCCATTATTAATACTATAGGTATATGGTGCCTCACCACCAGAAGCAACTATTGTTATAGTAGATTGATTTTCTCCACTACAAAGTATATCTGTATTAGAAATAGATAATGCTAATGGATCATCTTGGTCAATAGTGATGTCATAATTAGATTCACAGAAATCAGCATTACCGCTATTATCTCTAATGTAAACGTCATAATTACCTGCGCCGGTAACCGTCACAGTAGTACTTGGATCAAAGTCTCCGGCATTTGGGGTAACCCCGTCAGCAACTACTGCATATACATAATTACCATCGCCACCTGCACCACTAATGGTAATATCGGTATCGGTGCCGCAGGCAGTAATGTTACTTGCGCTTGCAGTTACCGTAAGTGCAGGATTTACAGTAATACTTTCAGTGTCTGTACAATTATTACCATCTCTTACCTCAACCGTATATGTTCCTGCTGAAAGATCAGAAAATACATTGGTTGTACTAAAAGGACCGCCATTTAAACTATATTCAAAAGTACCGTCACCACCAGAAGAAACACTTGCGGTCAAGGTCAATAACACGGCATCATCAAAACAATCTTGATTTGGTGTAATAACCAATACCGGAGCAGTTGCAGGGTTAAGGTCAAAAGTAAACGGAACGCTACAGTTATTAGCATCTGTTACCGTACCGTTATATGTACCAGACTGGGTTAAACCAGTAAAAGAACCTGTTGAGTTAGACCCAAAAACCGAATTATCTGGATTGTTCAATTCATATACATAGCTTCCCCATCCGCCAGTTGCGGTTACACTAACACTACCATCTGTTATACAACTAGGTTGTGTTTCTGTTAGGTTAGAAATGGTCAACGCCGAAGCAGGACCTTCCAATTCATGTGTTTCAGAATAGGTACAGTTAGTATCCGTATCTACAATGTCTATGGTATAAATACCGGCAACCAAGTTATTGATGTTGTCAATGACAGCTTCTGTACCACCAGTTCTAACACCACCTGTAGGACCAGTGATTGTATATGTGAAGTTTTGACCTGCTTGGAAATTTACATTGAACCTAACAACCCCATCTGCAGCTCCAAAACAACTAATAGGCTGTGTGGTTTCTCCACTAGCCGATATTGGATTGATTGCATTTATCGTATAATTTTCTTCATAGAAACAGCCATCCGCATCAGTAACCCTAACCGTATAGGTATCTGGAGACAAATCTTCAAAGACAGCCTCATTTCCTGAGGTACTTGTTGGATCAATGGCAGAAGATGCAGTAATGGTATATACGTAAGGTGCTGTACCATTAATTGCGTTAACAGTTAAGTTAGATGTTCCAGCAGGACATGTAATTTGAGATTCCGTAATAGTTAAATCCGTTGGTGGATTTGGTCTATCAATAACAATTTGATTGGTTACAAAAGTACAGTTATTAGCATCTCTAATAGTAATGGTATAAGAACCATCTGTTAAGTTTTCAAAACGATTAGCATTTGCTGTCGTATCGGGTACAAAATTAATACCGTCAATACTGTATGAATATGGTGCGGTACCTCCTATTACATTTTGTGCCTCAATAATACCCTCTTGTAAACAGGTATAATCTTGAACCAAAATAGCATCACCACTAATTGCAGCCGTTGGTGCGTCAATACTAAAACTTTCTTCTGAAATACAAGTTGCCGTACCCCTTGTTTGGGTAATTTCAACTCTATAGTTTCCTGCTGCCAAGTTTGGAAAACTACCTGTACTGTTATCTGCTAATGGTTGATCGGTATCATCAAATAATGCGAAATCTAAAGTATAGCCATTAGGGTTGGTTACATTAAACTGAATTCTACCGGTAGTTTCACCAAAACAAAGTACATCTGTAACAGTAGTTGGATCAAAATCTGCAGTTGGGTGATATTCTATAGAGACCGTATTTGATTCTACATAACAGCCTGTTCTATCCAATACCAAGAAAACATAATCTCCAGCTCCAGAAACATTGAACGTAGTCTCTGTTTGGAAATTGGTTGCAGGAATATCCGCAAAATCAGAATAAGAAATAACCGTAGCTCCTCCCTCATCAACATAGCTCCAAATTACATAAGAGTAATCTGGGTTACCACCACTAGCATTCATTGAAATAATACCATCTTCACAAGTAATATGTTGGTCTACACTAGCGGTAAGTTCTAAATCGTTCTCATCTAAAACAGTAACCGCTTCACTATAAGAACATCCATCATCTGTAGAAATATAGGCGATATAATTACCGGCACTTACATCTGTAAAAGGATAATTATTATCTGCATGACCATTTTGGCTATCTACTAATGTACCCAATCCACCATTAGTGCCATCATCTAGTCTTATTTCAAAATCATATGGAGAATCAGCATCTGTAATCTGAAGCGTAATAGTACCTAAATTGAAACACGTCTCTGGAGTTACACTTACGTCATATGTTACCGCTCTTTCTCTAATACCTATAACCGGAGTTGAAAAAATACATGCATCTTGAATTGGATCACCGTTTGTATCTAATTGAGTAACCTCAACTCTATAAGAACCGTTCTCACCAGAAGCAAAATCAAAACTTGGACCGTTGTTAGCACTAAATGGAACAATAACATTATTAGTGTCATTATCTACCAATTGATAACCGTAACCCGCTCCAATATTTGTAATGGTAATATTACCATCAGTGTCACAAACAATATCCCTATTATTAAAATCTATATCTAAATTGTTCTGAAAACCTTTGAAATAGAAACTGCTAGTACATCCATTTTGATACACTACGGATAGCCTATATTCACCTGGTGCATTTAATAAATAATTACTACCGGTACCTACTTCTGTCCAAGAACAAGTAAGGGCCCTGTTGGCACAATCCTCACCAACAGTAACACCGCAACTACCTTCATCCAAAATCTCCCAAGTAACACTTTGAGCATCAACAATATTAACAGCCAATGGTTGGGTATCGTTAATACCGCACAGGAAAATTTTAGGTAAAAAAGAGCTATCATCTGAACAGAAAACTATTTCGCCAGGTATGTCATTACTAGGGTCGGCATCACCATTTACTTCATTAAAGTATTCCGTAACAGGGTTTGGTAAATTACCCGAACCAAATGGCTCTACATTTATAATTTCTTTAAACCCTTTACATGGATCGGCAACAATTTTATCTACTATATATTGACCAACAAGTGTTACTACTTGTGTACTTGGGTCATTATCTGGATCACCATCATTGATTTCAATATCGGTAGCATCAATTTCACCGTTACTATTTGTATCTCTATACCATACATAGGAATCAAAACCATCACCTGCATTTAAAATAGTACTTGTACCACAAAGTTCTATGGTTCTTTGAAAATTACAATCGGACAAATCATCCAATAGGAAATTGGTAGCTCCCGGAACAACAAATCCACAAGAATTAAAATCTGTAACACTTGGGTCATCTGTAACTTGGGCAGAGTTGTTTTCACCTCTATATGAGCTATAAGCCAAGTTCTCGATTAAATCTGAACATGCGTCTATAAAATCAAAACAGTTTTCAGCAACTTGAACTCTAAAAATAATTGAATATTCCCCATCTTCATCCTCAACATAAACATCCGGAACATTAAAAACTATTTCCCTGCTTGCTGGATCATAGGTATACGTAATTTCATAACATGTTCTGGGTGTTCCCGTACATATAGGTGCAGGAAAAGAAAAATCAGTATCATTGAAAAAGCTACGTCCGTCTGGTGGAGAAACGTTAACTGGCAATACGTCTCTAATGGTATAGTTGACCCCATCATCATTACCAATATTTTCAAAAGTCAATACATAATCCAATGTTTGACCTAAGTTTACCCCTTGACCTGTAATGTCGACACCGCCTGGAGTTTGTACTCTTTTTTCCAAAACAATGTTTGGCGCAATTATATCGACATCAAAAGAAGTAAAGAAGATATCATACTTATCTTGTGAAGAACTTGCCCTTAAAATAGCACTTGTAGAACCATTAGGTATTACGGTATTACTGGCACCACCATTAGGTATTTCAAAAAGATCAACATCCCAACCCAGTGTATTTACACTATTAGGGTTTCTATTGGTATACTGAGCATCGAACTGAGTAATACTGGAATTAAAAAAGTTATTTGCTGGGTTTTGACCATTTGACAATGTGGTAAAAGAGCCGTTGGCATTAATTTGCAAAGCATCACCACCAATTCTATTATCACCTTCTAAGGCAGCAACACCCATATTTGCATACACAGGAAAAGGTGCTGGCAAGGTTGTAAATCCGTTTACGGGTATGTCAATACTTTCACCGGATTTTACACCCGCATAACCATCAAAAGTGGTGATGAATTTATCACCCGGTAAATTTGGGTTTTCATATACAATGACCATTTTCCATCCACCGGAAATACCACCTGAAATATTATTGCCTGTACTAGCTCTAACATTTGCTACAAAGTAATCTCCATTTGGGTTTCCTAAACCAGCTACTATAGAAGTTACATCTTTATAAGCTGCATAAGGACTGTAATACCCAAAATCTACATCACCATTACCATCAAAAATTATTTCATCTGCAGTAATATCTTGGTAAGTTCCTCCTGGAGTTCTAAACTTAATATCATCAATAGTACTTCTATCTGGATTTACATAAACGGCTGACCAATAAAGACCTGCATAACGTACCAATGAACAATCAACATCCGGTATTTCTAAGTTAGCACTACTAGAACTGAATGTGCTGTTATCATTATCGACATCAATATACTGCATGTCGTAATTATCATTATAATCTGAAGAACTTCCGGTAGCGTTAAGTGGTTCATTAGGTGAAACTTCAGGAATTGTTACAGTTTCGCGTCTCCATCTGCCATTTCTATAAACCCATTGTCTACTTGTGGTCTCTGGTATTCTTCTATTTACAATGTTGTTAGCAATGAATGTAAGTTCACCTCGAATATCCGCTTCGTAACGAACATCAAAATCATTTTTAACCTGAGCAACCGCAGTTTGTAAACCAAGTACCAAGAATAAAATGAAAAATAAACATTTTGAGTAATGTTTTCCCATAAGAGAAATGTGTTTGTTGAAATCTAAAAATGTGGTCAGCTTTGTCATGTCCTAAAATTGTTGAAGCATTCCTTTCACTCGACATCGATTACCCATCGGTCCACGTGGAATTCTCCAATAACAAATATTAACCTTAGTAGTAACGTGAAGAATTTATTGTTGTGGTAACGATGTTTTCTGTTGTGAAACAGCAAATAAAATGGGTTTGTTTTTATCAAAAAGTGTGCATTTCAACGATAATACACACATAGGCACGACTTTAAAAATGCATTGAATGAGGTAATCCTAATAAAAATTTTGGCAGATTTTTTATGTAAACACCTCTTTTTCAGGGATAAAAATCAGTGTCATTTTTTCTGAAATTAGAGTAAATTTTTCATGTATTTCTAACTCAATTTTAATGCACTAACAACAATTTTAAATGAGTAAAATAATGCTATTTTATGCTTAAAAAATGAACACAAAACACATTAACCAAACGTTTCAAAAATTGTATTTCCAGATATTTTTTAATAACATTTAGCTGTTTTTCTGATATTAAAAGGCGCTTAAAATCAAAATGAAAAATGTTATTTGGAGTGCATTAAAGCGTTTTAAACAATATTAAAAGCAATGTGGTCTTCTGCAAAAAAACAGTCTTTAAAATAGCTTATATAAAGCTGTAGGGCACTAATAGTTTTCAAGCACTTTACTACAACTACAAACCTTGTGCTGCTCCCCTATATTTTAAAGTCAAAATTCTTTAAAGGCACTGCTATGAGCAACTATTATATTAAATATCTACTACTGTTTATTGTATACCCAAATATTAAAACTGAGACTTTGAACCTCTATTTTAATGTACATAAACAAAAATTATTTAGAAGTTCAAATGAGTACGAGATAAGAATTACTATATTTATAGCCTGTTATATTCATACTACATATTAGCAATGTCTTTCTAAAAGACTTTCTCGGAAAGCGAGTAAAAAAGCTTTGAGCCCTTTCAAGGCTTAGCTAATTACAGCCAAATTATTTATTAGAATTTTTATTACGAAACTTTAGGTTTTAAGCACTATATAATTTTGCATTTTAACCTTTTGTGCCAAAACATGTAGTATGAAATGAACAAACAATTAATATCTAAAACCATTGAAACATTCTACAATCAAGCCTCGGAGGAAACCCGACTTGAAAGTGGAATGGGATTATTTGAATTTGAAAGAAATAAATTGCTAATTGAAGCATATCTAACCGCACCAAACTTACAAATAGTAGATGTTGGCGGAGGAACAGGAAAATATGCGGAGTGGCTATCAAAAAAAGGTCATAAGGTCCATTTAATAGAGCCGGTTGAAAAACATGTGCACTTAGCAAACCAAAGGTCAAAAAGACTTAAGAACAAGTTTAAGGTGCATTTAGGAGAATCTAGAAGTCTTAATTTTCCAGATGATTTTGCCGACTTGATCATACTTCATGGTCCACTTTACCATCTTCAAAGAAATGAAGATAGAGCATTAAGTATTATAGAAGCTAAACGTGTCTTGAAAAATGGCGGAATCATTTTGGGTTTTGCCATAAACTATACAGCTTCAACCGTGGTAGGACTTTTAAATGGTCTCATTCACAAAAGGTCATTTTTTGAGATGTGCAAAAGTGAATTGACAACGGGCATACATAATCCGCCAGATGATTTTCCTTGGCTCTTGGCAGAGGCTTATTACCATAAACCAGATCAATTAAAATCAGAATTTGAAAATCAAGGTTTAGCCTATTTAAAAACCTATGCAGTGGAAGGTATGGCATGGCTTGACAAAGAATTTTTTGTCAACATTCAAAATGTCAAAAAAAGAAAGACTTTAATAGCGTTACTTAAAATCACGGAAAACGACAGCTACATTTTACCTTTTAGTCCACATATGATGATAGCAGTAAAAAAAGAAACACATGGAAAATAAAGACAGATACTTAAAAGCCCTCATTGAAAACCGTGGTCAATTAAATGAGATTGATTTAGGAGAAAAGATTCAATTGGAAGAAGAGGAGACAAGGGAAATAATAGCACAGCTATTATCTGAACATAGAGTTATTTACCAAGAAAACGGATGTTGTGCATATAACGTTAAGTAAGTACTTTCCACAGGTCTCCATTCTACTTTTTTTGAAATTAACTATGTAGTAAAAATGACCGGTATAGACAGTTACATTCTATTCCAAGCCACTTAAATATACCCATATGTATATTTTGTGAAAAAATGACAGATAGAGTTTCTGTGCAAAAATGGTTTATTATAATTTATACTACATATAACGATTGGTATATGATAGATTGTCATTTAAAAATAAAAACAAGTAAAAACAACAAATCCCTTGTCAATGTAATGACAAGGGATTCAATATCGTAGAATTACCTTATAGTGGTTCTATGCCATCTGCTCTTGATTGACCCGCATAATCCACATTTTGTCATCATAGGCATCATTTAGCTTAGAGTAATAGGATATAAGGGCATTGGTCCAAGAGTCGTGCTTTTTAAGGTACACGTATCTATAATTGTTCTTAGGGTTGATAAAGTAGCTAGCACTTAGTCCAAATGAATTTAGCAGCGCCACAAACTTTTTAGCATTATTTGGGTTTGCAAATACATTTGCAATTAAGTAGTAACCAGAACCGGCTCCTTCTATCACATAAGATTTAGAATCGATCTCTCTAGAATCTACATTGTCTCTCACCACCTCATTGGAGGTTAAAACATTAGAATCATATTTGGAAGACTTCTCTTTTAGTTTGTTTACATTACTGGCGTAGGCCTCATTAGAGTACTTATTATCAACGTTCATGATCCACATGGCACCATCATAAGCGCCATTTAATTTTGAGTCATGTGCGGCAACAGCATCTTCAAAAGTTTCAAAACGTTGTAAGTACACATATTTTAAACCAGTGTTGGGGTTATCAATATAATCGGCTTGTATCCCTTTTGCATTAAGGTCATCTATGAAGTTGTTCATGTACTGCCCACCTTTATACACATTGGCTACTACGTAATACCCATCGGTAACATCTGGTAAATTTTTAAATCTTCTACTCTTAACTCCGTCTTGTACAATCTCTGTACTCGTAGCAGTAGGTGTTGTGGTAGTGGTTCTTCTTCTACTTCCCACAACTGCATCTTTAGGTTGTACCTGCTTTTGATATTCGCGGTCAACGGTTGATCTATCGGTAGTATTAGTTGCCACAACCGCTTCGCTTTTAATAACAGGTTCTTTAGTGTTATTAGCTGCAACAACTACTCTATCCTGTTGACTTTCATTTACTACTTTATTCGAATTTATGGGTTGTCCTGTGTTGCTTGGGTTATAACTAGATGCAATCCCAGTATCACTATTCTCATCTAAGAAAAGTTCCTTTGCCCTTTGCTCTAAATCTGGTCTTTCACCGTTGGTCTCGTTACGTACCATACGCATAACCATGGCAAAACGTCTTTCTAGGTCAGACTGGCGAATAGCTTCCAAAGAATCCTGACGAAACATCAGCTCTTCGATTATAGCATCATTTTCGGCCAGCTTCATTTTTAGCTCCTCAATTTCTTCATTGGTTGCAACGTTCTCAGGCTCTTCATCGTTCTTAACCAGATCATCTTCAAAATCATCTTCTAACATTACCCTATCTTCGGTTAGGTTAGGAGAGAATGAATATGCAACGGATATCTCATGCGTAAGACCAAAATTGTCAAAATTATTGGACAGACCTTTTTCCATGGTATACCCTAATGATATTCTTTCATTCAAGTTAAAACCAACACCTGCAGCAGCTCCATAGAAACTATCATAACCACCCTGAATCCAACCTAATTTAGGAAGATCAAGAATTAAACTACCACCCAAGGTGACATCTTCTTCACCTACTTTTCTAACCCTTGCCAACGGCATTAATCTAGCCTCTTCAAAAATTCCTTTTTGATTTTCAAACTGATGGGTATATTGTAAGTGGGCAGAATATGTTTTATCCTTAAATTCGGTTACCGACTCGCTATTCTTTAAATTGTAGTCAAATAGGTTTTCTGCAAACATACCTACATCAAACTTTCCATAAGAAAGGTTAAAACCAGGTTGAAACGATAATAGGCTTTGATCTTGTAAACCCGCCAAAAAAGGATCTTCTTCAACCGTTGAAGCCCTACCGTTATCAAATCCACTTTGATAGTACGATACGTTAGCACCAAAGGTAAAATTACTCTTATCGTTCAACTTAACGCCATAAGCGTAGTTTGCAAGTACACCAAAATTACTTAGAATACCTTCTCTTTGTGAATATAGACTTAAACCAAGTCCGGTTCTATCACTAATACGTCCACTATAGCTTAAGAAATAGTTCTGATTGTTATCATCAAATTGTACCGATTGGTTTCTGTGTAACAAGTTGATATATGATTTATCTTCCCTAACCGTTGAAAACGTAGGGTTAATTAAGAATCGGTTATACTTCAATAAGTTTTGGGCAGGAACGTCATATGATACAAACGGACTTTCCTCTTGCCCACTAACCTTCATGATAGCAAACACAAATAACAATAGATATAAAACACTTTTCTTTAGCATGGTGAGCTTAACGTATTACTGTGATCGTACCTTGTTTAAGTACTTCACTGGCATTTCTAATTTTATAATAGAATACCATATTTTGTTTGGTGAAAGCCGTAGTTGACTGCGGCCAATTATTTTTATAGTCGAATTCGTTTACAATTTCCTGACCTTGTTCATTATAAATTATGATATTAACATCGGCCTTATTAGAATATGAGTTAGGGATTACCCATTGATCATTAATTCCATCTCCGTTTACCGTAATTACATTAGGTACTTTAAACGTATCTAAGTACGAGACTTCCACTTGTCTAATGATCTCACAATTATCAATTGAAGCGATCAATGTATAGCTACCAGCTTCCGTAAAAGTTATACTATCCGCATTGCCTATTTCAACGGCATTGGCATCTAGCCATCTATATGCGGTACCTCCACTTGCGGTAACCAATTTTGTAGTGCCTTCTGGCATTACAATCTCAGTTCCCGGATCAAGCGTAATCAAGTTTTCATCAAGGGGACTAATGACAATTTCATTGGATAATAAAGCACAACCATCTCGGTTTACTGCCAATCTATAGCTACCTGCAGTAGTTACCGTTAGTGATGTATCTGTTGTATTTACAGATGCTCCATCTAGTTGCCATTCAAAAGTGGAAGAACCTAAATCACTAGAGGTACTTAAAGTTATCGTTTCGCCACCAGAACAGAATACAGTACCTGAACTTGCTATAGAAATGGTCTCGCTAGTTAATAACTGAACAGTTAACGAATTGGAATCTACAGTAAAACTATCTACCGATGCGTTAAGATCGTATGTTCCATTTTCAGCATTAGAAGCCAAACTTATTGTACTACTTGTTGCACCACTAACAGCTGTACCATCTTTGGTCCATTGATAGGTGAACCCATCTACTAAGGCGCTGGTAACATCTGTTTTAGTACCATCTGTAGCAACGGCATTAATTTGTTCTACACCCAATATCGTACTTGTTGATTCACATGAAGTATACGCATCGGTATAATTAATGGTCATTTCAAAAGAAGCAGGTGACACAACCGTAGTCACATCAGAATTTTTTGAGGATACAGAACACGACCCCCCTGTTTGGGTTACCTCAGCGTAATACTCGCCGTCTTGCGAAATAGTTATAGCACTATTGGTCTCGCCAGCTATTTCTATTCCATTTCTAAACCATTTATAACTAGGTGTATTTGCCGTTGTACTAATTGATAAGGTTTGGCTCTGCGTAGGCAAAAGCACCATATTAATTTCGTTTTCTACATCTACCGTATATACATCTGCATTTGTTATAGTAATCGCCGAAGATCTTTCATTACAGATACCCGTGCCCGAAATTTCTATGGCATAGTCACCTTCAAATCCTGCAGCGGATGCATCAACGGTATAAGAAGTTGCTGTAGCACCTAATATAGCAACATCATTTTTAAACCATTGATAGCTCCATGAAGCATCTGTTTGATCTATAGTAAGTGTTTCAGCATCTGTACTACACAAAGCAGTTTTGCTTGGTGCCGTTACAGCTATCCCCGTACCAGAACCTCCAATCGTTACATCAACGATATTAGAATCTGTATTACCGGAACCGGTACAACGTGGTCCGTAATCAATATAAACATTATACATACCAGACTGGGTTACGTTTAATGTATGACCTGTTTCACCTGTTAACTCAGTTCCACTTCTAAACCAAATATACTGGTAGGTTTCTGGGTTGCTTATATTATCTACTTGCAAGGTAATAGGACCAGTGCTACACACTGTACCCGGAGGCACACCATTACCTTGTTCACTAATGTTCAAGTTAGAAGTTACATCCATGTAATACATGTTATATGCGGGAGATTCGTTACCAATCTTTTCAGGATCGGTACTGCGAACCCTCATTTTGTAACCTTCGCCACGCGTATCAGTCGGTATGGCAAAACTGGTATCAAAGTCCTTTACAGTATTTTTATCGCTAATAGTTTGTAAAGTTTGCGCATTAGCAAAGCTACCAGTGGCATCAGATAATTCGAGAATAAACTCATTACCTGCATTGGCGGTACCAATCCACGTGATATTCACAAAATATTCATTGAAACCAGAGTTTCCCGCACAAACGGCGGTCCATGGCGTACTTCCTGACAGATTAGGATTGTCTGCAGGTTCCGGGGCATTGAGTACTATTGCCTGTGCCGATAATTGATAGGCACTAAATAGCATACAAAATGCGGTAAAAAAGGTAATTTTGGTCAAGGTTTTCATAAGTATTTGTAGTTATGGGGGCCACTACGGTTGAAAAGTTGGTTAATAAATTATTTTACTTTTCCATCATTTCATAGACAAATATGTTATTTAATCCGACGAAGAGGAATTTATTGTTGTCGGAAGGAAGATTTATGTTGTGAAACTCATTTTATGTAAGGTGTACTTTATTTAAACCTGTCGTTTAAGGCAATTTTGCTACTTTTGTAGCTTGAAATATATTGACATGAGCGAGACAACAAAGTCTTTGAATTTTATTGAACAAATTGTTGAAGAGGACTTGGTAAATGGTTATACCAAAGATCAATTACGATTTCGTTTTCCCCCAGAACCTAATGGATACCTTCATATAGGTCATGCGAGTTCCATTTGCTTAAACTTTGGTTTAGGTTTAAGGTATAATGCCCCTGTAAATCTGCGTTTTGACGACACCAACCCGGCAAAAGAAGAACAAGAGTTTGTAGATGCCATTAAAAAGGACGTTGAATGGTTAGGTTTTAAGTGGGATACCGAACGGTATGCATCTGATTATTTCCAACAATTATATGACTGGGCAATTGAATTGATCAAAAAAGGAAAGGCATATGTGGACAATCAATCTTCTGAAGAAATGGCCGCACAAAAAGGCACGCCTACAGAACCCGGTACAAATAGTCCATTTAGAAATAGATCGGTTGAAGAGAATCTAGCGCTTTTTGAAAAAATGAAAAATGGCGAATTTGAAGAAGGTACACATGTACTTAGGGCAAAAATTGATATGTCATCTTCAAATATGCTAATGCGCGACCCTATTATGTACAGGATCCTGCATAAAGCGCACCATAGAACAAATACCGATTGGTGTATTTATCCTATGTACGATTGGACTCACGGTGAAAGTGATTATATAGAACAAGTATCTCATTCCTTCTGTACGTTAGAATTTGCCATGCACCGTGAATTGTACAACTGGTTTTTAGATCAGGTATATGATCAAGATAAGGTAAGGCCTAAACAACGTGAGTTTGCACGTCGTAACTTAAGCCATACCGTAGTTAGTAAAAGAAAATTAGCCCAGCTGGTAGAAAAGGGCATTGTTAATGGGTGGGACGACCCAAGAATGCCAACCATATCAGGTCTGCGTAGAAGAGGATATACGCCAGAGTCTATCCGTAATTTTGCGGATACCATTGGAATTGCTAAAAGGGACAACTTAATTGATGTTTCTTTATTGGAATTCAACATACGTGAACATTTAAATAAAACCACGCATAGGGTAATGGGTGTTCTAAATCCATTAAAACTGGTTATTACCAATTATCCAGAAGGAGAAACCGAGTGGATAGAAGCAGAAAATTCCCCTGAAGATGAAAATGCAGGTTCAAGACAAGTTCCTTTTTCAAGAGAACTATATATAGAACAAGAGGATTTTAAGGAGTCTGCCAACAAAAAGTTCTTTCGTTTAAAATTGGGCGGAGAGGTTCGTTTAAAGAACGGATATATCATAAAAGCTGAAAGTTGTACAAAAGATACCGATGGTAATATTACAGAAGTCCAATGTACATATGACCCAAAAAGTAAAAGTGGTAGCGGTACGGAAGAAAGTTTGCGTAAGGTAAAAGGGACTTTACACTGGGTTTCAATAGCACATGCCTTAAAGACGGAAGTTAGGTTATACGATAGGCTATTTACAGATGAGAGTCCAGATGCTCACAAGGACAAGGATTTCTTGGAGTTTATTAATCCAGATTCTTTAACCGTAATAACAGGATATGTAGAGCCTGCGTTAAAGGATGCGAAGGCAGGTGATCGTTTTCAATTTCAACGACTAGGATATTTTTGTGTTGATCCGGATACCACAACAGATAAATTAGTCTTCAACAGAACTGTTGGTTTACGAGATTCTTGGGCTAAAATCCAGGAAAAAAAGTAATATAATCATTGCTTATAAAGACACGTTAGTTTAATCAATAAGTCTTATACAAAAGCGCCGTTAGATATACGTTCTAACGGCGCTTTATAAATTAAAGACCTATTGGTATTGTTTAGCCGGCAAAACTCCACTAAAAGGGTGTATTTAGCGAAATCCTATATAAGTAAGAACCTTTACTATCAAAAAAAGCCAGACATAAAAAAAGCCCGAAAAAAAATTTTCGAGCTTTTTTAAAATTGGTCTTTAAATTATTCTTTTGGTTTGGGCTTGTTGGTTTTTTTCATGCTTTCTCCGATCATGTTACTTGCCGTAAAGCTTGCTACCATATTATTCAACATATCACTACCGGCTTGTGGTGAGTTAGGTAATAGAATTAAATTGGTATTGGTTTCTTCACCTATACTTTGAAGTGTATCATAATGCTGTGTTACAACGATCAATGCAGAAGCTTCTTGCGAGTTTATACCTACCTTGTTCAATACCTCTACAGATTCTTCTAGACCACGGGCAATTTCTCTTCTTTGATCGGCAATACCCTGACCTTGTAATCTTTTGCTTTCCGCTTCGGCTTTTGCCTTTTCCACTATTAATATACGAGCAGCATCACCTTCAAACTGGGCAGCTGTTTTTTGGCGCTCAGAAGCATTAATTCTATTCATGGCCTCTTTTACCTGTGGATCTGGATCAATATCCGTTACCAAGGTCTTTATGATATCAAAACCATAATCCAACATGGCCTCCTGTAGTTCAGATTTTACCGCAATTGCTATATCATCTTTTTTAACGAAGACATCATCCAATTTCATTTTTGGCACTTCTGCACGTACAACATCAAATACATAAGAAGTAATTTGCTCGTGCGGATATTCCAACTTATAGTAAGCATCATAAACTTTTTCTCTAATTACTACATATTGTACCGATACTTTCAGCTTAACAAAAACATCATCCAACGTTTTAGTTTCAATAATTACATCTAGCTGCTGAATTTTTAAACCTATTCTTGCTGCTATACGTTGTACAAAAGGAATTTTAAACTGAATACCCGATTGTCTAACACTGGTAAATTTTCCAAATGTTTCTATTAAAACCGCGGTTTGCTGTTTTACAATAAACACACCGGATAAGATGGTCACAATGACCAGAAACAAAATTGGAATCCAAATAAATGAGCCCATAATAATTGATTTTTAAGTTAATAATGGAAGATACTAAAAGCCTTCTTAACATTAGTTGTCAAATAGCCACATTTGTTACATGAATTCTCTGTTTAATTCATAACGGGTAATTCAAACGTTACACTGTATTGATAATTAACTAACTATCTGTACATTTAAAGCTATAAAGTTATTTCAATGCTATTAGCCATACAACCAAAACTACCTATGCGAAATAAGTCTAAAACCAAGGCCTATTATATAGATATGCTAGGTTTTAAAGAGTTGGGCACTGCCACATATCCGGATTACTTAATGCTTGTAAAAGAGCATATAGAAATTCATTTCTTCTTGTTCAAAACACTTGAACCTAAGGAAAATTATGGCCAGGTATATATACGAACCAAAGACATAGAAATATTATACCAATCATTATTAAATATCAAAGTTCCTATTCATCCTAATGGTAAACTAGAAGTAAAACCATGGGGTCAAAAGGAATTTTCCCTTTTAGATCCAGACAATAATCTATTGACATTTGGTGAATCTACAACTTAAATTCTACTATAAAAAAAGGGCAGTACCCAACTTGGATACTGCCCTTTGATTTAATATTGAAGTGTTATTACTTTAAATCATAACGATCTAAATTCATAACCTTTGTCCAAGTCTTCGCAAAATCTCTAACGAATTTCTCTTTAGCATCTTCCGTACCATATACTTCCGCTAAAGCACGTAGTTCAGAGTTGGAACCAAAGATAAGATCTGCTCTTGTACCTGTCCATTTAATCGCTCCAGATTTACGATCGCTACCTTCAAATACGGTGTCATTATCTGATGCCGCTTTCCAAGTAGTACCCATGTCTAAAAGATTTAAGAAGAAATCATTAGTCAATACACCTGGCTTGTCTGTGAACACGCCGTTATTAGAACCATCATAATTTGCGCCTAATACACGTAGACCACCTATAAGAACCGTCATTTCCGGCGCAGTTAAAGTCAATAGGTTAGCTCTATCGATTAATAATTCTTCGGCCTGTACAGACAATTTTTTTCTAGTATAATTTCTAAATCCGTCCGCTAAAGGCTCTAATGCATCAAATGACTCGGCATCTGTCATCTCCTGAGTAGCATCGGTACGACCTGCATTGAATTCCACATTCGTAGCAAAACCTGCTAAACTAGCGGCATTTTCCACAGCAGCAGTACCACCTAATACAACTAAATCTGCAAAAGAAACCTTTTTATTGCCAGACTGGCCTTCATTAAACTCTTTTTGAATTCTTTCTAAAGTTGCTGTAACCTTGGCCAATTGAGTAGGGTTATTTACTTCCCAATCTTTTTGAGGAGCTAAACGAACACGACCACCATTTGCACCACCTCTTTTATCTGAACCTCTAAAAGTAGATGCAGAAGCCCATGCTGCACTTACCAACTCTGCTGTTGAAAGTCCAGAAGACAAAATAGTTTTCTTTAATTGGGCGATATCGGAATCATCGATCAATTCAAAATCTACCGTTGGTACAGGATCTTGCCATAGCAATTCCTCTTGTGGCACCTCTGGTCCTAAGTAACGCTCTTTAGGTCCCATATCACGGTGTGTTAATTTGTACCAAGCTCTAGCATAGGCATCCTTGAACTCATCTGGATTCTCTAAAAAGTTTCTTGAAATTTTTTCAAATTCCGGATCTACACGCAAAGACATATCTGTTACCAACATAAATGGTTGGTGAGTTTTTCCTGGAATATGCGCATCGGGCATTTCACCAGCGCCTGCATCACCTACTGGTTTGTATTGCCATGCACCAGCCGGACTTTTAGTTAATTCCCATTCAAAACCAAATAGGTTTTCAAAGAAATAATGGCTCCATTTTGTAGGAGTTTGTGTCCAAGCACCTTCTAGACCACTGGTAATTGTATCTGCACCAAAACCACTGCCATAACTACTTTTCCACCCAAGACCTTGTTCTGTAATATCGGCGGCAGCTGGTTCAACATCTACATAATCATCGGGATTGGCAGCTCCGTGCGTTTTACCAAAAGTGTGTCCACCGGCAATTAATGCAACAGTTTCATAATCATCCATGGCCATTCTCTTAAAGGTCTGTCTTATATAGTGAGCAGCTTCTAATGGGTCAGGATTTGCATTATGCCCTTCAGGATTTACATAGATCAATCCCATGTGGGCAGCACCTAAAGGATTCTCCAATTCATTTCCATCCTCATCATATCTTTGTTTGTTGCCCAACCATTCTGTTTCAGATCCCCAATACACATCTTCTTCAGGTTGCCAAATATCTTCACGACCACCAGCAAAACCAAACATTGGTAATCCCATACTTTCATGGGCCACGTTACCTGCTAAGATCAGCAAATCTGCCCAAGATATTTTTTTACCATATTTCTGTTTAATAGGCCATAATAATAAACGTGCCTTATCTAGGTTGGCGTTATCCGGCCAACTATTCAATGGAGCAAAACGTTGGTTACCTGAACTTGCACCACCTCTACCATCTGAAATACGGTAAGTACCAGCACTGTGCCAAGCCATACGGATGAAAAACGGACCATAATGACCATAATCTGCTGGCCACCAATCTTGACTATCGGTCATTAAATCGGTCAAATCCTTCTTTATAGCCGCTAAATCCAAAGACTTAAATTCCTCAGTATAGTTAAAGTCATCATCCATTGGATCAGCCATTTTAGAATGTAACCTCAATATATTAAGGTTTAACATATTTGGCCACCAATCTTTATTAGTGGTTCCACCACCTGCTGCTTGATGCATTTCACCATTTAAAAATGGACAATTTGCCGCTGACGAATCATTCACGTCCCAAGCTTCACCTTTTCCGTTAGTACTACTCATGATTATAATAGTTTAATTGTTGTTTTTAGTTCTTCAGTGGTAAAATTATCAATAATTAATTTATCGAAAATTCAATTACAATAGAAAATATCTATGATGCGATTATAAAACGTTTAGCAATTATTCAATTCGGTTGCAGAACCACTTCATAAAAGCCACTAAATCTTAGAATATCATAAAGATAAAAAGATAATAGTATAATCTGATACCAAACAACCATTAATTAATGGTTTAGTAAACCAAGCTTTAAGGCACAAGAACTATAAACGTATAATGCATAAAGAGGGATAGACCAAAAATCTACCATTGAGATAAAGTAGCACATATTTAATGATAATGATTACACTTATAAATTCACCTGCATGCCTTTGAACAAAGCCGACACTCAAAAATTAATTTAACAAATCATTGATAATTCTACCTTCTAAAACTAGCTATATTGCAGGTTAACCAGACCAAATAAATGCCTAAAATCACCAAAAGACAACGCCAAGCAAAATGGTTGCGAATATTTCGCAAAGTACATCGAGCAACAGGTGCGGCTTTGTTCATTTTTTTCTTTTTCATTTCTATTACTGGTCTTCTTTTAGGTTGGAAAAAGCATAGTGGAGGAGTAATTCTGTCTAAAACTTATAAAGGCACTTCCACTGATTTAAAAGATTGGCTACCCGTAGATAGTTTACATAGCATTGCCAACACCTATATCTTGGAACATATATCGCCAGAACTATCTACCAAAATAGATCGCATAGATATTAGAAAAGAAAAAGGTATCGTAAAATTTGTATATGAAGATCATTATTGGGGTTTGCAACTAGATGGTGCCACAGGTACTGTCTTACACACTGAACGTCGGTATTCTGATATCATTGAACATATTCATGATGGTTCCATTTTAGATGATTATTTTAGTACAAGTGATAATCAAATAAAGGTGTTCTATACTACGGTAATGGGTCTTGCCCTTTTACTTTTTACCATTACAGGCTTTTGGCTTTGGTATGGACCTAAGCGAATGCGTAAAAATAATGCAAGTACTTAAAAATTAGGCTTAGCTTTGAAATCTTCAATAAGCTATAAAGACATGCCAGAATACAAGAAAAAAAATACCTTACAAAAGCCTAGTTTACACTCAAGAAATAAACATACCGGTCGTTATGATCTTAAGGCACTAAAGCTACTCAATCCAGATTTAAAACCATTTGTAGCCAAAAATAAACACGGTAATTTATCTATTGATTTTTTTAATCCAATAGCAGTAAAAGCTCTGAATAAGGCATTACTTATGGCACATTACGGTATTGAATATTGGGACATACCAGATGGTTTTTTATGTCCGCCAATACCAGGTAGAGCAGACTATATACACCATATTGCAGATGTTTTGGCAGACAGTAATCATGGAACTTTAGTCAAAGGCGATAAAATTAAGTGCCTAGATATTGGAGTAGGTGCAAATTGTGTATATCCAATAATTGGAAACAGCGCCTATGGTTGGTCTTTTTTAGGTTCGGATATTGACTCAAAAGCCATTGAGGCGGCACAAAAAATTGTAGAAAACAACGCCAATCTAACTGGTAAGGTAAAATTTAGATTACAAGAAAAACCTGAGCATATATTTTCTGGAATTTTAAAGGCTGATGAAAAAGTAGATTTCACTATATGCAATCCGCCATTTCATGCGAACCAAGCCGAGGCCGAAGCTGGAACTTTGCGTAAATTGAGCAATTTAAAAAAGAAGCGTATTAAAAAACCGGCCCTTAATTTTGCAGGGCAAGGAGGAGAGCTTTGGACCGATGGTGGCGAAAAACGATTTGTATTGAACATGATCAATGAAAGTGCACAATTTTCAAAAAATTCCGCTTGGTATTCAACTTTGGTAAGTAAACAATCAAATTTGAGATCGTTCTATGACCGACTGGAGAAAATTGGAGCAACTGCCCATAAAACCATACCTATGGGACAGGGCAACAAAATGAGCAGGTTGGTTGCTTGGACATTTTTGACCGATGAAGAAATGAAAACATGGGCTGACGAACGTTGGAAAAGCGAATAAATATCAACTTTAAAAATTATTGAAGTAAAAACTGGTTTATAATAATACGTTTGTAGCTTATTAAACCCTTTATTTGATAAATATGACCCGAAGGGTCGATTTTTATTTTTTAATCCCTTAAAATCGATACTATGCCCGGAGAAAGCAATCTAGAAGTTCTTTTACAAAGTTTAAAACCTAAATTAAACAAAGGAAACTATGTTTTTATAAGTCTCCCCGAAATTGGCCATATTTCAAGAGCTGATATTCTTTTTGAATTTAAAGAAGCCGAAGGCATCACAATAATATTGACAAAAGAAAAAGCAGCGCATTATAAACTAGCTTATGAATTCATTGCCTCTTGGATTACATTGACCGTACACTCCGCTTTAGATGCGGTTGGGTTGACCGCTGCAGTTGCCAATGCGTTAACAAAACATAATATTAGCTGTAACGTGGTTGCCGCATTTTATCATGACCATATTTTTGTCTCCACAAAAGACGCTACTAAAGCCATGAACGTTCTGCAAGAATTTTCTAAGAAATAAGCTTTAACCCAGTTTTTCTAGCGCTGTTTTAATTCGGGCAATACTTTCTTCTTTTCCAACCATTGCCATTATATCAAAAATATGGGGACCTTTCATATCACCAACTAAGAACAAACGTAGGGGAGGCATAACCTTAGCAAAAGAAAGTTCTTTTTCACCGATCCATGCTTTAACCATGGTTTCGCTATTCTCCGATGAAAAATCTTCAATAGAATCTATTACAGAAATTAATTCATTCATGATGACTGCAGTATCTTCTTTCCACTGCTTTTTGGCAGCCTTTGCATTATACTCAGTAGGAGCTACGAAAAAATAATCTGACAGATCCCAAAAATCGGAAACAAAAACTGCGCGTTCTTTTATTAAACTTACTACCTTGGTTACATACTCCAGATTTATCTTATCCTCATCCATAGTATGCTCTTTCACAATAGGTAAGAAGCTAACAGCCAATTCTGCATTGGCAGTTTCCTGTAAATAGTGTTGATTGTACCATTTGGTCTTTTCTGGGTCAAAACGCGCTCCAGATTTATTTACACGGTCTAAACTAAAGGTTTTCACCAACTCGTCTAAAGAAAATAGTTCTTGTTCCGTACCAGGATTCCATCCTAATAAAGCCAAAAAATTAACAACTGCTTCAGGGAAATATCCTGATTCTTTGTACCCAACAGAATCGTTCCAAGAAAGAGGAAAAACCGGAAAGCCCATTTTTTCACCATCACGCTTACTCAATTTACCTTTACCAACAGGTTTCATGATCAATGGTAAATGAGCAAATTCTGGAGCAGTCCATCCAAAGGCATCATACAATTGTTTGTGTAATGCTAAAGAAGGTAACCATTCTTCGCCACGAATTACATGAGAAATTTCCATTAAATGGTCATCAACTATATTTGCTAAATGATAGGTTGGCATACCATCACTCTTAAAAAGAACTTTATCATCTAGCACATTTGTATCTATCTGTATTGTACCACGAATTAAATCTTGCAATTGCAAGATTTCATCTGGCGGCGTTAAAAATCGAATAACATATTCATCACCATTGGCCAACCTTTCTTTAACTTCTTCTGGCATTAACGAAAGAGAATTATCCAACTTTAACCTGTTATGCCAGTTATATATAAACGTTTTACCTTTTTCTTCATGCTCTTTTCTATGCGCATCTAAGCTTTCTGAAGTATCAAAAGCATAATATGCCTTACCATTCGCGATTAAATCATCTGCGTATTTTTTATATAAAGATTTACGCTCGCTCTGTCTGTACGGTCCAAAACCACCTTCTTTACCAACACCTTCATCAAAAGGAATTCCGCACCAGTTCAATGCATCAATTATATATTGTTCCGCACCTTCTACATATCTATTCTGGTCGGTATCTTCTATACGCAGTATAAAATCGCCACCATGTTTTTTGGCAAATAAATAATTAAATAGGGCAGTGCGCACACCGCCAATATGTAATGGTCCTGTAGGACTTGGTGCAAAACGCACACGAACTTTCTTAGACATAATGATTATTTGATTGCGCAAAGATACATAACCAAGTGTTTTTAAATATAGAATACGAAATAGGATTTCACTTAAGTAATGCGCATTTTCACTGTAATAATAAGCATTACAGGATTTTGATTTAACAAATATTTCCCAACAAACCATCTTAATATCCGTTATCTTGGTATAAAAAAGGGCAATTGCAAGACTATAATCACATATTACACCGGTTAAATCAATTTATAAAAAAACATTATTCTCAAATTCTTCTAAAAGGAATTTTGCTTTTTATAGCATTAGGATTTTTGTTTTTCCTCACCATCTTAGCTATAGAGTACTTTCTTTGGTTAAACTCTTTGGGCCGAACGGTATTATTTACCTTGTTCATAGCAGTAGAAGTTCTATTGCTATACAAATACATTTTAATACCGGTCTTCTATCTTCTTAAATTAAAAAAGGGCATTGGAAATAAAGAAGCCGCAAATATGATTGGCAAGCATTTTCCAGAAGTAGGGGATAAACTAACAAATTTATTAGACTTAGCAGAAGATTCAGAACAGTCTGAATTATTACTAGCTAGTATTGCACAGCGTTCTAAACAAATGGATTCCGTTCCATTTTCAAGCGCAATTGATTTCAAAGACGCCATCAAATATGTAAAGTATTCTATTATACCGATTGCCATTGTCTTTTTACTTTACCTCACGGGTAGTTGGAGTTCATTTTTTGGTACATATGAGAGAGTGGTAAACTATGAAATGGCATATGAAAAACCTGCACCGTTTCAATTTCATGTACTTACCGATCAATTAAGTGGCTTGCAAAATGAATCATTCACCATTCAAGTTTCCACAAAAGGAAAAGTTAAACCAGAAAATGTGTACATCGTAGTAGACAGTAAAACCATATTGATGCAAAAACAGGACGGAATTTATGAATACACCTTTTCACCACCCATACAATCCACAAATTTTACGTTTTTGGCCAATGAAGTTAATTCAAAATCCTACTCATTAATCGCATTGAAAACTCCTTCAATATTAGATTTTTCAATGGATTTAAAATATCCTACTTACCTGAACAAACCAAATGAAACAATCAAAAGTACGGGTAATGCGATTTTACCGGAAGGAACCCAAGTAACATGGAACATTGAAGGAGAAAATACCGAAAAGATTAATCTAAACACAAAAGATACCGTTCAATCTTTTATAAAAGAAAAAAACACTTTTACAATTCAACGGAAAATATACAACGACCTAGATTATGAACTTACCACAACCAATGTAAATGTCCAAAATTATGAACGTTTAGAATACTCGTTAAAAGTAATTAAAGATGCTTATCCAACATTAAAGGTGACCCAGATTTTAGATTCCTTGAATCCAAATGTTTCGTACTATACAGGAAATGCCAGTGACGATTATGGTCTTTCAAAAATTGAACTTGTTTACTATGAAGTTGGTAAAGAGCATCAAGAGCAGAAAATAAGCCTTGCAAAACCCAGTTCAAATTTTGAACAGTTTTACTACACCTTTCCATCAGGTTTGGCATTAGAATCTGGTAAACAATATGCGTTCTATTTCCAGGTAACCGATAACGATGCCGTACACCATGGAAAGGCTATAAAAAGTCAAATATTCCAACAGGTATTATTAAATGAAAATCAACTCAAGAATAAAGATCTTGAATCTCAACAATCACTCATAAAGGATTTAGATAAATCTTTAGAACGTGCAAAACAACAGAAAGAATCATTAGAGGAAATAAATCAAAATCAAAAAGAGAAAAGTAGTTTAAATTTTAATGATCAAAATCAAATTAAAGACTATTTAAAAAAGCAAGAACAACAAGAGCAATTAATGCAAAAGTTCAGCAAAGAGTTAAAGGAAAACCTAGACAAAGGAGACAAGGATGATAAATTAAACCAATTGTTACAAGAACGATTGGAGCGACAAGAACAACAAGCCAAGAAAAACCAGCAACTGCTAGAAGAACTTAATAAAGTAGCAGATAAAATTAAAAAAGAAGAGCTTACTAAAAAGCTTGAAGAATTGGGTAAAAAGCAACAAAATAGCGAACGCAGCCTAGAACAATTATTAGAATTGACCAAGCGCTATTATGTCACAGAAAAAGCGTCTCAGCTAGCACGTAATCTTGAAGAATTGGCAAAAAAGCAAGAGGAACTTTCTAAAAAGAATAAAGAAGAAAATAGTTCAATTAAGCAGCAACAATTAAATAAAGCTTTTAATGAATTGTCCAAAGAAATGGATGGGCTAAAAAATGATAATGGAAAACTAAAAAAACCAATTGATTTAAATTTAGATACCAATAAAAAAGAAGCTATTAAAGAAGATCAGAATGAAGCTTTAGACGAACTACAAAAACAAGAAAATTCAGAGTCAAAATCAACCCCGGAAAGCGATCAAAACAATGCTTCAAAGAAACAAAAATCCGCTGCGCAGAAAATGAAAGAAATGAGTGAGCAACTCAGCTCATCTTCTTCCAGTAGTAGTGAAGGATCATCAGTAGCCGAAGATGCAGAAATGCTAAGACAAATATTGGATAACCTCATTATATTTTCATTTAAGCAAGAATCTTTATTTGATAAACTATCGGCTAAACAAGACCAAGATCAAACGCAATACTCACAAACAGTTCGTGACCAAAATGAATTAAGAGGGTTATTTGAACATGTTGACGATAGTCTTTTTGCCTTGTCTTTACGACAAGCAGAACTTTCAGAATTTGTAAATGAACAAATTACCGAAGTATATTATAACATTGATAAATCTTTAGAAACAATGGCAGATGGACAATTGTTTCAAGGAATTTCACATCAAAAATATGTATTGACCGCTTCAAACAGCTTAGCAGATTTTTTAGCAAATGTTATGGATAATATGCAAGAAAGTATGCAAATGGGTAAAGGTTCCGGTCAAAATGAAGGAGGTTTTCAACTACCAGATATTATCAAAGGACAACAACAACTTGGGGAAAAAATGGGTCAACAAGGCCAATCCGGAAAAGAAGGCAAAAATGGAGAAGGAGAAAAGGGAAGTAAGGGCGAACAAGGAGAAGGAGGAAAACAAGGAGAGAATGGGAAGCAAGGTCAAAACGGAAAATCTGGAGAAAACGGAAGTGAAGGAGAAAATGGCCAGAATGGAAAAAATGGAAATAGTGGTCAAAAAGGAGAAAATGGTCAAGGAAACGGAAAAGGGAACTCTAACGGAAATGGAGGACAAGGAAATGGACAGATGAGTGAAGCAGAACTAAAAGAGATTTATGAAATTTATCAAAGTCAACAAAAAATTCGTCAAGAGCTAGAGAAACAGTTAGAAAACATGATTAATAGCGGAGACCAAAAATTGGGTCAAAAGCTGATTAAGCAGATGGAGGATTTTGAGAATGATTTACTTGAAAATGGAATTACACAACGTACCATCAACAAAGCCAACACTATACAGTACGAATTATTGAAGCTGGAGAACGCAGCACTAAAGCAAGGAGAAAAATCTGAGCGAGAAAGTAATAGAAATACAAAAGACTTCACAAATCCTATTACTACTAAACCCTCATTATTAGAGAATTATCATAATGAAGTGGAAATTTTAAATAGGCAAAGCTTACCTTTGCGGCAAAATTTTCAAACAAAGGTTAAAGAGTACTTCAAAGCAAATGATTAATTACAACTACCTAACCGATTTTAAGCTAGTAGAAGAAACACATTTTGATTCATGGATTATTAATTCTTGCAAAACCGAAGGTTTTTCAGTTCAAGAATTAAACTACATTTTTTGTGATGATGAATACTTGCTTAAAATCAATCAAGATTATTTAAAACACGATTATTTAACAGACATTATTACCTTCGATTATGTATCAGGTAAAAATATATCTGGAGATTTGTACATCTCTATAGATCGCGTAAAAGAAAACGCAGAAGACTTTAATGTCTCATTTGAAAATGAATTAAAGCGTGTAATGGTTCACGGTGTTTTACACTTAATGGGCTATTCGGATAAATCGGAAACAGCTACTGCCGAAATGCGCGCTAAAGAAGAAGAAAAAATAAAGCTGTTCCACGTGGAACAATAGAAGGTATGTTTGGAGAAGAATATGATGTAATTGTAGTTGGCGGAGGACACGCCGGTGCAGAAGCGGCAGCAGCAGCTGCAAACTTGGGTTCTAAAACCCTATTAGTAACCATGAATTTGCAAAACATTGGTCAAATGTCTTGCAACCCAGCAATGGGAGGTATTGCAAAAGGACAAATTGTAAGAGAGATTGATGCACTTGGAGGATATAGTGGCATAGTCTCTGACAAATCTGCAATACAATTTAAAATGCTGAACAAATCTAAAGGACCTGCAATGTGGAGTCCAAGAACTCAAAACGACCGAATGCGATTTGCAGAGGAATGGCGTTTAATGTTAGAACGTACTCCAAATGTTGATTTCTACCAAGAAATGGTTTCTGGACTATTAGTTGAAAACAATAAAATTGTCGGAGTTAAAACTTCCCTAGGCATTGAAATAAAATCTAAAGCTGTTGTATTAACAAATGGTACATTCTTAAATGGTTTAATTCATATTGGTGAAAAACAATTCGGAGGAGGTAGGGCAGGAGAAAAAGCAGCTAATGGCATTACAGAACAACTTGTAGAATTAGGATTTGAAAGTGGTAGAATGAAAACCGGAACACCACCAAGAGTTGATGGAAGATCCTTAGATTATTCAAAAATGATTGTTCAACCAGGAGACGCAATACCTGAAAAATTTTCATACTCAAAAACAAAACCACTAGCTCACCAACGTGATTGTTACATGACACATACCAGTGCGTTGGTTCATGATTTACTAAGAGAAGGTTTTGATAGGTCACCAATGTTTAATGGAAGAATTAAAAGTTTAGGTCCAAGATATTGTCCATCTATAGAAGATAAGATAAACAGGTTTGCTGATAAGGATAGTCATCAAATGTTTATTGAACCAGAAGGATGGGAAACGGTTGAAGTTTATGTAAACGGCTTTTCAACTTCATTACCGGAGGATGTTCAATTTAAAGCATTGCGCTCAGTAGTAGGTTTTGAAAACGTAAAATTCTTTAGACCAGGTTACGCCATAGAATATGATTACTTTCCGCCAACACAATTGAAACATACACTAGAAACAAAGCTAGTTGATAATTTATATTTTGCTGGTCAAATTAACGGAACCACAGGTTATGAAGAAGCTGCTTCCCAAGGATTGATGGCTGGTATTAATGCACATCTTAAAATTAAAGAACAGGAACCATTAATACTAAAAAGAGATGAAGCTTATATTGGTGTTTTAATAGATGATCTAATTACAAAAGGAACAGAGGAACCTTATAGAATGTTTACTTCTCGCGCAGAATATAGAACATTATTAAGACAAGATAATGCTGATTTACGTCTTACTCCCTTAAGTCATTCTATTGGATTAGCTACGGATTCACGAATGAAAAGAATGGAAGAGAAATTAGCACAATCAGAATCATTAGTTCAATTTTTCAAAGAAACCAGTGTTTTACCAAAAGACATAAATCCTATACTTTCTAGTGTAGATTCTGCCTTAGTAAAACAATCAGATAAAATGTATAAAGCATTTTCAAGACCAAATGTAACTATGAATCACATGTTGCAATTGAAGGATGTATCTACCTTTGTTGAAGAAAACAATTTTGATAATGAAATTTTGGAACAGGCAGAAATACAGATAAAATATTCTGGTTATATCGCAAAGGAAAAACTAAACGCTGATAAACTTCATAGATTGGAAGCCGTTAAAATTCCTGAAAACTTCGACTATACTAAACTAAAATCTTTATCATTTGAAGCAAGGGAAAAACTAACTAAAATTCAACCGGTAACCATTTCTCAAGCATCAAGAATAAGTGGGGTGACCCCAAGTGATATCAGTGTACTTTTAGTTTTTCTCGGAAGGTAGGGCAAATTGTTCCACGTGGAACAACTAAAAATATTCACTACCCAAATCCAAAATCACAGTATGAATAGCAATAAAATCTATCTAGAAACTACGGATCATTTAGTTAGTAAGAAAAAGTTTCGACTTGAATATTTAACGGAAACCGATATGTTGGTTACACAACCAATACCCGAAAATCTATCCAACTATTATGAATCCGATAATTATATATCACACACAGATGAAGCAAAAACCTTGCTTGAAAAGGTATATCAAACAGTAAAAAAAATTGCCCTAAAACGTAAACTAGCACTCATAAACAAGTATCATAATACAAGTAAAACCATATTAGATATAGGTTGCGGAACAGGAGAATTTCTAATAACCGCTAGAAAAAATAATTGGAATACCCTTGGTGTAGAAATAAATGATGAAGCTAGAAATAAATCAAGTAAGAAAAATATTACAACATACAGATTTATAGAAGAAGTAAAATCAAATCAATTTAATATAATAACATTGTGGCATGTACTTGAACATCTTAAAGATTTAAATGGAACTATAACCAAAATATCCAGTCTATTAGATACTGACGGTACCTTAATCATAGCAGTGCCAAATTATAAATCTTACGATGCTAACTACTATAAAGAATATTGGGCAGCATATGATACACCTAGACATCTATGGCATTTTTCCCAAAAATCAATTTCAACAATATTCGAAAAGCATAATTTAAAAGTGGTAAGAACATTACCAATGTATTTTGATTCCTATTACGTTTCGTTATTATCAGAAAAATATAAAACTGGTAAATCCAACTACCTTAAAGCATTCTATAGGGGAATGCTCTCAAATTTAAAGGCTAAACGTACAGGAGAGTATTCTTCACTTATATATGTACTTAAAAAAGCATAATTTATCAATTTAAAGCGATTTAAAGTGTTTTAATCACCAAGTGATACTATTTAACCTTAAATAAATTTAAACGCAGTACAGTACACTAAAAATAGGTCAATATTATAAGTTGTAACTATAAAAAATTTAAAAAGAATAAGAAATTCTTATATTCATAAAAATCAAATTATTAATATCAATTTAAAAACAAAATCCTTCTAAAAGCTTTATTACTTTTGCATCTCATAAAAATGAAAAAATGAAAAACATAATTGTAATTTTTGCTATTGTACTATTAGCATCTTGCCAACAAGAAAAAATTGGATACGTAGATAACGTTAAATTAATGGATGAGTATCAACAAAAAATTGATGTTGAATCTAAATTCAAAGTTAAGGCAGATGCTTTAGCAAAAAAAAGAGATAGCATATCGCAAGCATTTCAAATGGAAGCTCAAGCTTTTCAAACTAAAGCACAATCCATGTCTCAATCTAAAGCACAAGAAGAATATGCCGCTATGCAACAAAAGGGACAAATTATTGGTCAGCAATTACAACAACAAGACCAACAATTACAAATGGAAGGACAAACTGAAATGGACAGTATTGTCTCTAAAGTAAAAGAAGAAATTAAATCATACGGAAAAACAAACGGCTACTCTTATATCTTAGGCGGAGGAGATGGTGGTAGTGTTCTTTATGGTACAGAAGCAAATGATCTTACCGATGAGATTGTTAAAATCCTAAATGATAAATACAAGAAATAAAATTAGATTTCTATTTTAAAAAAAGCCGGTAACCCCGGCTTTTTTTTATTCAATTAAACTAGGTTCAAAACGTTCTAATTCATGTTCCAAATTAAATTGATCCTTGGGTAAAAAGCCCTTTACTACTAGAACAACTCCACAAATAATGAGAATAATTCCTATTACTTTCTTCACCCAAACAATTCTTTCTGGGGTTAATTTTCTTTTTAATTGCTTAGCCAATAAAATTTTGAAAACATCGGTCACAAAATAGGAGAGTAGTACGGTTGCAAAAAAAGTAAAAAACCTATTGGGTTGATTATCTAAACTAGGGCCTACTATTATAATTATACCAAGCCAAAATACCAGCACACCAATATTGATAAAATTCAATAAAAAGCCTTTTATAAAAAGTCCGAAAAAATCCGATTTTCTAATCTTTTTGGACTCTATAGGAATTTCTTTCTTTTCAGTTCTAAAAAACGTTACCAAACCATATACCAATAAAATAACACCACCAAAAACATAAAGTCCTGGTTGATTACTTAAATTTTCAAGTAACTGAAAACTACTAAAGTAAGCTACTAAAATAAATAGAACATCTGCAAATAAAACGCCTAAATCAAAAGTAATTGCTGCTCTAAAACCTTTGACCGCACTAGTTTGTAAAAGGACAAAAAAAACAGGGCCAACCATGAAACTTAGAAAAAATCCTAAAGGAACTGCCGCTTGAATATCTTCTAACATTACCTATTACATTCTAGTTATAGTACCGCCAAAAACGGTCTTTTCTTCTAATTTTTTAGGATTACCATAAACCAATACCTCGCCACCTGCCTTTACGGTAGCCTTTACATAGTCTCTAGCATTAATTTCCGCACGAGAACCGGCGTTTACATTAATCGTAGAAAAGTTAGTCTCAAAAGATTTACCTTCATAGACTCCACCAGTATTTATTTGCACATCTTGTACGTTTGAAGAACCGTTGGTTTTTATAATTCCACCAGAAACGGACTTGATCAACATTTGTTCAACTATTGCATTCACAACCAACTCACCACCTTCTTGAGCTTTTAATTCCAGTACATCTTGCTCAATCATTTGCTCTGTAACTATTCTTGCATCTTCATTAACATCTATAATCAAAATATCTTGAGCATAATGTAAATCTACGAAGGTTTTATAACCACTAAAGATTTTACCAATCTGCATTCTTATTTTTAAGATACCATCATTATTAACAACAGCAACTTTATCCGTATTCTCTCCAGAAATAACAACCTTATTTTCAGATGATTTAATAAGATTTATAGATAGACCATCAAATCCTTTTACTTCTTTAAAAGGCTCTATACTTTGAGTTATTTTGACATCTTGGCCATTGACCATAAAACATCCAAAGAGAAACATTATTAATAAAACTTGTTTCATTCCTATTTATGTAATTTTTAAATAAAATGCATTGATTACGTCCAATATATTTTATCAATTCTGCCAATGAATACCAAAATCTATTCCAAATTATTTAGTGTCCTCTGCAATTAAAGCAAAATCTAAATGTCTTTTTATTAGGTCCGTATTCTTAACCATAACGGTTACTTCATCACCTAAGGTATATTTTTTCTTGGTACGTTCACCAATAATTGCGTATTCTCTCTCATCAAAGATAAAATAATCTCCCTTGATGTCCCTTATACGAATCATACCTTCACATTTATTTGAAATAATTTCCACATATATTCCCCATTCGGTAACCCCACTTATAACACCTCTAAATTCTTCATCTTTATGGTCTTGCATAAATTTGATCTGCATATACTTAATGGAATCTCTCTCAGCACTTGATGCTAAATATTCCATATCGGAAGAATGCTTACATTTTTTCTCAAATTCTTCCGCATTTGCAGATTTACCACCATCTAAATAATGCTGTAATAACCTATGCACCATTACATCTGGATATCTACGAATAGGGGAAGTAAAGTGAGTATAATAATCGAAAGCCAAACCATAATGACCAATATTATCAATGGTATAAATAGCCTTACTCATACTACGTATGGTAAGTGTATCCACCATATTTTGCTCTCTTTTACCTTTTACATCTTCCAATAATTTGTTCAAAGAAGAACTAATGGTCTTTTTATCCTTAAAATCCAATTTGTGTCCAAATCTTGAAACAATACCGTTTAAAGCCATTAATTTATCTGGATCTGGATCATCATGAATTCTATAAACAAAGGTCTTTTTAGGTTTTTGTTTACCAATAAATTCGGCAACCTTTCTATTTGCCAAAAGCATAAACTCTTCTATAAGTTTGTTGGCATCTTTAGATTCTTTAAAGTATACACCTACTGGTTCGTTATTTTCATCAAGATTAAAACGTACTTCAACCTTATCAAAAGATAAAGCACCTTGATCCATACGTTTATCACGCATGATCTTAGCAAGTTCATCCATTTTTAAAGTAGCTTCCACAACTTCATCAGAGACCTTATACGCAGTTTCTCTTATAGAAATTTCCTCCGGAATTTCTCCACTACCTGTTTCAATAATATGTTGCGCCTCTTCATAAGCAAAACGCTCATTGGAATCTATTACAGTTCTACCAAACCATTGATTTCTAATAGTGGCATTTTCATCCAATTCAAAAATTGCTGAAAATGTATATTTTTCTTCATTAGGCCTTAAAGAACAAGCATTATTAGACAACACCTCTGGTAACATTGGTACCACACGATCTACTAGATATACCGAGGTAGCACGTTCGTAAGCTTCATCATCTAAAATGGTATCTTTTTGTAAGTAATGAGATACATCTGCAATATGAATACCTATTTCATAATTACCATTTTCCAATTTTTGAAACGACAATGCATCGTCAAAATCCTTAGCATCTTTAGGATCTATGGTAAAAGTAAGTACGTTGCGTAAATCTTTACGCTTTCTAATCTCTTCCTCTTTAATACTGGTATCTAAACCATCTGCAAACTTTTGTACATCTTCCGGAAAAGAATAGGGCAAACCGTACTCCGCCAAAATGGAATGAATTTCCGTGTCGTGTTCACCAGGAACACCTAAAACTTGAGAAATTCTACCAAATGGAGAATCTACATCATCTGGCCAATCTGTAATTTCAACCAATACTTTTTCACCATCTTTTGCATCGGCCAATTTATCCTTTGAAACAAAGATATCTGTATACATTCTAAAATCTGTAGGTCTTACAAAAGCAAAAGTTTTCTGCATATCAACAATACCCACAAAAGTAGTTTTATACCTTTCAAGTACCCTAACTACTTCACCTTCAAGTTTTTTACTCTTTTTTCTAGGATATATAAAAACCTCTACCTTATCTTTATGAAAAGCCTTGTTCAATTTATTTGAAGGTATAAACACGTCATCATCCATACCATCTACCACAATATAGGCATGACCTTTACCGGTTAAATCTACGGTACCTTCATAATAGGTCTTTGTATTCTCTAAAACTTTAAACTGACCACGATCTACTTCTTGAATTCTTTTTTTCTCTTTTAGCTGCGTAAGCCTTTTAATAAGAGTATTTCTATCTTGAGCATCGGTAATATTTATCTTAGCGGCAATTTGCTTATAGTTGAAACTTTTATTCGGTTCCTTTTCAAGAACGGTAAAAATTCCCTTAGTAATTTCGTTCTTTCTATGATTCTTCGCCTTCTTATTTCTTTTCGACATTAAACTTTTAATTTGTTGGAAAATTACGAATTATAATCCACTACCTGTTACACAACCATTTATTGAAAAGTTAAGCAAACTAGTTGTTATTAACATATATATCATATAAGACATTTTTTCTTTTAAATTAAATTAAAAATTAATGATTATTATAGCTTGTTAATATCTAGAATAACTTATTTAGATTTTACTTGACTTTATGAGATACTAATAGTTGTTGACAATAACTTTTATAAAACTATAATTGAATATCAGTATTTTGAGAAGTTATTAAACACAGTTTATAAGTGCTATTAACATGAATTTATTAATAACTAAATGTAATTTTAATGTTAACTAGGATTAGATTTTTGATGAAAATGAGCTAAAACTTTCTAATATTTAAATTCGTGTTAAGAAGATTAAAAGTGTAAGCAGATGTCAACATTAAAAAGCAAATATTTTAGCAACTTTTTCTAAACAATTTATGCAATGGGTAAACTCGTTTATAACATACTAATTAACAACTATTATTATTTAGTTGGTAACAATTGTTGTGAACCCCCTGTTTTTTGTTGTGAACCCCTGATTATTGTACCTTTAGCTTAGTTTATTAACTACCCCACAGCAAATAAACATTGAATAATTAACCTTAAACTATTATGCATATGAAAATTGCTATTGGTAATGACCATGCGGGTACAGCTTATAAGTTAGCTATTATAGGTTTGCTAAAATCTTTACAAGTAGAAGTTATTAATTATGGAACAGATGGTACGGATAGTGTTGATTACCCAGATTTTGCGCACCCGGTTGCTTTAGATGTTGAGGAAGCTAATGTAGATTTTGGAATATTGATCTGTGGAAGTGGTAATGGGGCATGTATGACGGCAAATAAACAACAAAATGTTAGAGCGGCGTTATGCTGGACAAAGGAAATTACGAAATTGGCAAGAGAACATAATGACGCCAATATATTAAGCCTGCCCGCAAGGTACATAGCACTACCTCAAGCACTTGAAATGGTATCTACTTTTTTAAATACTTCTTTTGATGGGGGTAGACATGAACGAAGAATTGAAAAGATTCCTATTCAATAAATAGTTATTATAACTATGTTGATAACCTAAATTAGTTATTATAAGTATTTGAAAATAAATATGTTACATGGTAATAGATATAAACATAAGAAGTTAATTGAATAGATTTATGCTAGATATTAAAGTAAAAGGTTTTAATGAATTTAATAGTGTAGAACTTTATAATGTGCTGCAGTTACGAAGTCAAATTTTTGTAGTTGAACAAGATTGTGTTTATTTAGATATTGATGGTAAAGATGATAAGGCATTACATGTAATAGGGCTAAGTAATAACAAAGTAGTTGCTTACACACGCATATTTAAGCCAGGTATTTATTTTGAACAAGCTAGTATTGGTAGGGTGGCCGTTCATGAGGATTATAGAAAATTTGGGTATGGTAAAATAATTATGCAATCCTCTATACAGGCCGTTAAAGAGCATTTTAATTGTACTGAAATAAAAATTTCCGCTCAAAAATATCTAACCAAGTTTTATTCAGATTTGGGTTTTACCGCAACAGGAGAAGATTATTTGGAAGATGGCATACCTCATATAGCAATGATCAAAAAATAATAAGTCCGCTCATAGCGGACTTATTTTAAATAATTCTTTTAAGGTGATTATATTTTGATAGGCGTCTTATTGCTTAGGTTAATATCCTCTAACATATTATCCGTAAACTTATAATGACCTTTGGTGGTTATAATTCTAAATCTATTAGAGTTCATTCTACTCAAGGTATCTAAAAACAACCATTTGGATTTTAATAACCTAGTTTTTGGTGATTTTAAACTAATATCGAAATAATATTTTCTACCATTTTTAATAGCTACTATGTCTGGAGTAACGTTGTCATCTTTCCCTTTTCTAACGTATGATTTTGGAGTTTCATAACCTTCAATATCAGCCTTAATATTTTCAAAACCAGTGGCTTCTAAATGTTGTATAGACTTTTCTAAAAATGCTGTGTTTTCTGACTTTTCTACTTTTACCATACCTAATAAGATAATAAAAAAAGTGACAATTCCTAATTTTAAACGTTGATTAACAATATGTTATGTTTATCAACATCAATATTTAGGAATTAATGGAAATACAGAAATGAGGAATAAAATTAAAAAGAGAGCACTAAAATATTAGATATGCATGTTTAAATTATGCTTCCATAATTTTTTCAGATAGTACTTTTCCTATTTTTTTAACCACACCTACCACTAAGGCATTACCCATAAAAAAAGCTCTTTTAGTATTAGAAATACCTTCTAGTAATGTATGGTTATCTGGGAACATATTTAAGCGTTCCAATTCTACGGGAGTTAATCTACGAAGACCATTTTTAGTGTTGATAACATGTTTAAACCGTGATGGGCTTTTACCGCCCTCACCGGTAATAATGGTTCTTGAAGCATTATCCAATGCATCTGGAAAAACCATACTACCTTCATTGTAATGATATATAAATCCAGATTTTGAAGTTCTGGTTTCTTTTTTAGCACCTTTTAAATAGTGCCATTTATCATGATCTTCTTCCGGAATATAAAATTCGTTTAAAATAGATTCTTTCTGTAGAATATCTCCCAAGACTGTTCTTTTTCCAATATAGCTAGCTGTTGTTTTGGTAGTATGAACCTTTCCTTTTATAAAAACTCCGGTATTTTGAAATGGAGATAATTTTTCGCCCAAATTAAAATTTTCTGACAGTGCTACCAGATTATCTTTAATATCAAAAGATTGCATTTTAGAGGAAGTACTGGTAATAGGAAACGCTGTTGCTATAGTTCCTTTTTCAAAAATCCACTCTGCGGCTCCGGCTTTTTTAAATTTTTTATAAAGCGGAGTAGATTTATGGTATCCTAAGAAAAAAATACGTCTTCGTCTTTGTGGCATTCCATAATCCGCAGCGTTAATAACCCTCCATTCTACTGCATATCCTAAGTCATCAAGACTTTTTAGCATAATGGCAAAATCTCTACCACGTTGTGTAGAAGGAGATTTCAGCAAGCGATCAACATTTTCTAAAAACAGGTATTTAGGAGGATGTTTTTTTTCAGATAAAATACGGTGAATACTCCACCATAGCACTCCTTTTTTACCAATTAGTCCTTTAGAATTATGAAGGGTAGTTGCTACCGAATAGTCTTGGCAAGGAAAACCTCCTACCAAAATATCGGCATCTGGAATTTCTTTTGTAGGAACTTCCGATATGTCTTGATTACGGTGGTTGTTTGATCCAAACCTAGCTTCGTACACCTTAGATGCATGTTGCATTTTTGTGCTGGGTTCAAATTGATTGCTCCAAACTACCTCAAAATTGTCAGTATCTTCTAATCCTAAGCGAAATCCACCTACACCTGCAAAAAGTTCTATGACCTTTAGTTTCTTCATTTGCGATAAAATTACATAATTTCACAAGGCTATTACTATTAGAAATTGTTTAAGGATGAAGAGAATATTGCTAACAAAGGCTTTTGTATTGATTTTGATTACTTTAAATAACTCGTGTGGAGTTCGTATGGGTCAAAAGAAAGTTCTTGCCAGTGAGATAGAACAAATTAAGAATACGTTTGCTCCAGATAAACGAACTGCGTTATTTAATATAGATGTTTTAGATGGTCCTTCAGGATTTACTTTAATAGGTGAAACAAATTTACCCAGGGCAATTGATTCTTTAGAAGCTGTTTTAAGTGAAAAGGGGATAGTGGCTACCAATGAGGTTAACGTATTACCTGCAGATAACCTAGAGGGTATGACAAAGGCAGTGATAAACATTTCTGCCGCCAATCTAAGAAGTAACCCTAAACATTCAGCAGAATTGGCAACTCAGGCTACTTTGGGTACAGTGGTCAATGTACTTAAAAAAGAAGGGGATTGGTATTTGATACAAACGCCAGATAAGTATTTGGCATGGGTAGATCCCGGTGGAATTCAGTTAATGAACAACGCTGAGATTACAGCATGGAAATCATCAGAAAAGATTATTTATACCAATACCTATGGGCATGCATTTAGTTCTATAGATGCAGTGAATAGAATATCTGATATTGTTGCAGGAAGTATTTTAAAATTAGTGGGTAGTGATGAAAGCCATTTTAAAATAGCATTTCCAGATGGTAGACAAGCTTATATTTCAAAAGATGAAGCACAAGAATATGAGACTTGGTTATCTAGTTTGGATTATACGGCAAATTCGCTGATAGAAACCTCTAAAACATTAATGGGTGTTCCTTATTTGTGGGGCGGTACTTCTACAAAAGGTGTAGATTGTAGTGGTTATACAAAAACCATTTATTTTTTAAACGGTATGGTTATACCACGTGATGCTTCTCAACAAGTACATGCTGGTAAGCCAGTAGATTCTATAGCAGATTTCAGCAAATTGGAAAAGGGAGATTTATTGTTCTTTGGAAGAAAAGCTACAGACTCAACCGCAGAAAAAGTTGTACATGTAGGTATGTGGATCGGGGACAAACAATTTATACATTCTTCTGAAATGGTAAGAATAAGTAGTGTGGATGAAGAATCTCCAAATTATGATGCCTTTAATGTAGGTAGGTATTTAAGAACTCAAAGATTATTAAATGAAGATGACCCATTGCTTCAAAATTTAACGATCAACCAACCGATCAAAGATTAAAAGGAAGTTTACTGAAAACTGAAATAGGTGGTTCATCGAATTTAAGAGAAAAAGTATAACATAGTAATTATGTACCCGTTTTATGATAGATATCTATCAATTACGTGTCATGAAAAAAACGTTTCTTTTAGTTTTAATCAGCTGTTTTGTAGGGTCATATATGGGCATTGCCCAAAAAGATGTTGCTACCTTATATTTTAAAGATGGTAAAAAGCTTACAGGTTTTGCTAAACTCATTAATGGTGATCAAGTAAAATTCAAAAAAAGCAAAAGTGACAAAGCGGAAAAATTTCACTTTGAAAATCTAGAACAAGTAGTAATTAATGATAAGGAAAAAGCCTCTACCTATATCTATTTAGAAACCCGTAAAGGCTATTTCAATGTGGTGCGGGAATTGGAGATAGGTACTGTTAATCTATATGTTCTTGAACAAAAAGGGTATTCTTCTCCAATGTTCGTAGGTGGTGCAAATGGGCAAATGAACATGATGCATGGTAATTACTATGATATAAAAAATCTATATGTAAGTAAAGGAGTAAATGGTGAAGTAACCCATTTAGGTTCTAATCAGCTCTTTAGTAAAAACTTTAAGAATGCAGCTTCAGATTACTTTGCCGATTGCCCAGAATTGGTGGCAAAAATTCAAAATAAAGAATACAGGAAAAAACATGTAAAAGACATTGTACACTTTTACAATCTTAAATGTAATGGACAACATGTGGTTTTAACAAAGTAAAGTAAAACACCTTAAGGCAAGTCCATGAGGCATTCAAAGGAAACAAACTTTTAAATTCCAGGCAAGCCTCGGGGTATTATACCCTTTGGTGGTGCCTATAAATAATATCGTAGAAACAGGTTAATTCTTAGTTATAAACTCACGAATATCTTTACTTAATTTTATTAGATCTGGTTCATGGGTGTACATCATATGACCTGCTTCATAATACTTCATTTCAACACGTTCCTTAACAATTCCGTTTCTATCAAAAGTATATTCAGCATCAAAAAACGGAGTAATCAAATCATAGTATCCGCTGGCTACCATTACTTTCATAGCAGTATTTCTACGCATGGTTTCACCTAGGTCAGGAGCCGTATTAACAGGCATGGGTTCCCAGTATTGACCATCTGGTACCGTTCTCCATCTCCAATTAGAACCTCCACCAGAAGTAATATACGGTCTATCCATTTTTACCTTTAATTCTGATGCAAAATAATGATTTAAGCTTGCGGTATAGGCAGCGCTTATTTGATAACTGGCTGCATCTCCCAAATGTGGTTTTTCAGATACTTTATCCTCTTCATTTCCCATAAATCTTCCGTCAAGTCTACCAATTGCCAAACCTTTATCTTCTAATAGTTTCTTCTGAAAACGGCCCATTAGAATTCTCAAATTAGATTGTAGAATATATGTTTTATCCAATCCAGTAAAATAAGAGAGTTTTTCTGCCAAACTATTCTTTTCCGGATCACTTAAAGAATTGCCTTTGTATAAAGCTGGCACATAGGTATTGTATGTAAAATCTCTACATTCCTGTGTAAAACTTTCCAATGTTTTGCCTTGCCCCGCTTTTTTATGGTACCAAGCTGTTGCCGCCATACTTGGTAAATAGGTAATGAATGAAGTTATGTTATTAGATATAGATGTTGAGCCTGCATAATCTAAAGCTTGGGAAATTAAAATCATTCCATTTAACGCCATATTTTGACCAGAACCTTCTAATGCTTTTCCAAGAGCGGCGGCACGTGTTGTTCCGTAACTTTCGCCAGCTAAATACTTAGGTGAAAACCAACGTTCATTTTCGGTAACCCATTTTCTAATAAATTGGGCAAAGGAATTTACATCTTCTTTTAACCCGTAAAAGTCTTTTCCTTCACCTTTCCCTACCAATCTGCTGTAACCGGTACCTACTGGATCTATAAAAACCAAATCTGTAATATCTAATAAACCATGATCATTATTTACTAAATGGTAAGGTGCCGCACCATCATCTGATTTGGCATCAGAATCTACTTTTACAACCTTGGGTCCAAAGAATCCCATATGTAACCACATTGAAGCAGAACCTGGTCCACCATTGAAGACAAAGGTTACCGGCCTTTTGGTAACATCTCCTATATTGGTTTTAGTATAAGCAACAGACCAAAATGTAGCTATAGAATCTCCTTCTTTATTTGTCAAGTAAGTTTCTTTTGCTGTAGTGGTGTATTCAATGTTTTTACCGCCAAAAACCCCTTGGTGTTTGGTAACAAAAGATTTTGTTGGGGGTATAGGTTTTATATTTTTCTCATTTTTTGAGCTTTGTCCATAAAGCGATGGAATTAGTAAAAAACAAACGGTAAGAAAGAATAGATTTCTCATGATATATTTTAGTAAAAGTAGTTTTGTTAGCTCTTTTAAAAGTAGCATAATATTTCTACGTATGATCCTCTTATTAAAAATCAAAGGTATTTTAATGAAACCTACATTTCTAACAACCTAACATTGAGTATATTTAGAAATAGAATAGTATTGTTTTATATCAATTTTTATAGCAACTATATGAAAACAACGTTACGTAAACAACATACCATGATGTCAACATTATTCTTTGTGATCGGATGTGGTATTGCCAGCTCACAACAATTAAATGATGGTTGGGAAACCATGTTCAATGGGAATGATTTAAAAGGATGGACCACAAAAGTACATCATTATGAAGTTGGTGATAATTATGCTGATACCTTTAGGGTAGAGGATGAGATCATAAAAGTAAGATATGATAAGTATGAGGGTGATTTTAATAATAGATATTCTCATCTGTATTATGATCGTCCATTTTCCGATTTTCATTTAACTATGCAATATCGTTTTGTTGGAGAGCAGTATAAAGGAGCACCAGATTATACTATTCTTAATAGTGGTGTCATGTTTCATTCACAAGACCCAAGAACTATGTTGAAAGAACAAGATTGGCCTATTAGTGTTGAAATGCAATTTTTAGCGGGAGTGGAAGAAGGTGTAGAACGACCAACAGGTAATATGTGCTCACCAGGTACAGATGTAGTTTTTGAAGGTAGAATAGACCCAAGGCATTGTATAAATTCTACATCGGATACCTTTTACGGGGATCAATGGGTAACCGCAGAATTAGTTGTATATCATGATTCGTTGGTTAAACATATTGTTAATGGTAAAACAGTATTGGAATACACAAAACCACAAATAGGGGGCGGTGTGGCAACCGGTTATGATCCTAAGATGAAACAAGATGGTAAACTTTTAAAAGAAGGATTTATAGCATTGCAAAGCGAGGGTCAACCTATTGACTTTAAGAATATTAAAATACGCAACTTAAAAGGCTGCACAGACCCTAAGGCATTGAATTATAAGGAGTACTATAAAATTTCAGATAAAGGGGCGTGTACTTATGAATAGGTCTAATTTAAAATAGCACTGTATTTTGAGTTATTGCTTAATAGTTCTGTTGCTGCTAAAATAGCTTCGTCATTATTCAAGTAATATTGGTACAGGCCATCTCTATAAAAATAGCGCTTTACTATTTCATCTTCTAAATTCTTTTGAATTTCGCTTTGGTATTTATCCAACGCATTAAGTTTGCCTTTTTCAATGTTGGCTAGCAACGTTTTGTAACTATCCTTAACATCTGACCCTAAAAAGTCGTTCTCGTCGCCTGAGAGTGCTTTTTTAATAGCTTGTTCCGCCTTAGTCTCAAAAGAGAAGCTACTTTGCTTTACATAATTTTTAAAAGCATTAAAATCGGCATCTGTAAATTTGAAATCGTTTACATCTGCATAACTGTGGGTGTAATGGTAGTCTGTGGCATAATCAAAAATGACATTGTTCTGTAAAAGTGCCAAGGTAAGATCATTGGTTTTAGAAGTGGCTACTTCAATATCTGGCAAAATACCACCGCCATCTTGTACTTTTCTACCATTACGCGTAGTAAAATCATTGAACGTAGTATTACGTACGGCATTGCCACTTTCATCTCTGTTCCAATAATCCAAAGATTGTATGCAACGACCAGATGAAGTATAATATCTAGAAATGGTAACTTTGAGTTGTGTACCGTAAGTTAATTTTAATGGGCGTTGTACCAAACCTTTACCAAAGCTTCTTGCACCCATAATCACTGCTCTGTCTAAATCTTGTAAACTACCAGATACAATTTCACTGGCAGAGGCGCTGCTACCGTTTACTAAAACAACCAGTGGTATTTCTTCATCTACAGGTTGGTTGTTGGTGTGGTATTCTCGGTTGAATTTTTTAACCTTTGATTTTGTAGTCACCACAAGCTCTCCTTTTGGAACAAATAAATTGGTAACATTAATAGCTTCAGATAACAAGCCACCAGGGTTGTCCCTTAAATCCAAAATGATTTTTTCGGCACCTTTTCCTTTAAGGTCCAATAATGCCGCTTTAGTTTGATCGGTAGCTTTCGCATTGAATTTTGCAAGAACAATGTATCCAGTCTTGTTATCTATCATTTTAAAGAACGGTACGGCATCTACCTCAATACCTTCACGGGTTATGCTGGTAGTTTTTAATTTGCCCTGTCTTTTGTAAGTAACGGTGACTGTAGATCCATTAGCTCCTTTTAAAAGCTCACTGGCGTTATTTTCAAAATCTGCTACTTTGATATCTCCGATCTGTATTAATTCATCACCAGCCTTTAATCCTGCTTTATCTGCCGGGTAGCCTTCATGTGGTTCAATGATTAATAATCTATCATCAAACGAACGTACCATGGCACCAATACCAGAATATTCACCGGCATTGTTTATACGATACGTTTCAACATCTTGTTCGTTCAAAAATTTGGTATAGGGATCCAATTCATTCAGCATATTTTTAATGGCGGTATCCATTAATTCTGCCGGGTTGGTTTCATCCACATAGTTCATGTTCAATTCTTTGAACAAGGTGGTAAAGATTTCAATTTGCTTAGCTATTTCGAAAAAATCACTTTTATAACTACTTCCAATGAAGAGAAAGGCAATGGCTATTATGGGTACAAGTACTTTTTTACTTAATATTTTTTTCATCAATTTGTAGCTTAAACTTGTTTAAAACGAGCTTCATTTTATGATCTAACTGCTCAAAGGTGGGCATATCCTTACCAAGGTATAAAAATAGAAACGCAAAGTTAGCATCTGTATTGTTAAAAACCTCTGCTTTATTACGTCTATAACTCTCTCTAAGTAAGCGCTTGATCCTGTTTCGATCCACTGCGCTCTTAAAATTTCTTTTAGATACGGTGACTGCTGATTTAATAGAAATCTCTTGCTTTTCCGTAGATAAATAAATCAATTTCAAAGGGTATACAGAAATACCTTTACCCTCTTCAAATAATTGGGTGATGAGTATTTTGCTTTTAAGTTTTTCCTTTTTTCCGAAGGATTGATCCATTATAAAAAATGCATTAAAAAGAATTAGCCCCCAAGTTGGGGGCATAAATATCTTAAACTTTACAAGAACTTACTATTCTGCTTGCCAAACATTATTCTCTAAATTAACATCTGCCATTAATTGAGAAGGGTCTATCACTATGGCTTGAATAGAAGATATTGGTTTTTGAATCTCAAAATCATAAGTTGGATAAGCCCAAGCCCAATCTTTGATAACCGTTCTTTTAATACCCTCATAAGGGTTTTCCTTTTCACCGCGCATCATTTGTAAAGGAGCATAGAAAGTTTCTCTGCTGCCATCATTATACACAATCAATATATCTAAAGGCATTGGCATTAAGCCTATACGTTCTAAGGTTACTTTTGTAACATTGTCTTCAGCGGTAACCGTTTTTATACCGTAATCAATGGTATTGGTAGTTTGTGTCCAATCTGTTAAGTACCAATCTAACTCAACACCGGATATTTTTTCTGCAACACGTTTAACATCGTTTGGTACTGGATGTTTAAATTTAAATTCATCGTAATAGGTACGAATTGTTTGCATCAATTTATCTTGACCAATTACATAACCTAGTTGAGAAAGGAAAATAGATCCTTTACTGTATGCAGAAATGCCATATGCAAAGTTAAGTGCATAACGATCGGCATGTGTTGTTTGTGGCTGTTCTTTGCCAGACAACGCTAAGTTTCTATAACCTTTGTAAGTGCTCTCGAACGGATTTTCCTTGTCCAAATCCATTATTTCACTCATACAAAGTTTAGAAATGAAAGAAGTAAACCCTTCATCCATCCATTCATGCTTGCTTTCATTTGTTGCCAATATATGTTGAAACCAAGAATGTGCAAGTTCATGAGCCATTACACCAACCAAACTACCAAATTTGCGATCACCCGTAATTAAAGTTGACATAGCATATTCCATACCACCATCACCACCTTGAATAACAGAGTATTGGTCATATGGATATTTACCAATATTCTTACTGAAGAACTCCATTGCCTCAATGGTCTTAGGTTGAAGATTTTTCCAGTTCTCTAATATTTTAGGATCATCCTTATACAAAAAATGTAACACAGGACCGTTAGGCACTTGTTGTATATCATGAATATAATTTGGATCTGCCGCCCACATAAAGTCATGTACCATTGGTGCCTTAAAGTGCCAAGTTAAGGTCTTACCTTTTTGCTTTTTAACTTTTGTACCGGGAGTTTCATATCCATGCCCTATTTCATCGGCATTTTGTAAATAACCAGTTCCGCCAACGGTGTAATCCTTATCAATAGTCAATTTTACATCAAAATCTCCCCAAACACCTTGAAACTCTCTAGCTATGTACGGATCGGCATGCCAACCTTCAAAATCATATTCCGCTAATTTTGGATACCATTGGCTCATAGATAAGGCAACACCTTCTTCGCTATTTCTTCCTGAACGTCTAATCTGTAACGGCACTTGACCTTTAAATTCCATATTAAAAGTAGACTTGGCACCTGCAGGAATGGGTTTTGCAAGGTCAACCACCAATATAGTACCTTCTTCAGAAAAAGAAACTTCGCTACCATCTTGTGTCAAAGAAGTTGCATGTAAATAGCCTTGTTCACTTTCTGCAAGCAAAGCTATTCTACTTTTCTTATCAGCCGTTGTCATTCTACCATCTGGGTCGGCTATGTTCTGTAGGCGAATATCCATTTCACTACCTGGTTGAAAAGCATTGAAATACAAATGAAAATATACTCTTTTAAGCTCATCTGGAGAGTTGTTGGTATACACTAGTTTTTGTGTACCGGTATACTGAAAATTATCAACATCCATGTCTACGGCCATGGTATAATCTACATGTTGTTGCCAGTAATTTGTAGTATTTTGGGCGAATACTGCCATAGAGCATAAAGCCGTAAAAAATGTGAGAAATGATTTAGTCATCTGAGTTATTTATAATTAAAGTTTAATCTGACCTGCTGCAACTTTACTCGCCATTACCAAGGCGTTATACGCGTTTGCAATTTTACCAGAGGTAGAGATTTCATCTAAAGAAGCACTTTTGCCGGTATTTTTACCTAAAACCACTTTTGTTTTAATTGGAAGTCCTGATTGTAAAATTATTTTCTTCACCTGCGCAGCCGTTAAACTTGGATATTGAGACATAACCAAGGCGGCAACCCCTGCAACACCAGGTGCGGCCATTGAAGTACCTGGAGAATATTCATAATCATTGTTTGGGTAAGTAGAATAGATATCTGTACCCGGGGCAAAAATATCGACATTTATTTTACCATAGTTAGAATAGCTAGCTACAAGCTCTGACCCATATTTAGGGTTTAAAGCACCCACCGTAATTACGTTATCTGCAATTTCAGGTCCGTTGTTAACTTGGTCATTTGGGAAGTTGGCGTTAACAGGATTATCAAGATCGGCACCATCATTACCGGCAGCATGTACAAAAAGTACGTTATTATCTGCAGCATATTTTATGGCATCATAAACCCATTGTGCATTTGGAGAAAAAGACTTTCCAAAACTACCGTTTATAATACGTGCACCATTGTCAACGGCATATCTTATACCTCTAGCAATATCTTTATCATATTCATCTCCGTTAGGTACTGCCCTTATGCTCATAATAGCTACATTGTTGGCAACACCGTTAACCCCAATTCCATTATTACGTTCAGCACCAATAATACCTGCTACGTGCGTACCATGGCTCTCATCATCTACCCTGTTCATTGGGTTGCCGTTACCATAATCTACATCTGTAAAATCATAAGGATCATCACCAACGCTCTCACGACCGTTAAAATCTTTGTTTAGATTGTAGTTCAGTTGCTCTGTGTAATATTTGATACCGTTGTTCAATTCTTCAAGAACTTCAGGTATAGTATCTTTTATACCGAACATTTGATTTAGAATGGCAATATTACGCTGCATGGTTTCATCGGTCGCGGTAATAGTGGCTAAATCTTGTTTAGTATACGTATCCTTTTTCAAGTATTTCCTTACGTCCGCATCGGCATTTTTTACTGCCTGATATATAGATTCATATTGTTCTTTACCTTGAAGAGCTTCGTTATATTTAGAATCAAGTTTGGTTTTTGCCTTGGCTAAAGTTGCTGCATCGCCTATGTTTAAACGAAGCATACGAACATATTCCAATTGTTCATTATATGACTCTCCTAAGAAATTATAGCCATGTATATCATCTATATAACCATTACCATCATCGTCTATACCGTTACCGGGTTTTTCTTTTGTATTGGTCCATAAAACTCCGTCTAGATCTTCATGGTCGAGGTCAATTCCAGAATCTAGGACGGCAACTATGGTTTTTGTTCCCTTTTTGTTTTTAATGATTTCTGCGTAAGCTTTATCTACACTCATACCCGGTATGGTATCTGTTACCAGATCCAAGTGTCCCCAATTATTTTTTTCAGCTGTTGTTAAATCTGAAATCTTTAAAGGAGTAGCATCAATGTTTTCTACTGGAGTAAGAATTAAACCGCTGCTAGTGGCTGTATTTGTGCTTCCGCATCCTGAAATTACGACCGCTAATGAAAGGGCAAAGATTGATTTAAGAGATGTATTTGTCATATAAGGGAAAACGTTTAGTTAATGTTTATCGTTAGAATTTAAAAGTGTAGAGTTAGTTGAAGAGCTCGTTGAAAGTATATACTTGATCCAACCTAACTCCTCTTTCTGTATGTTTTAAGGTACAAAGTTGATTGTGTGCATCGTGTTCAAAGAATAAGTAGTAGTTATTTTCCACAGCTTCATTTAAAAATATTTCTTTTTCGGTCATAGTAACCAATGGTCTGGTATCATAGCCAATAACATAGGGCAAGGGAATATGACCTACCGTTGGTATAAGATCTGCCATGTAGGCTATGGTTTTGTCTTGATAGGTAAATTGTGGCAACATTTGTTTCTCCGTATGGCCGTCTACAAAACGGATATCAAAACCAAGCTGACTGTTCTTTAAAAAGCTATTATCCGTTGGGTCAATAAAAGTTAATTGTCCACTTTCTTTCATGGGATATAGGTTTTCTTTTAAAAAAGAAGCTTTTTCCCTAGGGTTAGGTTCGGTAGCCCATTTCCAGTGTTTTTCATTGGTCCAAAACTTGGCATTTTTAAAAGCGGGTTCATACCCCGTTCTATCTTTGTTCCATTGGATTGCACCACCAACATGGTCAAAATGAAGGTGGGTCAAAAAAACATCGGTAATATCATCTCTATGAAAACCATATTTATTTAAAGATGAGTCTATATTAAAATCTCCCCATCTGTAGTAGTAACCAAAAAACTGATCAGATTGTTTATTGCCCATACCGGTATCAATTAAAACTAACCTGTCCCCATCTTCTATCAAAAGACTTCTGGCGGCAATATCAATTAAATTGTTTTCATCTGCAGGATTCGTTCTTTGCCAAATGGTTTTAGGAACCACCCCGAACATTGCACCACCGTCCAACTTAAAATTACCAGTTTCAATGGGATAAATTTTCATAAGGGGCAAAATAGTAAAAGTGTACCAAATCTTATGATTATTAAGAAGATATTATAATTTAACCTGGATAAAGGGTGTTTTTCTGATGTTTTCACTGAATTGTGAAAGGGAGAAAATATGTTTTTACCAAAGTTTAATCTTCAGCCAGTAGATCGCCAATTTTATGATGTGCTAGAGGTTTGGTCAAATGCTTTTTAACAATAGCATATTCTTTTCCCCTTTCGGAATCTATAGAATCTATAGATGAGCTCAATATGTAAATTTTACAATGATTTACGAGTGTTTCCGGTAGTTTTAAATATTCATCTAAAAATTCAAAACCGTTCATTCCCGGCATTTTAATATCCAGAAATATAACATCTGGAAATGCTTGAGGATTATCAATTACCCCATTCAAGTGCGTTAAAGCTTCTTGCCCAGAGGTCATAGTGGTAATTTGAGAAATATTATCCTCTTTAGAGATAACGGCTTTATTAATGAAGTTATCTACGTCAGAATCGTCAATCAACAAAATATTAATATCCTTGCTCATATTATAATTTACCTGATTCATTTGGTATTGTTATCGTAAACGTTGAACCTTGTCCTATTTTAGATGTTACGTCTATTGTTCCTTTTAATTTTGCGATTACCTCTTTAACAATAAACAGCCCAATACCAGAACCCATTACTTTAGAGGATACCCTATAAAACATTTCAAAAATTCTTTCTAATTCAACATCTTCAATACCAACACCGTTGTCTTTTACAACTAAGATAGCTTCTTTTTTAGATGTCTTTACATTTATATGTATATAAGGTGATTCTTTATTAAGATCATGATACTTGATAGCATTTGAAATAAAGTTATTCAATAAAACCGAAACTCTCTTACTATCAGATACAAATTGTTCTTTATCATCTATATTAATATCAATTTTAATTTTTTTACTGTTTTCTAAGTACCAGAAACTTTCAAGTGATTGTTCAATTAATGTATTAAAATTAATGGGTTCAAGATCAATATTTTTGTGTTTGTTTCTTGAGTATTCAATAATATCTTTGATAAAACTATCCAGTCTTTCTATTGAAATCTCCATCATATCTATATGCTGATATAACTTTGGATCTACCCCTTCCATTTTAATTAGTTGTATTAAGCCCAATACAGAAGATAATGGAGCTCTCAATTCATGTGAAGCACTGTATACAAAGCTATCTAGTTCTGAGTTGGTCTTTTGGAGTTCATTAAACTGTGATGCTAAGATTTCAGCGGTTTCTTTTCTTTTTGTTTCATCATTTATGGTGACCAAAACTCTTGTTTGATCTTTTATCTTTAAATATTCTTTAGAAACCAATACAGTTTTTTCCTGTCCGTTTTTAAGTGTAATTCTAAATTCTTCGTTGGTTACTTTTCCTTTTTCTTGAAGCTGGTTTATTGTTTGGTGTCTTTTCTCAGTATAGTGTTCATTAAGAAAAACAACTCCTGAATCCATTATTTTTTTATTTATCAGGTTTTCTTTTGATACGTTCAATATATTACAAACAGTAGTGTTTGCCTCTATTACTATTTCTTCTTCATCTAAAATGAGCATACCAATAAACTTATTTTCAAAAGCCTTGGCAAATTTCTCTTGACTTTCTTTAAGGGCTTCTTCCGCAAGTACATTTTTGGTAATATCCATAGCAGTACCTCTATATATTATTGGGTTACCAGAATCATCAAAAACTACTTCTGATGAGGCCAAAAAATATTTGAACGTATCATTTTTTAATTTTGATCGGTATATGTTTGGAGAATGGTGTTGTTCGCCTGGTTTGGATGATAAAATGTTATCCATTAGATACAAATCTTCATAATATATAGTTTTCCTAACTAAGTCTACGGTCATTTTAGTACTTGGATCTATTTCATGTATGGCATACATTTCATTTGACCATTCTACAATATCACCAGACATATCCCAATGCCAATACCCAATATTACCAATACGTATTGCGGCGTTCATTCTATTTTGCAGTTTTAATATCTCAAAATCAGCTTCTTTCTGTTTTGTGATATCTAAAATGGTCCCACGAATGTTGATAGCCCTATTGTTAGCATCCCTTTCTACTTCAATTTCTACCATTAAGTGCTTAATAGATCCATCTTTTATGATGATTCTATAGGAAAAGGTATGTGTTATTTTTTCTTTTAAAATTTGCCTTACATTCTTTCTATGCATTTCTAGATCATCTGGATGTATCAGACTTTCTAATAATGGTATATCTATGATAACATCTTGTTCTAAATCATATATATTATACATCAATGGGGAGCAAATAAATACTTTAGATTCCATGTCAAAATCCCAATATCCAATTTTACCTATTCTTATGGCAGCATCCATTTTGCTTTGTAGAGCAAGAATTTCTTTTTGAGTTTTTTTACGTTCTGTGAGATCAAATCCTATGGCACCTATAGCAATTGGCTGGTTGGTTGTTTTATCCTTAATGGAAAAACCAGAAAATTCTAAAGGGGTAGGTATATTGGTTTTAAAGTTTTTTAGGGGAACTTCACCGGTCCATAGTCCCTTTTCCCTAATGGTTGGCAAATGTTCATTTGCTATGACATCTCTATAGTCATCTTCAAAAAAATCATATATAGTACCGTTTTTTAGGTCAACATCTTTAGGTAGGTTCACTAATTTTTTTCCAGCATCATTTAAAAATAATGGTTTACCTTCTAAAGTTGCCAAACCTATAAAACCAGGACTGTTTTCTATTATAGAGATAAGTTGTTGCTTTTCTTCATCTGCTTTTTTTCTATGGGTGATATCTCTAAAAAATACAGATAGACCGTTTGAAGATGGGTATAGATGATTTTCAACCCATCTGTCCACACTTTCATGATATTGCTCAAAATGTGTATATACTTGCCTGGTCATAGCTCCCATGAAGATGGCATAAGCTTCGGAATTTTTAAAGGTGGGAAATTCGTCCCAAAGATTTTTACCGATCATTTCCTTGGCATCCATACCAACCACTTTGGCAGCCTTTGCATTAATATCCATAAAATTCCAATTGGCATCGAAGCTTACGTATGCATCAGAAATACGTTCAGTAAATTGTTTATACCTTTTTTCACTTGCTGCAATGGCCAAGTTTGCATTCTTAGAATCTGTTTGATCAATATAAATGCTAAGACTATATTTTTCACCTAAGTATTCATAGGGTTCAATGGATGTTATTAGGTGTAGGTTTTTACCATTTTTAGAGGTAAACTCAACTTCAATCTTATCAATTCTATCAGAATTAATAAAGGCATTGTATAAAGTATTTTCTTCTTTCGTTTTTTCTAGGGCAATTAAATTAAGGTCTTGAATTGTTTTCCCTTTTATTTCTTCTAATGAATAACCGATCAAGTTGAGAAAATAACAATTGGCATCTACAATTTTTTTGTGCTGATTTTTAATAACCATACCCACGAACGGATTGTTATAGGCTTTACTGAATTTTGCCAAATTTTCTTGGGCTGTTAGCTCAAGTTGTTTTCTTTGGGTAATATCCCTAACTATGCTCAAAATAGTGGAGTTACTCAACTTTTTGGCACTGACTTCACCATAGAATAGTGTTCCGTCTTTTTTTAGTAATTTACTTTCTGTACGTAGCGTTTGCCCTTCAAGTATTCTTGTGTAGGTCAAAGGCATATTTAGAGACTCATCTTTTAGTGATAGATCAGCAAGGTTTTTGTTCAATAGTTCTTTCTCACTATAACCGAACATTTTTATACCGTACGGGTTGGCATCTAACACATTTCCATTAAAATCATTTAAAAAAATACCGTCAGAGGCCTCATTGATCAATTGTTTATATCGCTTTTTACTTTCTTTTAAAAGTGCTGTTTTTTCATCTACCAATCTTTCAAGTTTAGCAGGTTGCCGCATTAAAAACCAAGAAAGTAAGCCACAAACAGAAGCAAGTAAAAAGCCTAGAATAGAAAAAAGAATTGCGGTAGCGTATGATTCTGTCTTATTTGAATATACATATAGTTTCCACTCCCCTTGGCTAGTGGTTAGTGGTAATGTAGTAATTCCGTCTTTGTAAATATTTTTAGAAACATAAAAGGTTTCTTCAGAGTTGTCAGAATTTATTTTTACAAGTTCATATGAAAAATCAGACTTACCTATAGAGTCTAATTTTACCGCATTTACTACGGTAGATAAACGTACTACAGCTGCAACAAAACCATTAAAGTCTCCATTTTTATATAATGGTCTTCTACCTATGATACCTGATCCACCTTGTCTTAAATAAATAGGACCGGCAGTATAGTAATCTTTTCTTTCTAAGGTGGTTATGGCGCCATATTTATTATCAGGATCGTCCAAGATATTTAATCCAATAACATCATTGTTTTTAAGTGGATAAACGTGTGTTATTATACCTTTCTCATTTACCAATTCTAATGCGTCAAGAGCCTTGTTACTATTTAGAAGTAATTGGGCTACACTATCAAAATTTTCTGGAATACCATATTGATCAACAATAAATGCTAGAGTTTGTGTAGCATTGTAGCTTTGACCTAGAACGTTCTGTAAATCAACTTTTAAATTTGATACCCGTTGTTCAATCTCTTGCTGATCTGTCTTTTGGTCTAATTGATATTTTTGATACGCAATAAATTGTGTAATAACCAGAACCAGTATAAATGATAAAAAGCCATAAAATAAAGGGCTTTTTAAAATTTTACGATTTTCTGGAACAGACATTTTTATTGATATGAGTTAATTGATCTAGCTTATTATTTTAGATTTTAAGGATATTGATTTAACCATAGTGGTAATTACGAAGTTATAAAAGTCTTGCCTATTATGATGTTTTTTCTGATACTTTTGTAAGATTAAACTTGGTGTATAAAACACATTTAATAATTGATATTGAAAGCAATACAGTTTTTTAAAAATTGCATGATACGTACCAAAGTGCTATAGTTCTCTTTTGTTAAACGTAACACCTTTACACAATGGAATTTTAGAATTACCTATAAAATACAGCAATTATCTTAAACATTAGTTGGATATTTATTTCTTTTTATGAGTTAATTACGAGCTATAATTATAGTTAGTTTGGAATTTAAGGAGAATTAAACTGCTCCATATGGTGTAGTTATAATTGTGCATAAAATAGGGTTAAAAGGGGAAGGCGAGTAGCGTTGTATAGCTTTTAGGTATCTTAATTTTAGATGTAGAACAAACAACTGAAATGTTTTACAAATCAAATTATATGCTTTCCGTCCGTGTTTTATAATAATCGAAAAAACAAATGATATTAAAATAGGTGTTATGGGCTGTAAATTATGACGTTTACTGGTCTAGAATTGTTATTTTTATCTCAAAACAAATTAAATGCTAGAGCTTGCAGGAATTATAATTTTAGGAATACTTGCTCAATGGGTAGCATGGCGCTTAAAACTGCCTGCAATTTTACCTTTGATACTTATAGGATTGATTGTGGGGCCTTTGTCCACACTATATACCGAAGATGGATCTAAAATAATTGAACCAATTTGGAACGGTGATAAAGGACTTTTTCCTGGTGAGGGACTATACTATTTTGTATCACTCGCCATAAGTATTATTTTATTTGAGGGCGGACTTACCTTAAAGCGCTCAGAAATAAAGAACATTGGACCGGTAATTACTAAACTGATTACACTGGGTAGTTTAACCACCTTTTTTGGGGCTGCATTGGCCGCATACTTTCTTTTTGGATTGTCATGGCAACTTTGTTTCCTTTTTTCGGCATTGATCATTGTTACGGGACCTACTGTAATAACCCCTATTTTAAGAAATATTCCGCTTAAAAAAGATGTATCTGCAATTTTAAAATGGGAAGGAATTCTTATAGATCCTATTGGAGCCTTGGCCGCGGTATTGGTATATGAATTTATAAGTGTGGGTGAAGGCCAGGCATACACGGTGACGGCATTAATAGAGTTTGGAAAAATTCTGTTATTTGGTTTTACCTTCGGGTTTACTTTTGCACATGCACTTACATTTTTGATCAAAAAGAACTTTATACCACATTATCTTTTAAACGTAGTGTCCTTATCTGTGGTACTCGGTGTTTTTGTAATGTCCGATGTTTTTGCACATGAATCTGGTTTATTGGCAGTAGTTGTTATGGGTATGGTCATGGGAAATACAGATTTACCCAACATTAAGGAGTTGCTGTACTTTAAAGAGTCTTTAAGTATTCTTTTAATATCCATATTATTCATTTTATTGGCTGCAAATATTGATATTGCCGATTTAGAATTGATATTCACCTGGAAGACCATAGCCCTTTTCTTATCAATAGTACTTATTATAAGGCCTCTTGGGGTATTTTTAAGTTCAATAGGATCTAATTTAAAATTCAACGAAAAACTTTTTATTAGCTGGGTAGGTCCTAGGGGTATTGTAGCTGCAGGTATTGCCTCATTATTTGGATCAAAACTTTTATCTAAGGGCGAAGCTGGCGCAGAATATATTACACCCTTGGTATTTATGATTGTTTTGGGTACCGTTTTGTTAAACGCAACTACGGCCCGTGTATTCGCTAAATTAATAGGAGTCTTTTTAAATAAATCTGAAGGTATTTTGATTTTGGGTGCCTCTAAGGTTTCACGTTTAATTGGTGATTATTTACATAAAAACGATAGGCATGTGGTTTTAATTGACAATAATCAATCCAATATTGATAAGGCCACCAAACTAGGTTTAGAAGCTATATCTGCAAACATATATTCTGATAATTTGACAGATAATATAGAACTCAATGACATTGGCTATTTAATGGCCTTGACCCCCAATTCGGATATCAACAAATACGCAATCAACAAATTTCAAGATGCCTTTGGTGAAAATGGATCCTTTAGATTGGTAGATGCCGATGAAATGTCTGACCCGGAAAACAACCCTAAAGAAGGGTTGTTCTCGCATACCGATGACTTTATTAAGTTGACCGAAGCTGCTAGAAAATTCCCTGCGATACATGAAATAGAACTTCATGATACAGAGCATTATGAAGGGTTAATTGAAATTACCAAGGCCGATGCCGATATTGTACCGTTATTTCTTTTAGATCCAGACGGCGACATACATATTATCACTGCATTCAGTAAGGACTTTACAGATATACAAAAAGGTTATAAATTGGCATATTTGGGTAAAATGTTCCCTAATGAGGATCCTGATATGGAAGCTCAATCGGAAACCGATGAGTTATAATGGGTTTACTGTTTTAAATAATGCCCCTTTTTTGGTATTGTGAGAACTACAACGCGTTAAAAAAAAATATAGCCTATCTCAATATCCAGAGATAGGCTATTATAATTGTAAGATTAATTAATTACTAATCGTTTAGTTTTAATACGGCCATAAATGCTTCTTGTGGTATTTCAACATTACCCACTTGGCGCATACGCTTTTTACCTTTCTTCTGCTTTTCTAGAAGCTTTCTTTTACGAGAGATATCTCCACCATAACATTTAGCGGTTACGTCTTTACGTAAGGCCTTGATCGTTTCTCTCGAAATAATCTTTGAGCCAATTGCTGCTTGAATAGGAATATCAAACTGTTGTCTTGGTATTAGCTCCTTTAATTTTTCGCACATCTTTTTACCAATTGTGGTAGCACTATCAAAATGTATTAGAGCGGACAATGCATCTACGGTTTGCGAATTCAAAAGAATATCTACACGAACCAGTTTAGATTCACGCATACCTATTGGTGTATAATCAAAAGAAGCATATCCTTTTGACACTGTTTTAAGGCGGTCATAGAAATCAAATACTATTTCTGCCAAAGGCATATCAAAATTAAGTTCAACACGTTCCGTTGTCAAATAGGTTTGGTTGGTAATCTGCCCTCTTTTTTCAATACAAAGAGACATAACATTACCCACAAAATCAGACTTGGTAATAATGGTTGCTTTAATATATGGTTCTTCTACACGATCTATGGTAGATGGATCTGGTAGATCGCTTGGGTTGTTTACAATTAACGGAACTTCTGGGTCTTTTCTAGTAAACGCGTGGTAGCTAACGTTTGGTACCGTAGTAATTACGGTCATATCAAACTCACGTTCCAAACGCTCTTGAATAATCTCCATGTGCAGCATTCCTAAGAATCCACAACGAAAACCAAATCCAAGTGCAGCACTACTCTCAGCCGCAAATACTAAAGAAGCATCGTTAAGTTGTAATTTCTCCATTGAAGAACGTAGCTCCTCAAAATCTTCGGTGTCTACAGGATATATACCTGCAAATACCATTGGTTTTACATCTTCAAAACCACCTATAGCATTTTTTGTTGGGTTTGCAGAGTCTGTAATGGTATCACCAACCTTTACTTCACGGGCATCTTTTATACCTGTAATCAAGTATCCTACATCACCAGTGTTTATTTCCTTTTTTGGGTGCTGGGTCAATTTTAAGGTACCTACCTCATCTGCAAAGTAACTTTTATCCGTAGCAACGAACTTTATTTTTTGTCCTTTTTTAATAGAACCGTTAACGACCCTAAAGTAAGTTTCTACCCCTCTGAACGGATTGTAAACAGAATCGAACACCAAAGCTTGCAAGGCTTCATCAGAATTGCCTTTAGGGGCAGGAATTCTTTCAATGATGGCACTTAAAATTTCTTCTATACCAATGCCCGTTTTTGCAGAGGCGGGTATAACCTCTTCTGCCTTACAACCTAATAGGTCAACAATATCATCGGTAACCTCTTCTGGGTTGGCACTCGGTAAATCTACTTTATTCAATACCGGTATTATCTCAAGATCGTTCTCTAGTGCAAGGTATAAGTTAGAAATAGTTTGTGCCTGTATACTTTGTGCAGCATCTACTACTAACAATGCGCCTTCACAAGCTGCTATAGATCTAGAAACTTCATAAGAGAAATCTACGTGACCAGGGGTATCTATTAAGTTCAGTATATATTTTTCGCCTTTATAGATATAATCCATCTGTATGGCGTGGCTTTTTATGGTAATACCACGTTCTCTTTCAAGATCCATACTATCTAGTAGCTGTTCCTTTTTTTCTCGATCGGTAACAGATCCCGTATATTCCAATAACCTATCTGCCAAGGTACTTTTACCGTGGTCAATATGTGCAATAATGCAGAAGTTTCTAATGTTTTTCATAGCGGAAACAGTAATATTGATGCTTTTTATACCATAAATTATACTCGGTACAAAAGAGCAATTGCAAATATAATCTAATTTATAGCGCTAAACTTTAGTGGGCTTACCTATTTATTTATTGTATTTATAACTTTGTATTACATATATTGTAAAGAATTACGACAATATTATATTTAGATTTGACAAAAAACCCCAAATTTCTGTTGAAACCTCTACTTGTTATTTTTTGTTTTGCCCTAGGTTTTTCACACGTTTCATACGGGCAAGGCTTTGAACTTAGCGGAGAAGTAAAAGACCAATACCAAGAACCCGTTGCTTTTGCTTCTGTTTTTCTACTAACGGTTACAGATTCAACCTTGTTAACAGGTACATCTGCAGATGAAAACGGAGCGTTTTTGTTCTCTAATATTGCAGAAGGTCTATATTTTTTAAAAGCATCTTATATAGGTCAGGTTTCTGAGAATTTGCCTTTGGAAATTTTGAAGGATACTAAAATTGGCGCATTAATTTTAGAACAAGAAGCTGAGCAATTGAACGAGGTAACCGTTACCAGTAATAAGCCCGTAGTCAAAAGAGAAGTAGATCGTATTGTTTTTAATGTAGAGAATACCGTAATCTCTCAGAATAGTTCATGGGATATTCTTAGGCAAACGCCCGGAGTACTTATGATGAATGATGAACTTAAAGTAAGAAACCAGGCTACTACCGTTTATATTAATGATAGAAAAGTTCAATTATCTTCAGATGAAGTCAAAAGTCTTTTAGAAAACTACCAAGGCGAGAATATTAAATCTGTTGAAGTAATACATAATCCACCGGCTAGTTATGATGCCGAGGGGGGATCTATTTTAAATATTATTACCAGTAAAAATGTATCTATTGGTTATAAGGGAAATGTCAATGCCGGTTATACGCAAGGTGTTTTTCCCAAATATAATTTTGGTACCTCTCACTTTTACAAAACCAAAAGGTTAAACGTAAACGCCAGTTATAATTATGCACCCAAAAAGGAGTATAAAAACACGTTGAACAATACTAATTTTATGGGCGATAGTGGTATTGTTTCTGTTTGGGATACAGATTTTGACCAAGTAATACGTAGCAATACACATAGTGCAGGTTTAGTAATAGATTATGATTTTAACGATAAAAATGTACTAAGTTTTACAAGTAATGCCCTTATACAACCTAAGAGAGATGCAGATTTCTTTCAGGAAACTACCATTAAAGATGCATCTGGTGTTTTGGATTCCCTATTTACCACAAATAGCTTTTTAAGTGAAAGAAAGAACAATATTTCTGGTGACCTTACTTTTAAACATCAATTTAAGGATCAGGGTAATTTGACCGTAAACGCACATTACACGAATTTTGATTTAGATAGAAATCAGGATGTCAATTCAGACTACTTTGAACCCAATGGATCATTTATTCGCGATTTTAACTTTTCTACACTTGCCGATCAACAAATAGAAATTAAAACCGCTCAAATAGATTACAACGATTACCTGGGCAGTGTCTTTTTTGAGACAGGAATCAAAAGTTCTTTTATAGACTCTAAAAGTAAACTAGATTATTTTTTGGAGAATAATGGCACCGAGTTTATTCCAAATTTATCCGATGATTACACGTACGATGAAAGTGTGTATGCTGGTTATTTTAGCCTTTCTAAAGACTGGGAAAAATGGAGTGTAAAAACAGGATTACGTGCAGAACAAACAGAAAGTTCTGGGGTATCTGTAAATGTATCGACTATCAATGATCTTAGTTATTTTGAACTTTTTCCTTCTTTCTACCTATTACATAACATTAATGACAATCACAGCTTATCTTTTGATTATGCTAGAAAAGTACAACGCCCTAGGTATGAAGATTTAAACCCCTTTAGAACCTATATCAATGAACGTACTTTTGAAGAAGGTAATCCTAATCTAATGCCTAGTTTTGGTCATAACTTTAATTTGAATTATACACTGAATCAGGAATATTATTTTGATTTCTATTATCGAGATAATGGTAGGTATATCTCTACACTTACTTTTCAAGACAATGATAATTTCGTTTTAAGGGATATCACACAGAATGTATTGGAAAGTACTTCGTATGGGATTGATTTTACCTATGGAAAATCCATTACCAACAATTGGTATTTGTATAGTTACATTTCACTGTTTCATGAAGATGAAACATTCATAGCCCTACAAAGCGATGATTACTCTTTTAAGAATGAGTATAATGGGGCCTATATAGACTTAACCAATTACGTAACGCTTTCCAACGATGGTAGTTTTAAGGGGGAATTAGGTTTTGTATATTTATCAGGCTGGTTGCAGGGTTCTTATATTCAAGAAGAATCCACAAATTTAACAGTAGGTTTAAGAAAGTCTTTTTTCAATAATAGAGCGGTTTTAAGTGTAAGTGCCAATGACTTATTAGGTAATTACAATTCTTATGTTTCTTCGCAGTATCTGAATCAAGACAACAGATTTCTAACCGTTCCTGAAACCCAATATGTAAAGTTCGGCTTTACCTACAATTTTGGAAATTTCCGTTTAGAGGACAATCAAAGAAGCATAGACAAATTAGAACTGGACAGATTGGAATAAGATAAAATGTTAACTATCAACATCTTATTGTTTTGTTAAGAAAATATTAAGAGTACTGTAAGATAATTCAATTTTACTTTCCTACATTTAGTTAGAATTCCGCTTATTAAATGATTAGGAGTACTTATTTAACGGTTATATTTTTTTTTACGTTTTCTTTAGCGTTTGCACAAGATTTTACCATCAACGGTTCGGTCGTAGACGAGAACAATACACCCGTTGTTTTGGCCAATGTAATCTTGATGAGTGAAGAAGGTGAATTCATTAAAGGTACGGTTACCAATGATCAAGGAGACTACAGGATTCATTCCATAGCAAAGGGTAATTATAGAATTGTTGCCAGTTATATAGCCAATACTGTTGAAAGTGATTTGTTAGTAGTAACAAGTAATATTGAGATGCCACCACTTGTTCTTCAAAGCGCTCAAGAATTAGATGAGGTCGTAGTAACCCAGAACAAACCAAAATTAGAACAATTGTCAGATCGCCATATTTTCAACGTTGAAAACACGGCAATTTCCGATGGTGATATTTGGGATGTTTTAAAGCGTACACCAGGCGTTATGGTAATGAATAATCGCTTGTATGTAAATGGTAGCGCTAATGTAAATATTATGATCAATGGTAAGCTGGTCAACTTACCGGAAGAGGATATTATTAATTTACTTAGCGGTAGTTCTGCAAGTAATGTACAATCTATAGAAGTAATTACGAGTCCGCCGGCAAAATATAGTGCAGAGGGTGGTTTGTTAATTGATATTAAAATGAAGAAAAACCTTGTTGCAGGGTATAATGGTGCTGTTTTTAACAGATATACGCAAGGTGTTTTACCAAAACATACAGTAGGTACAGATCACTTTTTTAAAGGTAAAAGAGTAGATTTTTCAACGAACTACAGTTTTAGTCATGATAGGGATTGGACCAGATATTCTGATGCTACCACGTTTTTTGAAGACGGACAAGAAAATGAGATTTGGACTGCAGAGCAAAAATCTATATCTAAAGGAAAAAGTCATAATCTAAATCTGTTTTTAGATATTGAATTAAATGAAAAAAATGCGCTAAGCTTTTCTTCTACCTCAAGTTTATCACCCGATAACAATACAATATATACCTCATCAACCGATATTGAAAGTACCAATGCAGATATAATAGCGCGTTTAAAAGGTCTTAATACATTAGGTGATGATACCTATAACACGTCTAATTATTTAGATTGGGTACATAAGTTGGATGATAAAGGGGCAGAAATAGCAACAAACGCCCACTTAACCTATTATGATTCTAAGGATAATCAAGAATTAAATAATGACATTGTAGAAGGTTTTACCGAGAATACTTCTGAGAATACCTTAAATATAAGTTCAGACCAGATTATAAACCTTTTCAGCGCCCAAACAGACCTAACATTACCGTTATCAAAACAGTCTACTTTAGAGACAGGCTTAAAATTTGCAAATATAAACTCAGAGTCAAGTATTCTACAGTCTGGGTTTGATGAAACCATTACCAACATTAACCCTTCAGAATCTGGAATTTTTAATTACGACGAACAAATTTATGCAGGTTACGTAAGCCTTAGCAACAGTTGGGAAAAATGGAAAGTAAATGTAGGTCTTAGAGCAGAATATACAGACACAAAGGGAGAATTAAATATTTTATCATCAGCAAACACAAATTCTTATTTTGATGTATTTCCAAACTTGTCTATGTCCTATACGAAAGACAAAAATGCTTTCATGGTTAAATATTACAGGCGAATTACCCGACCTAGATATAGCAGCATTAACCCTTTTCAATATTATTTATCTGCAAACTCTATTTTTGAGGGAAACCCTAATTTAAAACCAGCTTATCGCAGCTATATAGAAGTTGATTATGTGTATGATAAAGACTATAAGTTTGCGTTATTTACGAGTATAAAATCGGACCAACAGGTACAACAATTTATACAAGACAATACGACCAATTTTCTAATAGCGCAGTATATAAATTTAGAAACCAATTATAATTTTGGTGCAGATGCTAGCGTATCTAAATATTTTACCTCGTATTGGTATTTTTATTTTTTAGTGAGCCAATATTACAATCAGAATAAATTTGTTGATGTAACTACCAACGCTATTATTGACAACTCTACTTGGACCACATACCTACGAGCTAATAATTATTTTACATTATTAAAAGATGAATCATTGTATGCGGACATGGCATTCACTTATATTTCGCCATACGTACAAGGTAATGCCAGTTTTAGAGCCTATAGTAAATTGGGTATAAATTTCAGAAAGACATTTTGGAACAAAGATGCTAGCATTTCAATAGGTGTAGAAGATATTTTTAATAAGGGAAATATTTATTCTACAAGAAACTATCTTGAACAAAATAATTCTACAAGTACTAGACGCGAAAATCGACTGTTTGTATTGGGTTTTAGGTACAAATTTGGTAACACGAAAATTAGAGATAACTCTAAGAGTAAAAGCACAGATGAAAATAATCGATTATAGATTTGCTTAAGTCATCATAGATCCACAAATACCTAAACTAACTAGTAGGTAGATACCTGCCAAAATCAAAAAAACTTTACCGGCTTTTTTCTTTTGTTGAGAAAATAGAATAACTCCAATAATTAAAAACAATAATGCCGGACCAAACATTATAAGAAGTATTAAAGTAAATAGCCCATCAAGATTTCCAACCTCTAAAATCATATCATTTCGTTTTGTAATTCCTTTAATCGTTCTATTTTATCATCTCTATAAAATAAGTTCATAGTTTCAAAAGGGATAATTTTATAGTCTTTGTTTACAATGTGCACACAAGATTTCTTAATGGCACGGACATCAAAATTATGGGCATCTATAAATTGCATAATGATGATGCGAAACAGGTTATCATATCCAAGTTCTGGGGCGTCAATTTCAGGAAGGCAGCACATAATACTTTTTAAATTTTCCGATGCTTTTTCAACGGAATTGCCTGTACTAAAAAGCTCGATCATTTTGCCGTGCAGTTGTTCATCTTGCTCGTAAATAATGGTGTTTTTCCCTTCGTTCAATAAATCATCTGGGTTAATGAACCGTGTTAGCGGATTTACCTCATCGCCTAATTTTAGAGCATATGCCATCACCAAGGCATCGGGATTACAGGGTACCGGTATTAAATCGTCTGGTTCAAAAATGGGCGATTGCTCTAAAATTTTTCTACGTACTTCAGTTAAGGTAATACGGTTTTCATCTACTTCAAAATTTTCTAATCTACCGGCAATTTGAGTGGGCTGAAAAGTTACGCCGCGCACACATTTTTGTTTTAGGGCAAAGTCTATGGTGCTTCCCATTTCATGGTCGTTCAGCCCCTTTTGTAATGTGACTACCAATGTTGTGGAAAGGTTCAATTCATTTAGGTAGTCTAACGCTTGTAGACGAATATCTGCCAGGTCTGCCCCTCTTAAGGTTTGTAGAACATGGTTATCCAACGAATCAAACTGTAAATACACTTCAAAATCTGGTGCGTAAGTTGCCAATCGTTTCGCAAAATCAAAATCTTTTGCAATTTTAATTCCGTTGGTATTCAACATTAAATGCCGAATAGGGAGGGTTTTTGCGTAATCAAGAATTTCAAAAAAGTTAGGATGTATGGTAGGCTCACCACCACTAAGCTGAACCACATCTGGTTCTCCCTCGTTCTTAACGATAACATCTAACATTTTTTTAATCTCCTCTAATGTGCGGTGTCTACCATAAGTGGGAGATGATCCCGCATAGCAGGTAGGGCAGGTAAGGTTGCAGCGGTCGGTCAGTTCAATGACCGTAAGACAAGAATGTTGTTCGTGATCCGGGCAAAGACCGCAATCATAAGGGCATCCATAATGGGTTTTTGTATTGAACGTTTTTGGGTATTCAGAAGCCTTATTATAGTTTCTTATGTTCTTATAGTACTCAATATCGTCTGCAATAAGCACCTTAGACCTACCATGCTCTCTACAGTTTTTAAGCATATACACCTTCTCGTTCTCAAAAACGATTTTGGCATCTACCCTACATAAACATTCTGGGCATAGGCTTAATGTAAAATCATAATAGGTATAGTTTTTTTCTGACATATGTTATTCCCCGTAGGATGAATTTTTGGTAGTACACCAAACAAATTAGACATAATATTTGAATACTGCTTAGCCCTAAGAAATAAAAAGGGTTGGGTTTTAGAAATTCGATACCGAACCGAAGGGAGAAATAGGTAACCATAAAGAGCTTAAAAAAATCTCCGTTTTTAAAAGTAAGATTCAACTTTTGTAACCTTTTGATGATGAGGAAAAGCACGGATAAAAACAGCACTTCATAAAGTGCAATGGGATGCCTTAAAACACCATCACCTAAGTCCATACCGGTAAAAAAGGTAGTTTCTTTTCCATAGGTAAACTCTTTAACACCTGCTAAAAAGCAACCAATTCTACCTATGATAATGCCTAAGATGATAGGAAGTGTAAACAAGTCTCCAGACGAATGTTTTTCGCCAATAATTTTCTTCGCAAGCTCCACACCCAGCAAGCCACCAAAGAGTCCGCCCATTATGGTTTTGTTGTTTAGGTTATAAAGCAAACCTTGATCTATGTGGGCTATAGGGTTTTCTAAAAACGCCGCTAATCTTGATAAAAACAGCGCCCCAAAAATAGCACCTATGATTATGGAGAGTCGGTTATTGGAAGAAATGACATCAGCGCTCTTTTTCCGTAGAAAAACATAGTATCTAAATCCTACAAAAAACGCTAGGTATTCAAGAATAAGGTGCATGTTTAATTTTACACCAAATACAATAGGTTCAAAAGGTAGCGAGACAATAAGTAGCGTTTGGGTCATAAAGTTATTGTCAAAGCTTTATTTAAAATTTGAAATATATTTAGAAACGTAAATAAAGGCTTCATTTGGATACTAATTTACGTCGTTTCTACAAACAAGTGTTTTAACAAGTGATAATAGTCTGTAAAACCATAGAATTTATCAAAAAGCTTAAGTAATGCGCTTCCCGTATTTTTATATAACTTTGCAACCCAAAATTAGACAGCAGTGCCCAAGATAGGATACATACAACTACCTGATTTTCCGTTGCTTTTAGCGCCAATGGAAGATGTAAGCGACCCACCATTTAGAGCCCTTTGTAAAGAGCAAGGAGCCGATGTTGTGTATACAGAATTTATTTCTTCGGAAGGATTGATTCGTGATGCCGCAAAAAGCGTTATGAAGCTGGATATTTATGAGAAGGAACGCCCTGTAGGTATTCAAATTTTTGGCGCTAATTTGGACAGTATGTTACAATCTGTAGAGATTGTAGAAAAGTCTAAGCCCGATATCATTGATATTAATTTTGGTTGTCCTGTAAAGAAAGTGGTATCTAGAGGAGCGGGAGCCGGAATATTAAAGGATATAGACTTAATGGTCTCTTTGACCAAGGCTATGGTAGAGCATAGTAATTTACCCATTACGGTAAAGACCAGATTAGGTTGGGATGATAGTTCCATTAAAATTGTTGAGGTTGCAGAACGTTTACAAGATGTGGGCTGTGCTGCAATTGCAATACATGGAAGAACCCGTGCACAAATGTATAAGGGAAGTGCAGATTGGAACCCTATTAGAGAGGTTAAGAACAATCCAAGAATGCATATACCCGTATTTGGTAACGGAGATGTAGATTCACCGGAAGCAGCCATGAAAATGCGTGATGAATATGGATTGGATGGTGCAATGATAGGTCGTGCAAGTATTGGCTACCCTTGGATATTTAGGGAAATAAAACACTTTTTTGAAACAGGAACCCATTTAGCACCACCAACAATGGCAGAACGTGTAGAAGCTGCGCGTCGTCATTTACAGATGTCCATAGATTGGAAAGGGGAAACTTTGGGCGTGTTTGAAACTAGAAGACATTATACCAACTACTTTAAAGGAATTCCAAATTTTAAGGAGTATCGTATGAAAATGGTAACCAGTGATGATTCTGCTTCGGTATTCGCTGCTTTTGATGAGGTGTTGCAAAAGTTCGGCGATCACCAGTTTACGAATGCTTAGAGGTCTACCAACTTTTTATTGATTCGGCTACTTGCAATTTTAGAGGCAATTACACCCAATACAAGAATCGTTGCCAGTACTATGACAATATTGATAAATTCAAACTTTACCGGGTAAGCCAAAGTAGCCGTTATTTTTAGCCAACTGAAAGCAAGCTGCGACCAAACAATTAATACGCCAAGCAATACGCCAATTAATCCACCAAAACCAGTTACTAGAATGCCTTGTACAAAATAAATTCGGCGCAATTCTTTGATCGTAGTACCTAGGCTGTAGAGTGTTTTAGAATTCTGTTGCTTGTCTAAAATCATCATGATAATAGCGCCGACAACATTAAATAAGGCAATAATAAGTACTAAAGTAAAAATGAGATACGTGGCTATGTTTTCGGTATTCAGCATTTTGTAGAGTGTACTGTTCAGTTGCTGTCTGTTTTTTAGTTGTACGCCATCACCCAAAATTGTTTGAATTTCATCACGCACGGCGCTAGGTTCAACACCTTCATCCATCTTAAAATTAATACCGGAAATGGAGAGCGAATCTTTTTCCAATAAAGCTTGTGTCAATCGCAGATCGGCAAAAACATATTTATTATCCAAATCAGCTTCTACGGCATACACGCCACCAATGACCATGGGCAATTGATTGTAGAGCGATGAAATACTTTGTTGCGATATAGAACCCTTGCCCGGTTTAAAAGCATAGATCTGCATAGGGCTTCTATATTGATTGATGGTAACACCTAGGATATTGGCAATACCCAGACCGGACACTACTTGAGATTCATTTAATGTCCAGTCGCCAATATAAAGCGTACTATCTACACCGGTTACTTTAGTGTAGTTACTATCTACCCCTTTTATGTATGCAATATGGTTTTTTCCTCGGTGTTCAAGAGAAACTTTCTCTTCTATTTCTTTAGAGTAAAATGCCAATCCGTTGACCGATTGCAAACGTTCTTCCTGTTCTGGGGATAAGGTAAAGGTCTTACCAGTTACGGGTAACGCTTTTAATTGTGGGTCAAAAGACTCGGTAAAAGAAAGGCTAAAGGTTTTTAATCCGGCGAAGGCAGATAATACAATAAATAGTGCGGCAGAGCCAATGACAATAACTAAAAAGGTGATAAAATTAATAATGTTGACCGCGTTCTGGGTACTTTTAGAACGCACATACCTTTTAGCGATATAGAGAGGAAAATTCAACCGATCAGCTCTTTTTACGTTTAGGTAATAAATCTCTGTTCTCTATTGGGTTTTCTTCGCGCTTCAGTGATTTTTCGATGTTCTCTATATAATCTAGAGAATCATCTAAATAGAACAATAACTCAGGCACTCTACGTAATTGGTTACGTGTACGTTGAGAAAGTTCGTGTTTAATTAGGGGTTGGTTAGATTTTATGCCCTCCATTAACTCTCCAGCTTTCTCATTAGGAAAAATGCTCAAGTATATTTTGGCAATAGAAAGATCTGTTGTAACCGAAACCTTAGATACGGAGATAAGGGTATTACGTAACCCACCATCAATGGCAGCCTTTTGTAGAATGTCTACAATATCTTTTTGAATAACTCCCGCTATCTTACGTTGTCTTTGCGTTTCCATACTGCAAAAATACATAGAAAAATGTATCTTAACCCCTATATAATGCACTCTGAAGCAAATAAGGCATGAAAAAGATCGAACATTTGGGTATTGCGGTAAAGAACATGGAAGATTCTAATGCCCTTTTTGAGAAATTACTGGGTGTGGCACCCTATAAGCAAGAAGAAGTTGCTTCTGAAGGAGTACTTACCTCCTTCTTTAAAAACGGACCTAACAAAATAGAGTTGTTGGCCGCCACAACGGCTAACGGACCCATTGCCAAGTTTTTGGAAAAAAAGGGAGAAGGCATACACCACGTAGCTTTTGAAGTGGAAGATATTTTTGCTGAAATGGAACGTTTAAAAGCTGAAGGCTTTACTTTACTGAATGAAAAACCCAAGAAAGGGGCAGATAATAAGCTAGTTGCCTTTGTACACCCAAAGACTGCAAATGGGGTGTTGGTAGAGTTATGCCAAGAAATTGTCAAGTAGCGGTGAAATTGTTTGTGTTGGTTAAAAATAAGTAGTAATATTGCATCCGCAATTTGCGGGTTTTGTAATGCAACTGGTTTGAGCACTAGTTTAACCCATTAAATTCGGGTTACGTCTTACAAAATTATAACCGGTCCTATAGCTCAGCTGGTTAGAGCACCTGACTCATAATCAGGTGGTCCCTGGTTCGAGTCCAGGTGGGACCACAGTAAACCTCTCAGAACGTTTGTTTTTGGGAGGTTTTATTTTAAATAGGGGGCAGAAAAGGGGGCAAATAATCTATAATTTGTGTGTAGCTTTCCTTATTTAAGATAGATTGGCCACCGAACTTACTTTTGTTATAATACAGCCCCAAAAAGGTGCTCTTCATACGGGCGAATATTGTTTTAACCAGCTCTAATGGTTTTAATCTATTTTGCAAAACTCTCAAAGAAAATGAATTTCACAACAATTAAGGCGCGATTCACAACAAAAACAAGAAACAATACAACAACGGGGTAGGGAATTCGTTGTTACAGTTGTTTAAAAGTCAACAATAATATTATTTAAAATTAAAAAAAGTAAATTATGAAAACCTCAAATCTATTCAAATCAATCATTGCAGGAATAATGGTATTGACCGTAATTTCCTGTAGCAAAGACGATGACCCCACCGCAAGTGTTACGGTCAATGGAACTGCTTTAACAGCAACCCCTTCTGACTTTACAGTTGGTGACCAATCCGATTTCAATGGAGACATCGATGCAAGTTTTACGGGCAATGGTGGTTCCGCTACTCGAATGTTCAGCTGGAACAATGGCTTGACAACTGCGGATTACAATGCCGATATCACAGCGACTACAAATGGTACCTTCAATATGATTGTAACAGATGCAGATGCAAATATCGTGTTGAACAGATCTTTGAACGGAGCGGTTGAACCTGATTCTTTCTCTGGGGTAACCGAAGCGGGAACTTCTGGGATATGGACGGTGACGATAACCGTAGGCGATTTCAACGGCGATGGAAGTTTCTCTTTGAGCGAAGGGAACTAAATAACAACAAAGTATAGATAGTGTTTTGGTCAGATTTCCAGATTATTTCTGGTTAATCTGACCAAACTTTTTTTAACTTAAGATGAAAATTCTTATTATGAAATTACATGTATTTGTGTTATGCACATTATTAACAACCTCGGTTACCTCTTTTGCACAGAATGTCGAGTTCGGAGTCAAGGGAGGGCTCAACTTTTCAAGTATTTAAATACTTGAAAACCTAGTGAGATAAAAAGCTGTTCTACAATGGTTTCTGCAATCCTGCCTTTGTTTACTCCGGATACCCAAGGGTTTCCGTTTTCCTTTTGGTAGCAAGTCGTGCATAGTCCGTTATTAAATTTTGTATAAGCTTTACATTCGATACATTCCGGCATAGATTATAAAAGGGATTGTGGATGAAATTAATATTCTACCAAAATAGAAAATAGCCAACTATTTAACAATTATTCGCCGTGTTCAATTAGGAATTTTCCTATTTATCTCCATAACGACTGTTCTCTGCAACCTTGACGAAAGTGCAACTACGGTATTGGTTATTTGGATTTACTTTTTTCAAATGTCAAGGCATTATATTTTTCTGTTGCTTCTTTAACTATCGACAATAGGTCTGAAAAGTTTGGGCTTTCTTCTGGAATCATGTTGGTCTGCATGGTTATATAATCGGCCTCCCAAGCGTCTAGAAATTGATCTGGTGGAATGGGGTTTAGGTTTGGCGGATACAAGCTCTTGTAATCGACCCCTCGCATATTGTTAAACCGTTCCCGATGCCGAATAATGGAAACAATAAGCTCTTGGTCATATGCTTTGGAAAAATGATTGCTTTGATAAATTTTTGTGAGGTCATATAAATGCCTACTCAATCGTTCTACCCGGATTTTATCAATAGGTCGTTGAAACTCTTCATGCAGTAAAAACATTTTTTCCAAAAAGGTGCGTTCTGGATTGACACAGGGAATAGTAATGGGAGTATCTGCGAATGGTCGTTTGGGAAATTGTTCTCCTACAAATGATACTATTTCACAATGTGTAAAAGGGTCCTTTAATGAACGGCTTCCCAGTTCAACTTTTACCCTTGGCAATACGTATTCAGAATGTTGGGTTACCGCTGGATAATAAATTAAAATAGAAACGGGGTCTTGGTCGTCATCACCCAAATCTTCGAAACCAAAAGTTACATCTGAATACCCTTTTATATGAAAGCCTTTTTGCAGTAGTTCATAAAATTCAGTAGTAACAAATTTAAAAGACTTCTCCCTTAATTTTTTCACCTGAGACTTACTGATGGGCCTAGAATCGAACCCTAAATACTCTCGGTTCAAGGCCAAATCAATGTCTTCTGAAAAGCGATGTATGAGGTTCCATGCTTTGCTCAAAGATGTGCCGCCTTTGAACAATAGGTGCGGAGCCATTTCTAATTGAAAGATGATATCAAGGGTTTGCACTACCCACCAGTCTTTTTCTACTGCATAGTTGGGCAAACCTTTCTGCTGTGCGGTCGCTGTAAAGATTTCGCTCTTTTCTGCTTCTTTTAATGTATAAAAATCCTTTGTTGCCATTATAGTGCTTTTGCCATGATTTCTGCAATCCATTGTGGAGCCAATGCAATATCATGTTTTAAATCCTTAACATCTTCCTTTTGTAAAAGTGCTGTTATCTTTCTAAGCTCCTGATCAGTGGCTTTGTCTTTGCCTATTTCCTTTAACGCTTGAACCACCAACTTGCTTATCTCGCCCTTTAAAGCCAAGTTTTTCGGGGTTGTTTTTTTAAATTGTATGGTACGGTTGCCAATATTTATTTTTCGTGGCGAACCATCGGTCAGGTACACTAGTTTTAAGGGTACTTGCGTGGATAGGCCCAACATGTTCTGTGCATAAACTCCTGTTGGTAATAGACGTGCCCTGTCTCTTTCTGCTATGGCAGTGGCAACTTGCTCTGCTGAAGGCATAACATCTTGATTCAATAACTTACTGAATTTTGGTTTTGTGTATATACCTCGGGCTATTGTGCGCAATAGACCTTTTTTAACCATGCGGTGCAAGGCCACTTTAACCGCTCCAGAGCTACCATATTCTTGAAAGTCTTCTGTAAAAATAATGGAGCCAGGTTTTAACTCCCTTATTTTCTGTTCTATTTGATCATCTGTACTAAGCATGGTGTAAAGATAGTTATTTGTAATCTATTTTAAAATAATTGTAACTAATTTATACTAAAAAGGTTACATAAAAATAATTTGTAATAGTATCATTCTTGACTCTTGTTGATTACTGCTAAAAAATATCCCCAAATCTTACCAGAACTTACCTGCGCACGGATCCTGTGGAATTTTTGTAGTGTTCCGGTAGATAAGCGTCAAGCAAAAATTCCATAGGGCGCATTCTACTTTTGATTTGGAACACTATCCTGTCTTTTTGACCACGATTGAAAGCCTTTGTAAACATCTGGATGTTCATCGAAATAGCTTCTCAAATCTAAAATGACCTGTTCTTTCCCATCTTTAAAGGCTTCTATTTTGAAATCATCCAACTGGATAAAGTGATAGCTAAAATAACTTAGGGCTGTTACCACTAGTGTAAATACAATGCAAAATAGAGCCAACAGCCATTTCGGCGTGAGCTTTGCGATGGCCAGTTTTTCACTCAATTCCCGTAATTCTCCTTCGTGCCTTTGAAAATGAGCGTCCTGTTTTTCCCTAAGTTCCGATAGTTGCCGTTTGATGGTGTAGATATCCAGTACTACTTTGGAGCTTTTCAATTCCTTGGAGAGTTTTTCCAATTGGGTAATACCCTTTTTAAAAGCTTCCAGTTCGTCGGTCAACAGTTCGGTGATCTCATCCAGTTTTGCCATAATGGTTTTGTTTTAATATCCTATCTCGAATCCTACCGATTTTTTGATGGTCTGTTTGATAACCTGTTTCGTTAGCTTCAGGGCCAAATTGGCACTCAGGTCGGTCGCTTTTCCCAACAGGTTTACAGCTGTTCCCTGCTTTAACAGAAATCCCTTTTCCGCATTGCAAGAGATTCCAATGGCCAGTCTGCCGCCCGACATGGAACGGTGCACCTCGCTTCCTTTCAGGTTGTGTCCTTGGTATTCGAAACGGAAACCCTGTAGCTTCCCGGCTTTGTTGATGCTCGGGATAACCTTTACCTGATTTTGTTTCATGCGCTCGATATATTGGTCGAAGTCCCTCGGTCTGTGTTGGTTCATTACTTTTTCGTGGATTTCCTTGATCTGCTGTCTGACATTTTTGATCTCGTTCAGCTTTTCCTGTTGTACTTCCCGTACAGTGGTCAGCCCCATTTGTTTGGCGACCCTTTCAGCGGCATACTGGCTTTGTTTGCCTATAAAGCTGTCGTTGTAGGCCTTGCCGTCAAAACCGATACGGTTGACATAAACATGCACATGGGTGTGCTGTTGGTCCCGGTGTACGAAGGCGATGGCCTGCCGTTCCTGTAGCTTCATTTCGTTGATGAACCTTACTGTCAATTCCCTTAGTTTCTCTTTGGACAGGCTTTTCCCGTCCTCGATGGTAGGGCTCAGGATAAAGCTCAGGGTGTTCTTTTGGCACCTGGCGTTCTGTTCCTGTACGATCTTGAACTCCTCACTGATCTCCTTTGGACTTTCCTCGGACACGAATTGGCTATGGACAATTTCCGCTCCCTTCTCCTGGTTCCATCCGTATTCGATGCTCGCCCGTGCATGTACTATTGCTTTTCCCTTGCCTATCATTTCCTGAAATTTTGGATATGGTCCCGTATTTCCCGGGCCAGTTGCCTAACTTCCCCGGCTAGTTTTGGATTGCTTTTTTTGTACATATTACCGATACGGATAAAATTGTTCCGGTAGTCCACTAGCATTTTATACATGGCTATTTGGTCTTCGGAAAGACGTTCGATAATACGGTCATTAAAAGCGGCCCGTCGACAATACTCGCTCACGGAAAGGCCAGATTTTCTTGCCTTTACCCGAAGCCAGTTCCGCTCGAAGGTCGAGCACCTGAAACGTACCGTTTTGCTTTTCATTTTTTTACTTTGCGAATTCTAAGAGAAAACCAAATCAATTGATAAAATTTTGTTCATAAACTTCCACATAAGGGGACTGCCTTTTGATTACTGCAAAAATTCGGTTGACAAGTTTGCAACATACCGCATTGACGACGACCTTATGGTCTTTTCCCTCCCCACGTTTTCTTTCATAGTATTTTTTAATTTGTTTGTCATATCTGATCGCTGAATTCGCTCCGTTGTTCAGGAGCGTTTTGATGGTCTTGTTCCCGAATTTGCTCGTTCTGGTCTTGCTCCTGATAGAAGTCCCCGAAGTGAACTCAAAGGGCGCAATGCCGGCATAGCATGCATATTTCCTGCCGTTCTCAAAACTTGTGAAATTGTTCGTCGACACCAGCATGAAAGCCCCTATGATTACCCCGATGCCCTTGACCGTTGCAATAAGCCGATAATTTTTTAGCAGCTCTTGGTCGCTCTCTATGATCTCTGTAATTTGCTGTTTGATACCGGTTATTATTTGATCTTGTCTGTCTATCTGCTCCCTGATCTGAATTATGATATTATCCATACCACTGATAGTCTGATATTGTTTGTGACTTTTGAGACTGTTCTTTAAAGAAGTCCTGATCCTAACCATCTGTTCACGGTAAGTCAGCAGTTGCTTGATCTTGACCAAAAGGGGCGACGGCATTTCAAAGGGCTTTAATTTCGCCCTATGGGTAAATAAATAATCGGATATCCTCCTGGCGTCCACCGCATCGTTCTTACCCCTGGTCATGCCCAGGCTCCGTTTGATATGCAACCCCGACTCCACACAGAACAAGATTTCCATTTGCGCCAACCAGGCACAGAATAGAAGCCCGTACGTTCCCGTGTGTTCCATACAAAATGCACAGTCCTCTAATCGGATCCCCTTTTCTTGGATCCATTCCATGATTTCGTTGAACCCGTCAATGGAGTTCTTTGTTTTCAACTCGGAAAAGGAACTGTAGTCTCCTTCGTTCAACAAGGCCAGGTCCAATAACGCCTTGCTGATGTCGACTCCGATGAAATGCTTTTTCTCACTAAATTTGTCCATAATCTTATAGTTTTTTCAAACCGGAATTGTTGCCATGCTGATACCTTTAATAAGTCTGACTTAAGATTCTAATTTGCCATTGCAACTAAAAGGGAGGCCAGGACTACTTCGCAAAATGAGACTAGATCAGACCGTCGGATAGTTCACCTTGCCTCCCCCGGTTTTTAGTTATCAACTACTTTAAAGTTATGAGTCTCCCCCCAGACCCCCCTCTTGAATCATTATCAACATGTATTTTTAACTTTTGCGACCAAGGGCCTTTAATCTAAAGGACCCTACGGGAGCAAAGCAAGATCGTTTTTGTGGCTACAAAAACACATCTTGCCTTCCTTTCGCCACGTCATTTTTCACCTCCGCCATGAGTTTTTCGTTCATATCCTTGAAGCCTTCATAAAGCTTCGATTTATCAATACACTTTTTGGAACTTACCATTAGCTCTTCGGTCAGTTTTCTTCCCGTAATATCATTGTCGAGGTACAGTTCAAGAGAGTCATATTCTTCAATTTCATCAAGTATATTTTTTACAAATGCGGCCGAGTTCAATACCAGGAAATCGTTTTCAAAATTCAGTTACGGATTCATTTCCACCAGAGAGAGCAGATCGAACATTCCTTCCGTGACGATAAGCTTGTGGTTTTGATTCTTGATATGGGTGCAGTCTTTTGGAGAAGCGGAATTTTTATAGTATTTGTTCCGCAGTTCCCATCCGCCTGAATCGTTTTTCAACCCGATGGCGAAGTACCTCTTGCCTTTTAGACGATAATGGACTTCCCTGCAGAGTTTCTTGGCAGTTCCTATTGTAATTCCTCTGGATCGCACATATTCCTTTAAGGCATAATGATGGATTTCTTCGGTTTGTACTATTTCGATTATAGCATCTTTTTCCCCGTTCAGAATTTGCTGCTGCTGAAAAGAAAAAGAGATTTGGTCCGTGTTTAAAAACCGGAGTACTTCCTTGACGCTCCATTTATTAATAAGACATATTAGGTCGATAACGTTGCCACCTGTTCCCTCTCCATGGTCATACCATCTATTCAGTTTCTTGGACACCTTGAAAGAGGCTTGGGTCTCTGAGCGAAAAGGGCTCAGGAACCAAGCTTCTTTTTCGTTTGTCTTGGTCGGAAAGTGCCCGAGTTTTGCCAGCGCTTTTCCGATGGGAAAAGCTCGGGCTCTTTCACACGGTAATCCTTTTGTTCTTTCTTTTTTCATAAGCTAAATGGTTTTATCCATATTTTTGATGATTTGATGACAACATCCTTTAAAGCCTTGTCTCTATTGACTTTTACCTATCATCATTTTTTCATCATTTCATCACTTTAGTTTATTTGTTTCCCTTTTCCGTCATCACTTTTATTTTTGATGACAAAATGATGACTGTTTGATGACAGCTTCAGCCTTGGTAAACATTGACCTCGTCCTATTCTGTCATCGTTTCATCAAAATTTTTGGTCAAAAAATCTTTTTCGACCGTAAAATAGCGTCCCTTGGCATCCGCCATATGGACATCCCCATCGCTCCATATCACCATTTTCCGGTAGCTGTTGGAGTTGTCCTGATTGGTCAGTTTCCAATCGTTTTTGAGCAAACGTCGCAGCTGGGTCAAATCGGTCCGTACCCTAGTTTTGTTCAAGACATGTAAAGCATCTATGGGACATAGGTCCACCGCTTCCAGGTCAAACTTCTCCATAACGCTCAATAGGATACTTGCCAGTTCCTTTTCCACCCTGTTCCGGTTGTTCTGTACCAGTTTTTCAAGTGCACGGGTCTTTATCTGCCCGGGGGTAAACCACATTCTTGTGCTGTGCTCCGTAGAAATTTCTCGGTGCTGTAGATAGAATAGAAAAGCCGGTATTTCTGCTATCAGGAGATTCAAGAAATTGGTATGCTCCTTTTTCACGCTTGGGACTTTGATTACCCAGAACCGGGTCTCATTGCCATCGATTTTTATAAAATTGTCCTCATTATTGCTACAAAGGATGAACTTGCCGAAAAACTCTACCTCCCGCTTATCCTTGCCTTTGGCTTCCAGTTTATTGATGTTGGTAGTGCTCAGATATTTTATACGTTCGGTCATTTCCTCCTTATTAAAAAGAACCTCGTCAATACAGATGAGAAGTTTGTTCGCCCAATCCGCATTGAACTGACTGCTAAAACTGTCGTTCGTCAAGTAAGTAAGGTTGTTATCGAAGATTACCTTTAGCCACTTTAAAAAAGTACTTTTGCCCGTGGAACGTTCTTTGGAAACGAGGCACAAAATGGGCAAAACCTGAATAGGTCTTAGGTACAACAATTGAAGATAGTCCAGTCCCAGTTCATAATGTTTGCCGAAAATATGCCTAAGAAATATTAGACTGTGTTCCAATTTACCTTCGTGAGGTAATTTGGCCAAAGGCGAATAGGTATTGTAAAACCCTTTGAATTCCTGTTTAAAATCGATGTGGCTAGGGATGCAAGTAAAGCCATCAAATTTGGGAACCTTACTCAAATGGTCTTTCCCATGGTCCTGTTTAATGGTTTCCATGTTCCAATGAACTAGAACTTCGTTAAAGTGCCCTGCGATGGTAGGTGCATGGACTAACTTATAATAGGCGGTACCCACACGGATATAAGGAGTGTCTTTCATACTAATTGGATTATGAAGTAGAGTAGAAAGGGCTTGTTAGTAGTATTTTTAACTATTATGCCATTACTATTTTCTAACCGGCGTTACTAGTTTTTGGTTTTTTCTTGCACAATCAAGAAGTTCCTTTTTGGAGTAGAAAACGGAGCCGGCAATCTTATAAAATGGAATCAGTTTTTTCTTTCTCCATTGAATGAGACATTGCTCGGTTTTTCCAAGAAATTTTGCTGCCTCTTTTTGGGTAAGACGGTCTTCTTGGGTATCAAGAACCGTGTCGCTTATCAGCTCTGTTTTTCGAAGTCTTTTTACAACTAACTCAATGGTATATTCCAAGTCTTTCTTGGTAAAACCGTATAGAATAGGATTTGACATAATTTAGCAAGTGTTTGATTAATACTCATTTACATCCGCTAAATTCTAGACTTTTTAGACACACTTCATTTTACCCATTCCTGTGGGTAAAGCCGGCATTTTGAAATAAGGTATTGTGAAGTAAAAAACTTATGAAGCTATTTTAGGTTGGGGATACTTGTCTAGAAATGAATTGAGTTTTATTCGTATTTCCTTGGGTAATTCATCACCGCTCTTTTGAGAAAAGGAAGTTCTAATGCTTTCGAACCCAAGAACAGGTGTCTCTAAAAGATACTTCTCCAATATTCTGGATAGCTTTCTGTCGCTGTTGCTTTTTGAGTTAATAAAGACATTTTTTTGGCGAAGATATTTTAGCAACGCTATAAAATCTTTAAGCTCTTCCTTGCTTAGTTTAGGTCGATTTAATGTGCTTGAAGCATCCGTTAAACAGTGTTTTTCAGATACTTTTTTTGAGTATCCGGTACATGCCGTTATGAAATCTCTGGCATTTATTTTTTTCAAGTATTCTGTTGTGAAGACTTCAATAATTTTAACCAAATCGGATTGTCTATAAATCTTGTTTATTAAAATGCGTTCTTTCGGGATTGAGATTTCAGTATTGACTTTATTGATACGATAAATGGCATCTTTTAATCCTTTTTTATCCAACGAAACCCCATTCTCATTTAGATTTATATTAATCAAAAGTGCGTCCTCAATATCAGAAATGGAAGTAGAAATCTTTTTTTGATTCAACAGTACTAGAACGATTTGAATCCCGGTTTGAAAAGCGTAATGATAGTTAAAAATATCTCTAACCCATTTGGAATCACTATGCTTTTCGATTTCATTTCTGTACCTATCAAAATCGAGTTCAGATAAGATTCTATTTTTGTATTTATCGGCTAAGAGTTCCTTTAGCAAATGTTTTTTCTCCACCGAATAATTGCCTTTCTCAGTTTTAGCAATCGGATAAACCAAGTCATTTTCTAATATATGCTTTACCGAAATTTCATAAAAATTTCTTTGCTCTTGTTCGCTGAACAGTTTAAACGCTTTGGTGGAACAGTTTTGGAATTTGATTAATTTAAAATCCCTCTTATCCCGCCTAATAGCATTATACATCTTAAACCCTAAGAAGCTAGCAGCTATAATTATTAGCAGAACTATCGGAATAATATACTTCAAATCGATATTGGATTTGAAGGAATTGGGCCAAATGCTAAAGATTATTAAAAGTACTATCAACAAGGTAAGAGCTGGAAAAAAGAAGAGCAAGGTTTTGCTATTTTTCAAAACCAACTTATGCACCGCATATTCCAAAAATTTTCTCATCTTCGAATTTTTTCACAGCTTCAGCTATTTGGTGTTAAGCCGTAGTGCTCATTTTATCCCAGGTGTTATCCATTTCTTTTCTTTTAAAATCTTCCGCAATATCAACATAGCGTCTAAAGGAAGCTTCGTCTTTATGTCCGGTAATGTTTCTTACTACCATTGCCTTCATGCCCAACACCAAACTATTAGTAACAAAGGTTTTACGTGCTGTATGGCTTGTAATTAATTGATATTTTGGATAAGTCTTGTCAATTCTTTTTTGACCTATATATCTTGTTATGGTAGTCGGTGTTTTTATGCCTACCTCCTTACAGCATTCCTTTATGTACTCATTGAATTTTTGTGAAGAGAGTGTTGGGATAGGCTCGTAAATTGTACCAACATATTTATCTAAAATGCTTTTGGAATACTTGTTCAAAGGTATCTTTTGATCAATAGATCTTGTCTTTACGATATTTACCTTTAAGTGATCATCAAAAACATTGGATGCCTTAAGCCTTTTTATATCACTGAATCGTAGACCGGTAAAACAACCAAGGCAATAAAAGTCCCGAACATGTTCCAATCTTCTTGATTTAAAAGGGTGCTTATAAAGTTTCATCAGCTCATCAATGGTCAGGTAAATCACTTCTATATCATCTTGGGGTTTTATAAATCTTTTAAAAGTAAGGTTCTCGTGGTATTCCCTCTCCAGTGACCAATTCATAAAAGTTTTAATAATTGATATTAGCTTTCCAAAGTAGTTGTTCAGCGTGTTTCTTTTGAGAAAAGAGTAGTCCCGGAATTTTTCATAGAAGTCTATATGTATGGTATCGAATCGAACCGAGTAACCCGTACTGTTTTGAAAATCTTTCAAAAAGTTTTTGACGGTCGTGTATTTCTTAATAGTGCCTAACGCTTTGGTGGTTTTACTTGTTTCTATGAATTCATCGAAACAAGTAAAAAATTTAGGTGCCAAGCTATTTTGTCCAAAATGCTTGTCGCCAAGCTTGTTCAATATAAAGTCTTCGGAAGGTGTAATATTACGCAAATGGATAAATCGGAAAATGGCATTCACTTTTTCCTGAAATTCATCCAATATCTGATTATACTCAATATGATTGTTATAGGTTTCTGACTTTGTATTGGGTTTGATGCGCTGATTCTTCCAATGCTTTTCTTTGGTTTTAACGGATTTGATATTTTTTCTGATTCTTGCGCCTTGAAAAGTAATTACAGCCCTAATGGGCATGGTTCCATCTTTGTTCGTCTTGTCTTTTCTTAAAATATAGGTTGTCTGCATTTTAATGATATTTAATCCTCTTTAATTCAAAATGAACTCATCTAGATTCAAATTGATAAAAAGGGGGGCAAAAAGGGGGGCAAAATGCATCAAATATTATGTGAAAAATCATGAAACTGGATTCCGCTCAGCCCTTATGTACACTAATATAAGCAATTATTCTGGGTTATACTGGGTTAATCCAAAAAGGGGGTGCAGGTGGGACCACATATAAAACTCCTTTAAAATCACTAGATTTAAAGGAGTTTTTTTATTTCCAACCATGTCTTCACATACTTACATTCTATACAGCACAACACTTAACAAATTCTATATTGGTGCATGTCATAAAGATTTAGACCAACGTATTGAACATCATAACGCAGGTGTTTATGGTTCAAAAAGCTTTACCTCGAATACAAATGATTGGGTTTTATTCTTGAAGTTTGATTGTGATGATTATGCACATGCAATTCGCCTAGAACGAAAAATCAAATCAATGAAGAGTAGCGTTTACATTCGGAACTTAAATACATATGCCGAGCTACGAGATAAGATATTTAATGAAACCAGGAGCACCTGACTCTCCCGATAGCTATCGGGACAGGTGGTCTTCAGTTAAGTAAGGTGGGACCACATTTATAACTCCATTAGATCATTTGATTTAATGGAGTTTTTTCATTTATGGACAAATCACAAACATAAATTACACTTAGAGCTACTACTAATAGGCGCATTGTTCCGGTTCTTGTTGAGAAGAATTGTTGAAATAAAGTGATTTTAACAATATCAATCTTCCCACATGTAGTAGATTTTATCTTTGGATAAACCATTTCCTCAAAAACACCCCCATCAAATCACGAACTCTGAAATTAACATTTCTTTTAACATAATCTTTGTTTGTAAGATTTACGCAACTCTTTACTATTTCTTAATTTCCTAGTTCAAACAAACTAATTCAAAAAATGACTACAAAAAACTCTTGGTACAAGGCGGCATTGCTGACCCTTGTACTAGCCATTTCGTGTATGCCCATGACCATGGCGCAAACCGTACCTTCACCTGAAGACGTTTTTGGTTTTAAAGTCGGTGCCGATTATAAATTGGCAGACTACAGCCAAATTGAAGACTATCTTTCTAAACTGGACGCTTCATCTAATCGTGTCAAAAAAGTAGAAATTGGAACTACGGTACTCGGTAGAAAAATGTACATTCTGTTTATTTCTAGTGAAGAAAACCTAAAAGATTTAGATAAATGGAAAGACATTAGTACAAAACTTGCCCGTGTTCAGGTTTCTGACGAAGAAGCCATGAAATTATCCGAGGAGGGAAAAGCTGTGGTTTGGATAGACGGCGGTATGCACTCTACAGAGTTGGCACACGGACAAATGACCTCTGAGTTAGCATATACCTTGGCTACTGCAGAAACTACCGAGATTAAAAAAATTAGGGATAATGTGATTACCATATTAATGCCGGTAATGAATCCTGATGGGTTGGATATTGTTGTAGACTGGTACAAGAAGAATTTGGGTACGGCATATGAGACATCAAGACCTCCAATTTTATATCACTACTACATGGGGCATGATAATAACAGGGATTGGTTTATGAATACCATGCCAGAAACTTATAATGTAACTAAGATTTTGTACAATGAATGGTATCCGCAGATAGTATATAACCACCACCAATCTTCACCATCTTGGACAAAAATATCATTACCACCATATGCAGACCCCGTAAACCCAAGAATACATCCAGCAATCACTGCCGGTGTAAGTGAGGTAGGTTCTGCAATGACCAAAAGATTTTCATTGGAAAATATGCCAGGTGCCATTGCCGATAATTTTTATACCATGTTCTGGAACGGCGGTGGGCGTACCGTGCCTTACTATCACAATATGATCGGTATTTTAACCGAAACGGGACATACCTCGCCAACACCAAGATACTATGATCCAGAAAAATTACCGAAAACGGTAGCAGGTGGCACACCTACGGATGGTACCGATATTATGTACCCAGACCCTTGGAAAGGTGGTGAATCTCATTTTCGCGATGCCGTAGATTATATGTTGACCGCAACTTGGGCAACTCTGGATTTAGCAGCTGATCGTAAGAGCAACTACTTGTACAATATCTATAAAATGGGAGCTTCGGCAATTGAGAAATCAAAAGAGGAAGGTCCGTTCGCATATGTAATAGCAAAAGAGCAGTGGGATGCTTTTGAATCTGTAAACCTGGTAAACGTATTGTTAAAAGGCGGAATTGAAATTGAAAAAGCCACTAAGAATTTTGAGATCAACGGAAAAAAATATGAGAAAGGTTCGTATGTAATTTACACTGCACAAGCCTTTAGACCGTATTTAATGGATTTGATGGAAAAGCAGAATTACCCAACGCGTTTTCAATATCCAGGTGGTCCACCGGACACTCCCTATGATTTAGCTGGTTGGACATTGCCCATGCAAATGGGTATTGCAGTAGATAAAATTGCAGAACCTTTTAAGGTAAGTACAGAAAAAGTGCTTGCATCTGCACCGTATTATGAAGGTGGTGTGAAGGGGAATGCTTCCTTTGGATATCTATTAAGTGCCAATAGTAATGCATCTGTTGCTGTGACCAATAAAGTATTAAAAGCAGGCGGTACGGCACATAAAACCAAAGCAGCGTTTAAATCGGGTAAAACAGAGTATCCTGCTGGTTCATATATTGTTTCGGGTGGTAGTGCATCTATAGATGACTTAGCGGCAGAATATGGTTTAGAAGTTGTTGGATTATCTGCCGAGCCAAAAGTGGAAATAACCAAGGTACATACGCCAAAAGTGGGATTGTATAAATCTTGGATTTCCAATATGGATGAAGGGTGGACACGCTTTATCATGGATGAATATTCGTTCGAGACCGATACGCTTCACGATACAGACATACAAACAAAAGATTTATCGCAGTATGATGTACTGATCATACCATCGCAACGCGCAAAATCAATTTTACATGGTAACTCACCATTAAAAATGCCAGAGAAGTTTACAGGTGGTATTGGTTTAGAAGGTTCGCTTGCCTTGAGCAAATACGTAGAAAATGGCGGGACTTTAATGGCTTTTGATGCTGCTAGTAATTATGTAATAGAGCAATTTGGCTTACCCCTAAAAGACGCTACGGAAGGTACAGATAGCAAAGAATTTTTTATACCGGGTTCATTGATCAAGACAGGTATAGACACCACGCATCCGTTGGCATTTGGTATGCAAGATACCGTTGCTGTATCCTTTAATAAAAGTCGTGCCTTTGTTATTGATAAGCAAAGTAAAAAAGGCGAAGGTGGTACAGAAGATATAAAAGATGCACCTGCTCCAGAAGTTGAGGTAATTGCCACGTATGCAGCAAAAGACCTTTTAATGAGTGGCTGGGCCATGGGCGAGAAAAAGTACATTGCTAAAAAACCAGCTATGGTCAAAGCAACATACGGTAAGGGTTCTGTTGTGTTGTTCGCGTTTAGGCCACAATTTAGAGCACAACCAAGAGGTACCTATAAACTAATATTCAACACTATTTTTGAAGGAGCCGCAGAATAGTATTAAGTATATGAATTAACATAGGATTAAGTGATATCATCTTTCAATAACAGAAAGGTTAAGTACCAAAAATGCCCATCGAATTTCGGTGGGCATTTTTTATTTAATTTTTTTTTCGAATCAAATTATTCCTACAAACACCGTGGTAGTTGACCTCGTTAAATTATTACGGATTTCCGTAATAAATACATTACAATATTTTTAAAGGCTAATGGTTAAGTATAGACCTAACAATAAATAAAATCAAAATTTAAGCATGAGATCAATTAAACACTTATTACTATTTTCATCTGTTGCAATCCTTAACTTTAGTTGTGATGATTCTACCTCAGACGAGTTTGAAGAAGTAAACGGTAAAGTAGAAACAAAGCTAATAAGCTCAATAGATGTAGCGTCTGTCGAAAATTCAGATGATAGCAGCAGTATTATATTTTCTTATAATAGCGAGCTACAGTTGAATTCTATTTTTGATGGAACAGAAACCACTAATTTCATTTACGAAGATGGAAATTTAGCTAATGTTTCCGGTAATGTAGACAATGGTAATGTAGAAGAATTATACGAATCACCGTATGATGCTTTTGAAACTGGCCAAGTAGAGCAATATGATGAAAATGGCAATCCATCAGTGATCAAGTTTATAGAATATGATTATGATTACATGACCGGTGAAGAAGAAGTAGTGTATTACACCGCTGAAATCTCTTATGATGATAAGCCAAATCCTTTTTATAAAACTGCAGAAGCAGCAGGTTTGATCGATGTAATGGATCAAATTAGATTAAATTTTGCGGCAGCACCACAAGCAGAAGAAATTGTAAGGGCCAAAGCATTGTTCCCAAACAACAATCCGTCACAAGTACTATATAAAAATGAGGAAGGTGAAATAGAGTACACTATTAATATGTCATATACTTATGACGGTGATTACCCTACAACTGCAACGGTTTCAACAGTATCTGAGTATTCAGATGAGAATGAAACTTACGTAACTACGTTTACGTACTTAGGTGAATAAAAATATAAATTGTAAACACTAAAAAGCAGCCTAATCGGCTGCTTTTTTTGTTTTATATCATTTCTGGTAATGAAATACCATTGAATTTATATCTGATTTTTGTATTTCCTAATTAAATGTTAAATTGAGGCTGCCCTTAATATTAGTATACTAAAGTTCCCCCAGAATCTATTAGTGTTGCTCTTTATTAATGGGCTTTTTTTACCCTTTGATTGCACAAAAACTTTTTAGCATAATCTTTTCACCTTTACCTCAATAAAGAAAATGCTACTAGAAGTACATATAGCAGAGGTTTAGCATTGACAATTCATTGGCGTAATAAATAATTTTTCAATTAACTTTAATAGGTATATGTGTTGGGTAAGGTATTTCAATGCCCAAATTCAAAAGAATATTCCTAAATTTAGGCAAACACTAAAATAAATGCATTTGTAAACAATGGCAAAAATTGAAATTAAAGGTTCCCCCGAAGAGCTAGAAAGAGTAGCCACTTTCTTGGCAAACAATAACGTAAAATTTGACATTGTCAATGATTACGGAAACCACTCTTTAGAGGATTTAGATAAGTATGCGCATTTAAAATCAAGGTTCTCTGACCCAGTGCCAGAAAATTAGGATAAGATATGAAAGGCTTACAACAAATTAAATCTGAAATAGATCAGCTGGCGAACAATAGCAATAAGACCGAGTTAGAAGTGGTTGATGCCCTGCATAAATACTACTTCAATAAAGCCGTTACGGCAGAAATAAAACACTACAAAAAGAAAACTAAAAAGGTGGCGCAAATTACCAAAGACCTTAAAATAAGTCACCGTAGGTTTTATAAAATATTGGAAGATAAAAAAGTAGAGTTTACCAAATACAACAAGTCCAAGGACGATATTGAAGAATAGCGGTTATACCTAAATCATGGACTTGCCAAAAAAGAAATGAAATGACCAAAGAAGCCTTAGCTAAATTAAGTAATGAGGAACTGCTTAAAAAGCATACAGCAGCCAAAACTATGGTATGGCTCTTGGCAATTGTATTGTCCGGAATTTTACTCTTTTTTATCTACGTTTCTATACAAGATGGCTTAACTCCGTTATTGGCAGTTCCGTTTGCCTTGTCGGCAATTATTCCGTTGAATGTAAAGAATATGAATACCTTTAAAAAGGAATTAGATTCCAGATTGTAAAACACCTCAGGGCAAGCCCATGAGGCATTCAAAGGAAACAAACTATTAAATTCGAGGCAAGCCTCGGGGTAGTATACCCTTTGGCGGTGCCAATAAATAAAGTAATATGAGAAAAGCAATTTTTATTATTGGTATGGTTATAGCAATAATTGAAATAGCCTATAGCTTTGTTAGCAACAGTGAAACAGGTCAGTTTTTTGGAATTGACATGAATATCTGGATTTTCCGTTTGATTTGGGTTGCCCTATTTGGTGTGGTATTTAACGGGTATCTTAAGGAAAGCATAAAAGGATAATTCCTTAAGAATTTGCACAATTTTAACCTTATTTTGATTTAATCTGATACAAAGAGGTAATTACGTTCCACTGTTAGTAAGCACTATGTTTTTCGACTCACACCCCATATGAAAAAGAGGAAGTTCAAAATTAGTGATATCATATTTGTGGTGTTTATTGTTTTGCTATTAATACCACAGACCAGAACACCTATTCAAGTAGCGGTCAATAAACTAAAAGTAGCGGTTTGGTCGCCCAGTTTAGAAGACGCCAATGACCAAGATCAAGTGGCGCCATTTCAATACGCGGTTACAGATTTGCAAGGTGCTTCAAGAAATGTTGCCGTTGGTGAAGGCAAGGTTACCTTCATTAGTTATTGGGCAACATGGTGCCCGCCATGTATTGCAGAATTACCGGGAATTCAAGAGTTGTATAAAGACTACGGGGACAAAGTCAATTTTCTATTGTTGACACAAGAAGCCCCAGAAATTGTGCAGCGGTTTGTTCGTAAGAAAGGCTATGAGCTACCTATCTATTTTCCACAAATGGAGGCTCCGGAAATTTTACAAGAAAACAGTATACCTACCAATTATGTCATTGATGCCCAAGGTACCATTATCATTAAGGAGACCGGTGCAGCGGATTGGAACAGTTCTAAAGTGAGAAATTTGCTGAATGTGTTGTTGGCAAAGTAATAGTTTAGAATAAAAAAAAGCCGAAAACTGAATTCCGGCCTTTCCCACATTTCCCAATCAAAGAAACATCAATCAATCATTTCACTAAGTACTTTTCCATCTTCATTGAAAACAACGTCCTTTTCGTTGTTCCATCCTTTTTTAAGTTCTACTTCATACGTTGAATTTCCATTTACCGTAGTTTTTTCAATGGAATCTACTTTATAGCCGGCATAGTTTCCGCTTATGGCCGTTTTAATCGTTTGTGGTAATTCTGCCTCGGTCAATTCTTGTTCCGTTCTCGTAGCAGTACCATCTGTAGCGTACCATATTTCATGTTCATTTCTATTCATATCGAATTCTACTTTATAAGACTGTCCGTCCATTTCCCACTCCACATCGGTAGCCTGAGGAAAACTTTTCTGAAAATTCTGTTTTAAATTTGAAGGTACATTACTAGGGTTCATATCCTGCGCAAATATTGAGAATGCACCAAGTAATGTAAAAGCTGCAGTTATTATATTTCTATTCTTCATGATCAGATAATTTTTAAATTCAGTTCAAAGAAAAGAACCAAATCTAGAAGAAATTGGGAATGGAATTGATGTGCTCAATTTTAACAACTATTTAGTACCGAAACATTATTCCCATATCTTTCTAGAATTCTTTTATATTATTGATGCAAATAATGATGCCATGAAAATTCTAATTATAGAAGATGAACCCCAAATGCTACAGAATATGCGCCAAACGTTAGAGCGTGAACAGTATACTGTAGAAACGGCTTCTGATTATGAAACGGCAAAATCTAAAATTGGCATTTACGATTATGATTGTATTTTGTTGGATATCACCTTGCCTGATGGTAACGGACTGGAGTTGTTAAAACTTGTAAAACAACTTGGCAAGGATGATGGTGTAATCATTGTTTCGGCAAAAGATTCTTTAGATGATCGTATTAAGGGCCTTAATTTAGGAGCGGATGATTATTTGCCAAAACCTTTTCATATGGCCGAGTTACATGCACGTGTAAACGCCATAGTTCGTCGAAGAACTTTTGACGGTAATAAATTTATAGAAATCGGTAATGTAAACATTGATCCAGACAGTAGAAGCGTGCATATCAATGAAAAAGAAGTAGTACTTAACAGAAAGGAATATGATGTACTGTGGTATATGGTAGCCAATAAAACAAGGCTGGTGACCAAGACCGCATTGGCAGAACATGTTTGGGGCGATCATATTGACCAAACCGATAGTTTCGACTTCATTTATTCGCAAATAAAGAATTTACGTAAAAAGCTGTCAGACGCAGCTGCCACAATTGAAATTGAAGCGGTTTATGGTGTGGGTTATAAATTACTGGTCTTATAAGCAGCAGGTACTATGAAACTTCTAAACCACACCACAAAATATTTTGCCTTACTACTCATAGTTCTTATTTCCGTTTGGGCGGTTATCTTCTATTTTGCCATGATAGATGAGGTGTACGACAGTTTAGATGATGGCTTGGAAAACCAAAAAGAACTTATTATTGATGCGGTAAAAATAGATCCCAGTTTATTGCAGGATACGGAGTTTGGGGTAAACAACTATACCATTAAAAGGGTAGATGCAGTTAGTCACGACATCAATAAGGATAGTTATCGCGATACTTTAATGTACATGCAGAATGAAGATGAGTTTGAGCCCATTAGAATGCTTGAAAGTACTTTTGTGCAAGATGACACCTATTATAAGATCAAGCTTATAACGTCAATGGTGGAAGAAGATGATCAAATAGAGAACCTGTTTACTTATTTGGTGGGGCTGTATTTGGCGTTGGTATTGAGTATTGTGGTTCTTAATAATTTGGTCTTGAAAAAGGTGTGGAAACCATTCTACTCCTTAATTGATAAATTAAAAGGATTTAGAATTGAAAAGGATGAACCTATTCAGCAAGAGCCCACGGATATAGATGAGTTTAACTTACTGAACCAAAGTGTAGAAAAGTTAACCAAGAAATCTCGCGATAGTTATATTGCACAAAAGGAGTTCATTGAAAATGCCGCACATGAGTTACAGACCCCGTTGGCCATTGCAATGAATAAACTAGAACTACTACTGGAGAAAAATGAACTTACAGGGCATCAGACCCAAGAAATAGGAGGAGTTCTTGATAACCTCACCCGTTTAACACGCCTGAACAAGTCGCTATTATTACTGTCTAAAATAGATAACCGTCAGTATTTGGAAGAGGAGGATATTGATTTTAATGCACTTATAGAGAAAGTCGCGGCAGATTTTTTAGATTTTGCCACCCATAAGAACATGCAGGTCAATGTAATATCTAATGCCAAAATCCGGTATACCATGAATACCGATTTGGCAATTATAATGGTCAACAACCTCATTAAAAATGCCATAATCCATGGCGAAGAAGGTAAGGAAATAGCCATTGTAATTGATGAAAATAGTGTAACCATCAAAAATTATGGTAAAGAGAAAGCATTGGATTCCGGCGAATTATTTTCACGATTTAAAAAGGTTTCTGCAGATAGCCGTTCTACAGGGTTGGGTCTTGCCATTAGTAAAGCTATAGCTGATAAATACAACCTACAATTAAGGTATAGCTATAGCCGGCAACACCATTTTATGATCCTATTTAAGGTAAAGGGTTAAGGATTTTATAAAAAACGGATCAAAGCGCATTAGTTCCTATTTCTTTACAGATTTGAAGGCTATTTTTATCTAAATAGTTTTAAATAAAGGAATTATGACAACTAAGAATGCAACATTGAATATGGCTAAAGTAAAATTTTGGACCATTACAGCCATTGTTTTAGGTATGGGTTTCCTTTTTATGAACTTTAGAGATTGGTTACCCTATGATAGTGCTAATAAGGCAGTATATGAAATTTCAGAAAGATGGGAGTTGCCGGCAGAATTACGGGAAGTTTTAGGTATTTCATGGGTAAGTGAACATCAAATAGCTGCAATACAAGATGAAGACGGTATTATTTATATCTATGATCTTGAGCAGAGAAAAGTAGTAGAGGAAATTGAATTTGGCAACGCAGGTGATTATGAAGGCCTTGCCGTAAAAGGAAACAATGCCTATGCGCTTGAAAGTGATGGTACAATAACCATTATTGAGAATTTTCAACATAAGGATAGAAAGGTTACCGAGTATAAAACCAGGTTTAATGAAAAGAACAACATGGAAAGTCTTTGGTTAGATTTATCCGCAAATCAACTATTGATGATCCCCAAAGACCGTGATATAGATACTGATAATACAAAAGGTGTTTATGCCTTTTCATTAAAGGAGTTCACTATGGGTTATGATCCTGTAATGCAACTAGATATGGATGATGAGGTATTAAAACACTTTAGGGAGAAAAAGATTTATAATAATTTTAGACCATCTGATATTGCAATTCATCCGCAAACAAAAGAAATATACATGCTAGAAGGGGCTAAACCCAAACTGTTGATATTGGATAAAAACGGAGTGGCTAAGAATGGGTATAGTTTAAGCAAGAAAATATTTCCGCAACCAGAAGGCATTACTTTTAGCCCAGATGGAGACCTGTATATCTCAAGTGAAGGAAAAAAAGATGGTGTGGGCACCATCACAAAATTAAAATTGTTGCTTTAATTATATGCCAAACAAAGAAGCCGATACATCTAAAAGTAAGCTACCATTATATATCTCTATAGGTATTTTGGTGGCGTTGGTAATAGCTTATTTTGTAGTGCCCAGTGTACAAGATTTTTTAAATGAAGCATGGTCTGTTTTAACAAGTGATAATGAAGAGCGCATTCAGCAATGGGTATCTGGATTTGGATGGTTTGGTCCGGTAGTACTGGTGTTGGCCATGGTAGCCCAACTGTTTCTTTTGGTAGTGCCCAGTATTTTGCTAATGGTTGTTTCGGTATTGGCCTATGGTCCCGTTTGGGGCAGTGTAATCATAATTGTTTCCGTATTTGCCGCTTCTACGGTAGGTTACTTTATAGGTAGTTATTTTGGCGATGCATTCGTGAAGAAAATTATAGGAAAGAAATCTGAAAAAAAAGTAGCATCATTTTTAGATGACTATGGGTTTTGGGCCGTAATTATTACCAGGTTGAATCCCTTTTTATCAAATGATGCCATAAGTTTTGTTGGTGGAGTTTTAAGTATGGGGTACTGGAGGTTCATGGGGGCAACGTTGGCAGGTATATTGCCATTGACCATATTCATAGCCGTTTTTGGTAAAAATATAGACAACTTAAAAATGGGGTTGCTATGGGGTTCATTAGTGAGCTTGCTGTGTTTTATAGCTTACATTTGGTATGATAAAAAGAAAAAACCAAAAAGCAAGAAACTTAGCCAAGAGCATTCTTAATGTACTTAGCCATATAGTGTTTACGGTCCAGTGCTTTTTCCGCAAAATTAAAGAGACTAAGACAACGGTCTAAATTCTGATTTTCGTAGCTGACTTTGTAATATGTATTGTTGTTCAAATAGTCGGTCAACGCCCGTAAGCCATGAATAAAGGGCATAAATACAGCACCAAGCGGAAGACTTTCCTTTTCGGCTGATGATAAAAAGGGTCCGTTGGATGCCAGGCCGTCTACGAAGGAAGTAAACAATGCTTCGTTAAATATAATTAAGCTATGATCTTGCTCATCTTCTGCAGCAGTATTGACAATGGTTCTAATGGCATCACCAAAATCATAAAAGAAAAATCCCTGCATTATAGTGTCCAAATCAATTAGGCACAATGCTTTTTCAGATGTTTTTGAGAAGAGAATATTATTAAGCTTTGTATCATTATGGCAAACTCTAATGGGTAGGCTACCTGTATTCAAATGGGCAAGCTCGGTTATAAAATGCTGTGCTTTTTTAATAGCTTTATCGGCAACATTAAGCTTTTCTTTGGTAGCATTTTGCAAGGCTTGTTTAAACTCATCTTTTCTGTGAGACAGTTTATGAAAATTTGGCAACGTGTCTTCAATAAGAGTTGTATCAATATGTTGTAATAGTTGATGAAACTTACCAATAATACGGCCTGCCTCAAATGCGGTAGTTGGGTTGGTTGTGGTATTATACGTAGTACTGTTGGGAATAAAGGTCATCATTCGCCAAAACTCATCGTTTTGAACAAGATAATTTTTGTCGCTTCTCGTTTTTAGAAAAGTTATTTGTTCATAGTCATCAGCATTTAGAATGGGCAATGTAAATTGAATATTTGCCATTAATATACCGGCATTTTTAAATACCTGTGTGTTGATTTTCTGAAGGATATACTGCTCATCATTATCTTCTTTCACTAAATAAGTGTCATTGATAAGTCCGTTATTTAGCGGTGTCCACTGGGTAGAATTTCCGTTGAGGTTGAATTCAACCAGTATTTTTTTGATAGATGCCGAAGTCATTTATATGAAACAAGTTTAAGCATTTAAAGTTATAGAAAAAGGGGCTTTTGCGGTATAATAAATATACTTGTTTGATGATTAGGCGCGAACATTTAGTAAGAATATTCTTTAATTTATGCAGTTGGCCTAATAATAATACGATTTTGAAAATAATGTAGTTACTATCATAACCAATTATAATTCCCCCAAGAATGAACAAGATTAAAACCTGTTTAAAGGTGGCTGTATTATGTATTACTTCTACCTATGTACACGCCCAATGTGAAGTTTTTAAGAGTGAAATTAGCGATGTACAGCATTATATGCAACAAGTGAGTCAGCTTTCAGATTCGCTCAGTACTTCTGCGGAAATTGCCGCTTTTGATGCTTCTTTGACCAAAGCAAGAAAGAACACTAAAACTGTAATGCTTTTAATGGGACAAGCGGTGAACGCTGCGGATGAGGCCGTAATTTTAGCATCTGAAGCGCAATACGATTCTGAAAGTTGCGGTTTGGCAGAAGCCATTAGCTATACCATAGATGCTGAAAAGCATGCTATAGATACGAGAGACTTTTCTGCAGAAGCTTTTGAAAATGTAAAGAGTGCCGCAAAAGCGCGTAACCTAGGAAATTTACAATATCATATGCGCATTGCGCAACGCTTAATAAAAGAGGCGCAAGAGTCTGCAGATGCTTCTGTTTACGCTGCGGATAATGCACATTACAGTTGTAGCCATGATCAGGATCACGCAAGTTTAGAGAAGTAATTTTACTTCTCTTTTTTGTTGACCAGACCTTTGGTAAATTCATTTAGGGTTTCAACTTTTTCTTCAAAATCGCCCTTTATGGTTTTTCTAAATTCGTTGAGGTTTTTAACCAGGTCATCAATATTTTCCGGTATAACATCTTCAAAAAACTGTCGTAGCCTTTTGGCCGTGGTTGGGGATTTACCGTTTGTTGAAATCGCCACTTTCACATTCCCTTTGGTAACAATACCGCCCATGTAAAAATCACAGTATGGTGGGTTGTCCGCAACATTCACTAAAATTTGCCTTTCTCTACAATCATGATATACCTGTTCATTTACGGGTACGTTATCGGTAGTGGCAATGGCAATGTGTTTTCCTTTTAAAAATGATGCATCGTAAGTAGCATTATGCATCTTAATATTGAATTTATTGGCAAGTTCAATGGTTTCGTCCCTAAACATAGGTGCCACCATTTCTACTTGTGCATTAGGGCTAGACTTTAGAAGAAAAGTGAGTTTCTCTAGAGCCACATTGCCACCGCCAATTATTAAGATATGCAGGTTAGATACTTTTAAAAATATGGGATATAGCTCATTCCGTTCCATATGAAATTTTGTTTTCTTCTGTTTTGTAATTGATGGTAACACGTGTGCCCCTACCTATTTCTGAATTTATAAAAAGGCGTCCGTTGATATAATCTATACGTTCTTTCATAAAGAAAAGCCCCATGCCACCTTCACTGTTGTTCTTTGGTAATTGAGCCAATAAGGTGTCATCAAAACCTTTTCCATCATCATCAATAACCACACTTAATATAGGATAAGAGTAATTTAAGGTAACCAAAATATAATTAGATTCCGCATACTTTATAGCATTGTTCACCGCTTCTTGTGTTACTCTATAAATGTTGGTTTCTGCCAAAGAATCAAATCTGATGTTGGCATCTGTCTTATTTTTGAAGAGAATGGTCTTACCGGTCAATTTAGACAGTTCGGCAGTCATTTTCTGTAATGCGGGAAAAATACCATGATCACCAAGTTCAGGTGGGGTAAGGTTAAAAGTAGCGGTTCTCACCCCTTTAATTAAATCTGATGTCAGTGCCTTTAAATAGGCGATTTTTTCTTTCGTCTTGGTCTTATCCTCAGTATCAATGGACTCAATATTGAACTTTAAAGCGGTCAACATTTGTCCAATACCATCATGAATATCTTTAGCAATACGTTTGCGTTCTTCTTCTTGTCCCTCTACGATTTGACTTGCCTGCAGTTTTTTCTGTTGCATACGCTCCTCAAAATTCTGCTGGGTCAATTCTTGTACTTTTAGCTGGTTTTCTTTTCGTTCTGTGATATCTGAACATAGAATTAAAATATCCTGTTCTAGAGTAGAATGGTGCATGGGAACAATAGACATGTCCAACCATATGGTTGTGCCTTTAGTGGTCACTACCTGCAACTCCTCTTTTCTAATGATATTTTTTCTGTTGATTTTTAGAACCTCTTTTAGATACGATTGCTGACCCTCTTCTACCGTTAGAATTTCTGAAATCGGCTTGTTTATCGGGGTGTTCGTGTGCCCTAATAGGTCAAGAAATTTTTTACTGATGAATACAATGCTACCGTCTTTTCTGATACTTGCAAAAAGGGCAGCATTGTCAATTACGAAATTCAGTTCTTGTAGTTCTTTTAACGAGCGTTCCTTTTCGTCATAGAGGCTTTGTATTTTTTCGAGCTGATTTTTAGACTCCGCATCTTTTCCTATTAAATGGCCAATGGTATTTTTAATTTGAATGGATAAGGGCCTGAAAATAACAAAGATTTCGAGCAGAAGAATCAATAGCGAAAAAGCAAGTAGCCAATATTCTTTTCGTTTTAATTTTTGAAGCTGTTCGTTACTACGTGCATCATACTCATTAACAATTTGGTCCATGAGGTTTAAAAACTGCCGCTCATTATTTAATAAGGTATCTAAATCTGCTTGCTCTACCGGTGCATTAATATTTTGTTGATGGGTAAATAGTACATGTTCTATGGCATTGACCATGGCATTATGATGCGGATCAAGTTTTTTGAACAATGATTGTACTTTGGGGTCATCTTCATAAGGTAGGTTAAAGGAGGCATCGCCTAAATGAAGGCCCATATGGGAAACTTTCCAAATTTCTAGGGTTTTTGCAATTTCCGATAGCACTAATTTTTTCTCCTCAGGGTTGTTCAGTGCTTTTAATAGCAAAGTCTCTTTAGTCAATTTTTGACTAAAGGCACGTTGCCTACCGGCAATGTTTATAAGTTGAGAATCGCCAGATTGTGCCTTTAAATGTAGTTGAATAAGTACTTGGGCAATGATTACCGTAAGCGCAATAGCTGCCAATGCCAATAGGTACCATTTTCGTATACGTATAAACGTAGCGGTGTCCAATGGTATGTTACGCTCGTTATGGTCCATAAAAAAGCAATCGTATATTAAACTAGGCGTTTAGGGCCTTGGTAATTAAGTCTAAAGAGAATTTAGAAAGGGGAAGTTCTAGAGCTGCTTCTTGACCCTTGGTTGACATTTTTCTCCATGTTTTTTGAAGAATATCAATAGTTTTGTCCTCTGGGTGTTTATGGGCAAAGGGTTCAAAATAGAACTCTAAAAAGACCAAACAAATAACATCTTCCAAAGTTTGGGTTTCTTCGTTTTTCTTTAGTTGTTTTTTTTGTAAAAGAAATTTGACATTGTCAATGGTTTCCTTGTCATAGCCTATATCTTCTAAAATAGAAGCGGCTTTTGTGGCATGGAACTTTTTTAATTCTTGTCTCCATCTCAAATACCCTTCACGGTTCATCTCGTAAGACTCTCTAGGAATTTCCCATCTACAGATATGTTGACATCTTGCGGTTAGGCGTAATGCTTCAGATGCATTGGGGTCAAAGGCATTTAGTCTTTCTGTCATGCGTATACCGTACAATACTTCTTTTGGGTAGGTAGTACCTTCAAAAACTTCTGTATTTGGATCTTGCTTATTGGCTTCGTCAAATTGTTGAAATGCTAGTAGTAATTTATCTGTGGTCGCCATAAGTCTTTTATTTACTCAAAGCTATTCAGAAAAGCCAACATACACAAAGTCCGACTCTATTTTTACAGGATATGTAGCAATGGGATCTAAAGTCCCGTTTAAATTTTCTCCGGTTTTTAAGGAAAATGTATTCTTGTGAAGTGGGCAGGCCACTTTAGCTTCCATATTTTCTTCACCGATCATACCTCTGGAAAGTACCATTTCCATTTTATGAGGACAAAGATTTTGGCAGGCGTACCAAGTACCTTCTCTTGTAAAATTGAATACGGCGATCTGTTTGTCCTTATATTTGATACAAGCTCCGCCATTCTTAGGAAATTTGGAAATTGGCGCGGCTTTGAACCAAACCTTAACATCACTGGCAGCTACACTTGCATACGTATTCAAAACAGATAAAGACATAATTTCGTTTTTTTGATTTTTAATAAATTTCTACACTTAGATGATTGCAATAATGGTTTATAAATAACCAACAACTGTCAACCATCAACCGTTACGCCCACTCCTTTGGCATTTTTTGTTCTCTTAAAGACACAAATTCAATATTGTTATCCGTTTCTTCAGAATTGACAAAGTGTGTATAGCGCTCTCTTATTTCTGGAGTTTCTACCGCTTCTTTCCATTCACATACATAAGAATCTACCAAGGCTTGCATTTCGGCATCCAATTCATCAACAATGCCCAAAGAGTCGTTGATAACAACGTTTTGTAAATAGGTAATACCACCTTCTAATTTCTCTAACCAAGGTGCGGTTCTTTGTAAAGGTTGCGCTGTTTTTATGTAGAACATAATAAAACGATCTACGTATTTGATGGCGGTTTCCTTGTCAACTTTTTCAGCAAGTAAAAGGGCATGTTTAGGCGTAGCACCGCCATTACCGCCTACATAAACATTCCATCCGCCTTCAACGGCAATAAATCCGAAGTCTTTGCCCCTTGCTTCTGCACATTCACGAATACAACCCGAAACGCCACCTTTAAATTTATGAGGTGATCGTATGCCTTTGTATCGGTGTTCTATTTCAATAGCAAAACTTACGCTTTCATCCATACCATAGCGGCACCATGTGGATCCCACACAACTTTTTACCGTACGTAAAGATTTTCCATAAGCTTGGCCCGTTTCAAATCCTTCGGCAATCAATTCTTCCCAAATAGGAGGTAATTCGTGCAGTTTTGCCCCAAACATATCTATGCGCTGGCCACCTGTAATTTTGGTGTAGAGGTCATATTTTTGAGCTATTCTTCCAATGGCCATTAATTGTTTAGGTGTAATCTCTCCGCCAGCAACCCTAGGTACAACAGAGTAGGTACCGTTACGTTGTATATTGGCCAAATAACGGTCATTACTATCCTGTATGGTTTCTTGCCTGTTGGCGGTTTCATTATATAGACTAGCAAATATTGCGGCAACTGCCGGCTTACACACCTCGCAACCATGCCCGGTACCTACTTCATCTAATAGGGTATCATAATCAGTAATTCCTTTTAATTTGGCAAGATCAAAAAGCTCTTGGCGAGAATAATCAAAATGTTCGCACAAGCGTTCTTTTACCGTTTTCCCTAAAGTCTTTAAGCTCTCCTTGATTAAGTCTGCCACCATAGGTTTACACCCGCCACAACCTGTTGTTGCCTTTGTGGCTTTGGCTACATCTTTCATGGTTTCATTGCCATCTTCTAATACAGAACAGCAAACTTGGCCTTTGGTAACCGCTTCACAAGAACAAATAACTGCTGTATCGGGCAGGTCCATGGCACTACCAAAAGCAGAGCCGCCTTCACCTCTAGAACCAACGATCAGTTCTTCAGCGTTATCGGGCAGCGGCATATTGTTCAAGTACATTTGGTGTAAAATGCTATAATCTTCAGCATCGCCCACCATAATTCCCCCTAAAAGGGTTTTACCGTCATGGCTTACATTTATTCTTTTATAGATACCCTTTGTTTTGTTCTCGTAGATGATGGAAAGTCCCTTTTCCGCAGGCATATAAGGAATACCGAAACTGGCAACATCAACACCTATTAATTTCAGTTTGGTAGACATATCTATTTCCGGTTTCATGACAACCTCGTTTTGCTCAAGAATTTGATTTACGGCCACCTCGGCCATTTCATAACCCGGTGCCACTAAACCGTAGATCATTTGGTTGTATAGCGCTACTTCACCAATGGCAAATATAGTTGGGTCAGAGGTTTGCATTTTATCGTTGACCACAATACCGCCACGAACGCCCATTTCTAGATTACAGGTTTTGCCCAATTCATCTCTTGGACGTATACCGGCGGAAATGACCAACATATCTACATCTAGTTTATCGTCTTCGCCAAAGTCCATACCCGTTATGGCGCCGTTACCCATAATACTATTGGTAGCTTTTCCAGTATGTATGGCAATACCTATGGATTCCAATGTTAATTGTAGTACGTTACTACTTCTGGAATCTAGTTGTCTAGGCATTAATTTTGGAGCAAATTCAACCACATGCGGTTCTAGCCCCATGTCCATGACAGCTTTTCCTGCCTCAAGACCAAGTAGTCCACCACCAAGAATAGCCGCTTTACCGTTAGGTTTAGCTTTTTTAATTTCTTCGGCATATGCTAGCATTGCCTCTAGGTCTTCTATGGTTCTATAAACAAAGACACCTTTTTTCTCTACGCCTTGTATTGGAGGAACAAATGGAGCAGAACCCGTAGCCAATACCAGGTAGTCATATTTAAATTCTTTTTCACTGGCGGTAGTAATAGTCTTTTTACTTCTGTGGATATCGGTGACCCTTTCATTGACCACTAATTCTATATCATTGTCCGCGTACCATTCCAAGGGAGCCATTTCTAGAGCTTTGGCATCTCTATTTTCAAAGAATTCGCTTAAGTGAACCCTATCATAGGCTGCGCGTGGTTCTTCACCAAAAACAATTAGTTTAAAATGTTTGCTTTCTTCCCTTGCGGCAAATTTTTCACAGAATTTGTATCCTACCATTCCGTTACCGACAACAATTATTGTTTTCATACCCATATTGTTTAGCTACTTAGCAATATTACGTATAAATACGTATATAAATACTGATTTTATGAAAATAATTACGTATTCTTGTTGAAGAATCGATAATTAATAATGCTAAATACTATGAAGATGGAATTAGAAAAAACGGCAAAAGTAAGTTTAGTAGGTGCGGGTCCAGGAGCTAAAGACCTAATAACTATAAGGGGTTTGAAGGTTTTGAACCAAGCCGATATTATTTTGTACGATGCATTGATCAGTGATGATCTATTATCTGAAATACGTACTGATATACCTAAGATATTTACGGGTAAAAGATGTGGTCAACATTCGCATTCCCAAGATGAAATCAATGAATTAATAGTAAAATATGCCTTTGAATACGGTCATGTGGTACGTTTAAAAGGTGGCGATCCTTTTGTATTTGGCAGGGCAAATGAGGAAATAGAATATGTAGAGTCATTTGGCATACCTGTTAGTGTAGTTCCTGGAATTTCCAGTGCTATAGCTGTACCATCTGGTCAAGGTATACCGATGACCAAAAGAGGAATAAGTAGTAGTTTTTGGGTAATGACGGCAACAAAAAGAGATGGTACGTTTTCGCAAGATTTGCAATATGCAGCAAAATCTTCTACCACTATGGTTGTTTTAATGGGCATTAGAAAACTTAATGAAATAGTGAAAGAAGTTAGTAAATATAGGGGTTCAATGACGCCTATTGCGGTAATTCAAAACGGAACTACCCAACATGAAAAATGTTATGTAGCTACTTTAGATACATTGAACAATAGTATAGGGGAGGTTGATGTTACCAAACCGGGCATTATTGTCATTGGAGACGTGGTAGCTGATCATCCATCATTTTTTGAAGAAGAAGTACAGCGTATTCTACACCATGCTATTTAATCAAATAAAGGAGATTTCACCTTTATAGTAGTCTAATAAAAGGTAAACGGCAAGGCATTTTAGTGGTAGAAATTACACTATTTCAATTTTTTTGAGCATTTAATTTAGAATCGAATAATTGTAACAGGCTCATTTCCTTAATTCCTCAAAAATACGTAGTAATTTAAAATTATATTAAAAACTACGTATAATTACGTATTATTTATAGTAGGTTTGTATGCATTCAATAACGCAATCTGCTATATTATGGAAAATCAATCTAAAAAGTCCACCACCTTAAATTTAACGAATATAAAGAGTTTACCCATTCGTACTTTTTGGATAACTTCAATTGCATTTTTCATTTGCTTTTTTGCATGGTTCGGTATTGTGCCCTTCATGCCGGATGTTGTTAAAGATTTAGGGTTGACTCCCGATCAAAAATGGAACTCAATTATATTGGCGGTTACAGGAACCGTTTTCGCTAGACTATTAATAGGAAAGCTTTGTGATAAATATGGTCCTAGGTTATGTTATACCTATTTATTGATACTAGGTGCCATTCCTGTAATCCTTATCGGTTTTGTGCAAACGCCGCTTCAATTTTTAATTTGCAGATTGTTTATTGGTTTTATAGGTGCTTCATTCGTAATCACCCAGTTTCATACATCTATCATGTTTGCACCCAATATTGTTGGTACCGCAAATGCAACTTCTGCCGGATGGGGTAATTTGGGTGGTGGTGCCAACCGTTTAGGTATGCCATTAATTGCTGCTGCAGTGGTAAGCTTTGGGGTTGCCGATGAAATTGCATGGAGATATTCAATGATCATTGCAGGTATCATTGCCATGCTAATGGGGCTTGTATATTATTTCTTTACCCAAGACACACCAGAAGGTAATTTTAAGGAATTAAAGGAGGCAGGTAAAATGCCGAAGCTAAAAAAAGATGAGGAATCGTTTTTAAGTGTTTTAAAAGATTATAGGGTGTGGATTCTTTTCATTGTATACGCAGCATCTTTTGGAATGGAACTTACGGTGTATGGTACCATGGATGATTATTTGCAAAACACGTTTGGGTTAACACGGTCCACTGCGGGTAACTTGGTACTTTCTTTTGCCCTGATGAATATATTTGCCCGAACCTTGGGCGGCTTTTTCGGAGATCGTTTCGGTAGATTAAAAGGCTTGCGCGGTAGGGTACTTTTCTTAACGGTCATATTGGCTTTAGAAGGAGTTATGCTCTCCGTTTTTTCAATGGCAACAAGCTTTGCCATGGGAATTGTATTTTTAATTGCCTTTAGTTTAACGGTACAAATGGCAGAAGGGGCAACGTTTTCGGTAGTGCCTTTTATAAATAAAAAAGCTATTGGTTCTATCTCTGGTATTGTTGGTGCAGGTGGTAATGTAGGTGCTTTTTTGGCGGCATTATTATTAAAATCAAAATCCGCTTTGGCAGAAACCAATGCCTTGGCTGCTAACGCTAATTTAGGTGAAGAAGCAATGAAGGCCGCTCAATCTGCTGCGGCATCGGGGGCTGTTTCAAGTGGGTATTTACTTATAGGTGGCTTTGTTATAGTCACGGCACTTGTTACGCTGGCCATTAAATTCTCCGTCGAAGATGAAAAACTAGTTAAGGAAGAATTACAAAAGGCAGATAAGTCCGTTATCAATTTATCGCCAAGTAGTATCTAAATTCATGTAGTTATGCGAGCAGGTGCTAATCATATATCAACGCGTATTTCCGATTCATCGGAGCTGCTAGATAGTGCCTGTGGATTATGCTCCAATGAAAATTGTCTTATTCAAAAGAACATTCATACTTCTAGTATTGGCAAACTTGTAAAGGCAAGAAAAGAAATAAAGTGTAAAAAAGGACAGCAATTTATTATGGAAGGAGCTTCGGTAACCGGACTCTTCTTTCTTTTAAGTGGTAAGGTCAAAGTTTTAAGGACCGGTCTACATGGTAAAGAACAAATTGTTCGTTTTGCATCTCCAGGTGAAATCATTGGGCATAGAGGTTTTGGCACAGAAGAGACTTATCCAATTAGTGCCATTGCTTTGGTAGATTGCACCTTATGTTATTTCTCAAAAGAGTTACTTCAAGAATCATTAAGGGAAACACCTGGTCTTACGTATGATTTTATGTTGTTTTATGCCAATGAACTTAATCGTAGTGAAATAAGGGTAAAATCCTTATCTCAAATGACGGTTCGTGAACGGGTTATAGACACACTATTATATATTGACCGCAAATTTGGACAGGTAAATGGGTATTCTTCACTTTTATTAAGTAGGAGGGAATATGCAGATTATGCGGGTACTACCGAAGAGCAGGTCATAAGAATGTTCTCTATTCTTAAAAAAGAGGGCTTATTGATTACCAAAGGCAAAAGAATTGGTATTGCTGATATAGCATTACTTAAAAAAGAAATTTCAGAGCACAATTTCTATTTGGATAGTTAATAGTACGTACTATCTAATCACACATACTTACGTAGTTATTCTCAATGTTCTCAGTATTTATATACTGCTGATAAATAGGTTGTTATTGGATAAAAACTGCTTTTTCGCAGTAAAGGATATGTGTTTTACAGGGTTAATTATATGGTGTAAAAAGAGGTTTAAACATACCTAATAGCATTAACAAAAGTATAGGATACGTATATATTTGCTTCAATAAGTATTAATACGTAGAAAACTAAATGATATGATTATGAAAAACATTTTTACTTCATCTATTTTAACCCTTTCCCTCGCTTTGGTGTTTACCGCTTGTGGAGATACAAAAAGTAAGAAAACCGAAGCGGTTTCTGAAGAAGCTGTAACCTCAAAAACAAAAATGCTGGATATTGAAAAGCCACAATTAACTTTTGGTTTTATAAAATTGACCGATATGGCACCATTGGCCATTGCAAAAGAAAAGGGCTTTTTTGAAGAGGAAGGACTTTTTGTTTCGGTAGAAGCACAATCTAACTGGAAAAATGTATTGGACCGTGTTATTGACGGTCAATTAGATGGTTCGCATATGTTGGCAGGCCAACCAATTGCTGCAGGGGCAGGTTTTGGTAGACAAGCAGAATTGGTTACTCCGTTCTCTATGGATTTAAATGGAAATGGAATTACGGTATCTAATGATGTTTGGTCAAAAATGAAACCAAATGTACCTGCAGATTCAGATGGTAAGCCAATTCATCCTATTAAGGCAGATGCATTAAAACCTGTAATTACTTCTTATAAAAATGAAGGGAAACCTTTTAAAATGGGAATGGTTTTCCCGGTATCTACCCACAATTACGAATTGCGTTATTGGTTGGCTGCAGCAGGTATTCACCCAGGTATGTATACTGCGGATAATGTACAAGGGCAAATAGATGCCGAGGTTTTACTTTCTGTTACACCTCCGCCGCAAATGCCGGCTACATTGGAGTCCGGTACTATTTACGGATACTGTGTAGGTGAGCCATGGAATCAACAAGCGGTATTTAAAGGTATTGGTGTTCCGGTTACTACCAACTATGACATTTGGAAGAATAATCCTGAGAAAGTATTTGTAATGACCAAGCAGTTTGTAGAGCAGAACCCTAACACGGCAATTGCGGTTACAAAAGCATTGATCAGAGCGGGTAAATGGTTAGATGAGCCTTCTAATAGAGCAGAAGCGGTTGAGATTCTTTCTATGTCTCAATATGTAGGTGCACCAAAAGAAGTATTGGCAAATTCTATGACCGGTACTTTTGAATTCGAAAAAGGAGACAAGCGCGAAATGCCAGATTTCAATGTATTCTATAAGTACAACGCAACATACCCATTCTATTCTGATGGTATTTGGTTCTTAACTCAAATGCGTAGATGGGGACAAATTCCAGAAGCTAAAACTACAGACTGGTACGCTAGTACTATTAAGGATATCTACAGACCTGACATTTGGAAAAAGGCTGCGGATCTTTTGGTTGCCGAAGGTCAAATACCTGCAACGGATATACCTGCAACAGATGGATACAAAGCACCTACGGCAGATTTTATAGACGGTACAACCTATGATGCCAAAGATCCAATTGGGTATATCAATAGTTTTTCTATAGGTAACAAAGACAAAAAGTAAGCACATTTATTCATTGACTTTAAACAAATTATTATGGAGCAAGAAATGGTCTTAAAAAACGAAAAAAGCATGTCTGCAAGTTTTAAGCAGGTACTTTTAAAACTTACACCAAGTGTAAAAAAGGATGGCATTATAAAATCTATGAAGAATGCTGGGATAACACTTCTATCCATCTTATTGTTTATAGGTTTATGGCATATGGGATCTAAAGCCCTTTACAACAAAGAGGCAGATTACAAGGTAGAAAAAGCGTTGCAAGAACGGGGTGAAGAAGCTGCAGCGGCAGAGCGAGCTTGTATAGAGTCGGGTGACAGTAGTTGCCAGCCCAACACCCTACCATCACCTACACAGGTTTGGGCATCTTTAAAATCTTTGGTCGCAGATCACCAAGTTATAAAAGCGGACAAGGCTGCCTTTGCGGAAAAATTGTCGTCTACCAATGAAAAATTAATTGCTCAGGGCAAAGATCCTATTGTTTATACGGGTAGAGCGTCATTTATAGATATAGTACTTACAAGTATTAAAACGGTATTTGCAGGTTTTCTATTGGCATTGTTGATTGCTGTGCCCATAGGTATCATAATAGGTCTTAGTCCGTCTTTACGTAGTGCGTTCAACTGGTTCATCCAAGTTTTTAAACCAGTATCGCCCGTAGTATGGTACTTATTGGTTTTTATGATCGTAAAAACGTTGTACATAGGCGATAGTTCAGATAATGCCTTTGTTATTTCTTTTATCAGTGTTGGGCTATGTGCCATGTGGGCAACTTTGGTCAATACGGCAATGGGGGTATCATCGGTAGATAAAGATTATATCAATGTAGCCAAAGTATTGAAGTTAGGCACGTTTCAAAAAGTATTCAAAGTAATACTGCCATCTTCGTTACCCTTAATTTTTACAGGTCTAAGAATTACCCTTTCTGTTGCTTGGATGGTTTTGATCGCCATTGAATTGCTTGCACAAAGTCAAGGTTTAGGTCTTTTCGTTTGGGAGGAATTCCAGAATGGTGCCAACGACTCCAATTCAAAAATCATTGTGGCCATGTTTGTCATAGGTATCATTGGGTTTTTATTGGATAGGTTGATGTTGACCGTACAGAACATGGTTTCTTTCAACAAAAACGAGATGGCATAATTTATAAAAAGAAGAGCATGGCATACTTAGAACTAAATAATATATACAAAACCTATGGTGAAGGAGATGGAAGTACAGAAGTACTGTCTAACATTAACCTTACCATGGATGAAGGAGAATTTGTTGCCATTGTAGGGTTTACGGGTAGCGGTAAGACCACCTTGGTAAATTTGATCAACGGCTTATTACAGCCAACAAGTGGCGAAGTACTTTTTAAAGGAAAACCCGTAACCGATACCAGCCATGAACGTGGAGTTATTTTTCAAAACTATTCGCTATTGCCATGGTTAACTGTTGGGCAAAATATTTACATGGCGGTAAAAGAAGCTTTTCCAAAAGAAAGTAAAGCAGATTTAATGAAAAGGGTAAAGGAGTATGTGGCAATGGTAAGTCTTAGTCCCGCAATCAATAAAAGACCTAAAGAGCTTTCTGGAGGAATGCGCCAAAGGGTAGCGGTTGCACGTGCCTTGGCCATGAACCCTGAGATGATCATTATGGATGAACCCTTAGGAGCTTTAGATGCTTTGACCAGAGGTAATCTGCAAGATGAGATCTTGAATATTTGGAGCCAGGACAAGCGTACGGCATTATTGATTACCAATGATGTTGATGAAGGTATTTACATGGCAGATAGAATAATACCTCTTAAGCCGGGACCAAACGCCACTTTGGGTCCGGAGTTTAAAATAGATATAGAAAGGCCAAGGGATAAAACGGCCATGAATGACAATCCTGTTTACAAGAAAACTAGAAATGCCATTATAGAATATCTAATGGATATAGGCGAAGAGAGAAAAACGGTATCTAATGTAGAGTATAAATTGCCAGAGCTTACACCAAAAAGTTTTGTCGCTTAAAGAATTGGAAAATGAATACAATAGAACAATCTAACGAAGTATATTCAGAGAACGGCATTATCTACCCATCCAAGGTAATGCTAGATTTGGCCGACTTAAAAAAAGTGTACCCTACGCCAAAAGGGGACTACGTAGTTCTTGAAGATTTGAATTTACAGATCTTAAAAGAAGAATTCGTAACCATTATTGGGCATTCAGGATGTGGAAAAACAACCATGCTTTCCATGATAGCAGGTCTTAATCCTATCTCTGGCGGTAATATTTCAGTTCTGGGAAATCCGGTAAAAGGTCCGGGTCCAGATAGGGGGGTTATTTTTCAATCTCCAAGCTTAATGCCTTGGATGACCGCACTTCAGAATGTCTTATTAGGGGTCAACCAGGTTTTTCCTCAAGCCACCAAAGGGCAGCGAGAAGACATTGCCAAATACTATTTACACAAAGTAGGTCTTGAGAATGCCTTTCATAAAAAAGCATCAGAACTATCTCAAGGCATGCAACAACGTGTAGGTATTGCAAGAGCCTTTGCCATTAAACCAAAAGTATTGTTGTTAGACGAACCTTTTGGAATGCTAGACTCGTTGACCAGGGGAGAGTTGCAAGATATTCTCATAGAAATTTGGAACAAGGAGAAAATTACGGCGGTCATGATTACCCATGATGTGGATGAGGCCATTTTTTTAGCTGATCGTGTTATTATGATGACCAGTGGGCCTAGGGCAAAAATTGGGGATATACTCTCCATTGACTTTGAACGGCCACGAACTCGCAAATCTGTATTGGAAAGCGACGATTATTATACCTACAGAAAACACTTAATAGATTTTCTTGAACACTAACCATTAACTAACTCAAAATTTTAATTAGAAAAATTATGAAAAAACAATACTTAATCATCACCCTATTATTACTAACGGCTAACGCCATATATGCACAATTTACACTAGATGGTCAGTTTAGACCAAGAACGGAATACAGACATGGCTTTGGTAGTTTAATACCAGATGCGGCAGATGCCGGATTCGCCATTTCTACACGTGCACGTTTAAATGCCAAGTATGAATCTGAGGCATATCAGTTTTATCTAAGCCTACAAGATGTAATGGTTTGGGGTGAGAACAGACAAATTCTACCAGATGATCAAAACGATTCTTTTGCCGTATTTGAAGCATGGGCAAATATTAATTTAGGAAAAGGGTGGTCCACTAAATTGGGCCGTCAAGTGATATCTTATGATGACCAACGAATATTTGGCGGGTTAGATTGGGCACAGCAAGGAAGAAACCATGATGCCGGACTATTAAAGTACAAGAAAGATAAATTTATCTTGGACATAGGTTTAGCCTTTAGTCAAGATTTTGACAACCCCACAGGTTTTCAGTCTGTAGGTACGGCATATAATACAGCAGGATTTTTTACCTATAAGACCATGCAATATGTATATGCAAAACAACAATGGGACGGTTTTTCTGCAAGTTTGTTAGCCTTGAACAATGGCTTTCAAAATTTTGATGAAACAGACGCTGCAGACGGTGTAAGCAATTTGCAAACAATAGGTACACACTTAAATTTTAAGCAAGGAAAGTTCAATGCTAATGCCAACTTGTTTTTACAAACGGGAGAAAGACAAAACGAAGTAAAATCTAGTGCCTATTTATTAGGTTTGGAATTGGGTTATAAAGCAAGTGATAAAGTAGCGTTGGGTATTGGTACAGAAGTAATCAGTGGTAATAAAGCGGATACTACGGACAAAACTGAGGCATTTTTTCCATTGTACGGTACCAACCATAAGTTCAACGGATTTATGGATTATTTCTACGTGGGTAACCATGCCAATTCTGTAGGTCTTTTTGATATTCATGCGAGTGCAAAATTCGATTTAGGCAAGCAGTCTAGCCTATTGGTAAAGGTGTTGAACTTTAGTGGCGAGCAAGAATTACCAAGTGGCGAGAAATCATTGGGTACTGAAATTGATTTAGTATTTGCGAAAAAATTCAAAGGCTACGGTTTGGCAATCGGGTACTCTCAAATGTTCGCTGCAGATGGTATGTATGAACTTAAGGGAATTACAGAAGATCTAGCTGCCAGTAGCCAAAATTGGGCATGGGTACAGTTAACCATCAAGCCTCAATTTTTGAATACCAAAAAAGAATAATATTAGAACTTAAATTAGTTTGGTTTTACGGTCTATACAGCACTTTTTGTATAGACCGTATTTTTTTAAAATTATATGTAATTTAGCGGCATACGTATAATTACCTATATTTTGAGTGAAATAACAAGAATAGTATTGGCAGATGATCACGCTTTGGTAAGGGACGGTATACGTTCTTTATTGGAAACAGAGTCTGATCTACAAGTAATCGGTGAAGCGTCTAACGGTAAAGAGGCCATTGATTTGGTAGGGGAAGTAAATCCCGATATTTTGATCATTGATATTAGAATGCCCGTTATGAACGGTATTGATGCCGTTGCAGAATTGACGCAAAGCAAATCTTCGGTGAAAACTATAATCTTGTCAATGCATGATTCTGAAGAGTATATCTTGAAATCCATTAGCTCTGGAGCCAATGGTTATTTATTGAAAGATACTGATAAATCAGAGTTCATTAAAGCTATACATACCGTTAGGGAAGGTGGTAAATATTTTAGTGGAGATATTAGTAATGTGTTGGTAAACAATCTTTTGGGTGGTAAAAATGAAATTGTAAAAAAAGAAGAAACACTAAAAAAGACAGGTGAAAATGTTTTTGATCTTACCAATAAAGAATTAAAAGTGTTAGAGTTGGTACTCTCTGGCTTAACCAATCAGCAAATTTCCGAAAAGCTTCAGAACAGTAAGCGTACTATTGAAACGCATCGTTTTAATTTAATGCGTAAGATGGATGTAAAAAACCTCATTGATCTTTCTAAAAAATCGCAGAAGTATAATTTAATTTAATATCGTTTGTATTTGAGGTTGTTGTGCTACAAAAGGGAGCTGTAGCCTAAAACGGATATGATGATAAACAACTCTTTTTCAAATAGAGCTGAGGTTTAATACTTTAACGGGTATTAGCTCTAGAATGCTATTCTTTGACTTATTCTCAGTATTTGTCCGTTTTAATTTTGAATCACTAGTTTTTAGGCAAAACATTTATCATAAAAAAGTACGTATTTATACGTACTTTTTATAATTTGCAGTATACTTCTAAACCATTCTTTATCTCTGGTAAAATGAATAGTACTAAAACTCATAAAACAATATGTTCTTATTGCGGTGTAGGCTGTGGTATGTTGGTAGACGTTGATGCAAAAGGAACAATAAGTGTAGATGGTAATCCAGATTACCCATCTAATAAAGGTATGCTTTGTACCAAAGGACGAAATCTAAACTACGTAGCGCAAGATACAACAGATCGTATTTTGTATCCAGAAATGAAATGGAGTAGAAATCATCCTTTACAACGTGTTTCTTGGGATGCCGCCTTTGAACGTGCTGCGGCGGTTTTTAAGAGTATCATTGCAAAACACGGTCCAGATAGTGTAGGATTTTATGTGTCAGGCCAATGCCTAACAGAAGAATACTATCTAATAAACAAATTGACCAAAGGTTTTATAGGCACAAATAATATAGATACCAATTCTAGACTGTGCATGAGTTCTGCCGTAGTAGGATATAAGAAAACTTTAGGGGAAGACTCCGTTCCAATTTGTTATGAGGATATAGAATTGGCAGATTGTTTTTTAATAGCAGGAGCAAATCCGGCTTGGTGCCATCCTATTTTATATAGAAGATTGGAAAAGCATAAAGAAGAAAATCCGCAGGTTAAAGTAATTGTCGTAGATCCTAGAAAAACCCAAACCTGTGCAGGGGCAGATTTACATTTGCAGATTTTACCGGGTACCGATGTAATTTTATTTAATGCCATTGCGCGTAGATTAATAGATAAAAGAAAAATAGATGTTGCCTTTATTAAAAAACACACTGCAAATTTTGAAGCGTGTAAAGAAATGGCTTATACACTAACGCTCAAAGAGGCGGCTAAAAAATGTGGTATTCCAGTAGCGGATATACGTAAAGCGGCAGAGTATATTGGCAATGCCAAAAAGTTCATTAGTATGTGGACCATGGGGCTGAACCAAAGTGTTATAGGTGTTGCTAAAAATGTCTCGTTATTAAACCTATCGTTATTAACAGGTCAAATAGGAAAACCTGGTTCTGGTCCGTTTTCATTGACAGGGCAACCAAATGCCATGGGGGGTAGAGAAGTTGGTGGTATGGCCAGTTTATTGGCAGCCCATAAAAACTTGGGCAACCCTAAGCATAGAAAAGAAGTGTCCGACTTTTGGGGAGGTGGAGAAATTCAGGCAGAACCAGGGTATACCGCTACAGAAATGTTCGATGCCTTGGATGAAGGAAAACTAAAGGCCATTTGGATCATCTGTACCAATCCTGCAGTTAGTATGCCCAATGTAAAAAAGGTAGAAAGAGCATTGAAAAAGGCAAAATTCGTGGTGGTACAAGACATATCACATAACTCGGAGACGACTAAATTTGCAGATTTACTACTACCTGCTGCAGGTTGGTTAGAAAAAGAAGGTACCATGACCAATTCTGAAAGAAGAATTAGTTATCTGCCAAAAGTAATAGATGCGCCAGGAGAGGCCTTGCCAGATGCAGAGATTATTTGGCGTTTTGCACAAGCAATGGGCTATACAGGATTTGATTATGCAAATAGTAGTGAGGTCTATGATGAGCATTGTTTGCTTACCAAAGGCACGGAGATAGATATATCTGGTCTGTCTTATGATCGATTGAAGAATGAAGGTAGTTTTCAATGGCCCGTACCGCACAAAACACATAAGGGAACACCAAGGTTATTTACAGATCGTAAGTTCTTTACCAATGACAAAAAGGCACATTTTAATGCCCCTTCAACGCTTTATAATAAATCTGAGGAAACGGATAACGAATATCCATTAATATTAAATTCAGGTAGGGTACGCGATCAGTGGCATACACGTACCAAGACCGGTAAGGTTAAGAGGTTATTGACCCATATTCCACAACCTTATTTAGAAATGAATGCTGTAGATGCCTACTTAAGAAAAATTAAGGATGGAGATATTGCAGTGGTCAAAAGCAGACGTGGGCAGGTACAGGTGAAGGTACAGCTCAACTATGATATAAGAGAATCGGTAGTTTTTTTACCAATGCATTGGGGTAAAGTATTGAACAATGATTTTGGTAGGGCAAATAACCTGACCAACGATTTGGTAGACCCAATATCTAAAGAGCCGGATTTTAAATACTGTGCGGTTGAGGTCTCCAAATTTGTCAAAAAGAAGCAGAAGGTAGTAGTCGTAGGTGCCGGTGCCGCTGCATATCGTTTCATACAATCTTACAGAGAAAAAAATACAGAAGATGAACTTCATGTGTTTTCAAAGGAAAAAGACCCTTTTTATAATAGGGTTCTACTACCGGAATATGTTAGTGATGAACTTTCTTGGGAAGCTTTGGAAAAATTGAAGGAAGGTGAGTTGCAAAAGTTAGATGTCACCTTGCATTCCGGTATTTGTATTGACAATATCAATGCAGATGAAAAGACGATTTTAGATTCTTTGGGGAAAGTGCATTCTTATGATCTGCTTATTATGGCAACGGGTAGTAGGGCATTTATCCCTAGTGATGTTCAAATAAAATTACCTGGTCGCTTCACCATGCGTGAAAGAGGCGATGCCGATAAGCTTAGAAAATATTTAGCGGAAACCGGTCTAAAGGCAAAAGATCAGAATGTGGTCATTGTAGGTGGCGGACTTTTAGGTTTGGAGCTTGCAGCGGCATTGAAAAAGATCAACATCAACATTAGCATTATTCAAAGGGCACCGCGTTTAATGGAACGTCAATTGGATAGTGTTGCAAGTAGGCTGTTAGCGGAAGATGTGATGGAACGTGGCATAAACCTCTATTTTGATAATGAGGTAAGTACCGTTTTTGAGGATAAGGGCCAAAAACATAGTCTTTTAGTAAATCTAAAAACAGGTAGAACCATTCAATGTAATGCCATTGTGTATGCCATTGGTACTAGGCCCAATATAGAATTGGCAAAACAGACTGGGGTTCATACCCGAAGGGGAGTCGTTGTAAATTCATACTTACAAAGTAGCGACCCTTCTATTTTTGCACTCGGGGAAATAGCGGAATACAAAAATTCGTTGTTCGGAATTACCTCGGCAGCTGAACAACAAGCTGATATTGCAGCAAATTTTATTCTTGGCGATTTCAGCAGTATTTACAACGGCTCTGTTTTAATGAATATTTTAAAGTTCGAAAATTTAGATCTCTGCAGCATTGGCATGGTCAACTCACCGTTAGGGGATCCATCGTATGAAGAAATTATTTTAATGGATGTCAGCAAGCGCTTTTACAAGAAATGTATCGTAAAAGATGATACGCTTAAAGGAGCCATTTTAATGGGCGATAAAAATGAATTTGCAGAATTTAAAAGGCTCATAGAAGAGGAAATTGAACTCTCTGAAAAGCGGGATGAGCTGTTGCGTGGCGCTTCTACCTCTGTTCCGTTAAAGGGCAAGTTGGTCTGTTCCTGTAGTCAAGTGGGCGAGGGCAATGTTATTGATGCCATTAATGGCGGATGCTCCGAGTTCAACAAATTATGCTCAGAAACAGGTGCAGGTTTAGGCTGTGGTAGCTGTAAGCCAGAGATTAAGGAGTTATTACAAAAACAGCTGGTATTGGCTAATTAAAAATAGGACATTATGAACGATGATCTGCATAGAATATTGATCAAGGGAGGGGTTACTTCCCCGGGTGAATTAAAGGATATTATTACCATGCTAGAGTCTGCCGGTCTTACCAGTGTTAACTTTGGTTCTAGACAAGATATTTTATTTCCGTTGAAAGATGCCAAAGAAGAGCAATTGGAAAGTATTTCAAAATTTAATACTGATATCATTGCCAATAGATCGTATCAGAATATTGTAAGCTCTTACGTATCTGCAGATATTTTTGACATGACCCATTGGTTAAAGGGATCTACGTATTTATATATTTTAGAAGGTTTTGATTTTTTACCAAAACTCAAAATCAATATTACCGATCCTAAACAAAGGCTAGTGCCTATTTTTAGTGGCAATCTCAATTTTATAGCATCTGATCAAGAAGATTATTGGTATTTAAACATTAAACTTCCACACTGGAAATCATCTGCTTTTTATCCGGTTTTAATTTATAGTTGGGATATAAATTCCATTTCAAAGCAAATAGAGGAAATTCATGAAGACATTTCAGATATAGATGAGTTGTTCTTTGTAATGAACAAAAACTTGGAGACGAACAATAAAACCATGGAAAAGGAATTAAAGGTTCCTTTTCAGACCTTCCCGTACTATGAGGGTATGAACCGGTTGGGTACCGATCTTTATTGGTTGGGACTGTACTGGAGAAATAATAAATATGACCTATCGTTTTTAAAGGCGTTCTGTGGTTTTTGTTTAGATAATAGTATTGGTAAAATCTGTATTACACCCTGGAAATCTTTCGTGGTAAAAGGAATTAAAAAATCAAGTAGACCAGAACTTGAAAGGTTTTTGGGCAAAAGGGGAATTAATGTTAGGCACTCTCAGTTAGAGATGAACTGGCACGTACCAATTGATGACGGTGAAGCCCTTGAGCTTAAAAAATATTTGGTCAGAAGTTTTGATCAAAATGATATTAGTACCTACGGTCTTACTTTTGGTATAAGCAATGAAGTGGGTAAGCGTTCGCACTTTGCCTCGGTGATTATTGAAAAGAACAGCTTGCCCACCATTGTTAAAGAGTTTGAAGTTCGCCCAACGTACAATGTGCTACATTTTGAACATTTTGATCCCAATAGTCAAAAGTATATTACCTACGCCCAAGATATTGATAAAATAGAACTGCCCGGTCTGTTAATGGAGTTGAGTAAGATGTATTTTGACCAACTAGGGCAAGTTGACGATTTGGAAAAAACTACAGATGTTGAGGTGGTTGAAACTAAACAGCAGTTATATCAATGTCAAGATTGCTTTACGGTATATGATGAATCTTTTGGAGATGAAGATTTCAATATAGTTGCAGGCACAAAATTTCAAGATATAAGTGAGGCATATGAGTGCCCGGTCTGCTCCGCTCCTAAATCAAAGTTTAAGGAAGCCATGATACAAATGGGCTAATAATACTATATGGTTTTCTAGTTGCCCTATATTCAATAAGTTAGTGTATATTTAATGGAGGTAATAAATTCGCTTTTGGAGTTAAAACTTAAAAACGTGAAGCCATAATTTTGTGGTATTATTCTAAATAAACCAACACTCATGACCAGGGTAAATGTAAATGAAAGCCGTAAAGAACCGGTATTGGCCAAAGCATTAAAGTTCACTATTGTAATTGCCGTTATCGGTATTCTGTTATGTGTACTGTTTATGGCTTTTGGTATTTAAACTTTACAGTTATTGAAAAAACACCGTAATCAGCCTTACCACTTTTCTACTATGGTTGCATTACAGGAAGTTCAAGTATGCGGTCTGGTCCGTAGAATTTTAAAGCAATACCGAACACGATTACAGATAATACCATACCTATCATAAAAATGGTATATGTCCATCTTAGAATGCGATACTTTCTTTCCAGGACCACACCCAGAAAATATAGGTCTTTTGTTAGAGAACTATATATATAATCCTTGTCCTTTATAAGTTCTTTCATAGCCCAATTGTACTGCTCTAGTTTCATTTTGTGAAAATTACCGAAGAACAATAAATTGACTTTTTTGGTGGTAACCTCTTCTTCTGTAAACTGTCCAGTGGTTACGTTAGGTTTTGTGGCAATAATGGACATTACCATAGAAACTACACTAAAAATGATGAACAAAAAGGTAGGGTAGAATAAATAATCGTTTGTGGGGTTGTCTAATTTGGGCACCAAATTAGCGAGCGCCATAGATATGATAATGGCATTTACGGACAATAGGATGTTTGCCTTGGTGTCTGCAATGTCACTAAGTTTTAAATGATTTTGTAACGTAACTCTATACAATGTCTGTATTCCCCTATCTGGCAGTTCTCCTTTGAACTTAGCTTTTAAACTTTCTTTTTTTACGAGCTCTTTGTGCTTTTTTCTCGCTTTAATGAGCCTCTTAATATTTTTATCTTTTCCCTTTTGCCAATTATTTATGGCATAATCTGTATAAAAGCGATGATTGGTAAGTAAGAATTTTATATTCTCTTCGCGCCAATCTGCCGTTGTAAAGCTTTGTTTGCCAATAAGGGCGAGTTCTTCACGTAAAAGCTCTGTAGATGCAACAAAATTTTTAATATGAAAGTGTGATGAGTCTGCATCGCGAATTATTTTCTCTAATTCGTTTACTGGCTCGTAATTTTTTTTAGTGGCCATAATAAGGCTACAAACAACTTCAGAGAAGGAAACGGAAATTTTATATTCTGCCAAGAAATCTTTTACCAATAGGCAACTTTGCTCTTCGTGATCGGTATAAGATTTTGTGTAGCCCAGATCATGAAACCAAGCGGCAACTAATAATTGTTCACTTTCTTCGTCTGAAATATTCTCTCCTTCGATCAATTCTTTAGTACTCTCTACAACACGTTGGGTGTGCCTAAGATTATGATATAAAAATCTTGGGTCAATATTGCCGGTCAAGAGATCTGTGGCAAATACTTCGGCTTTTGAAACTATTGTAGACATAAGTTTAATGAAAAAGATAATACTTTAGAAATGTACAAAAATTATCTGCTTATGTTAAATGGATATTCCAAAACCAACCTGAATAAGATTACTTTCCTTAGAATTAAAATACCCAATATTAAACGTAAGTGCCTTTAAGCTGCTGATCCAAAAACCGCCGCCTTGGGAAGTATGCCAAACATTTGAACTTTCATTGGGCATCCATACCCTACCATAATCAAACCCACCATACATACCAATGGTCACAGGAGATACAGCGGTGATGTAACGCTTTAGTTTTAGTTTAAGATCTGAAGATTGGTAGAAATAAGACTTGCCGGTAAAACGTTCATCCCTAAATCCTCTAAGTCCGTTACCACCACCAATAGAGGGTGTATGGTAAAAATATACATCATTGTAATCAAAAAGTCCTTTGTATTCCGCAGTAGTACTAAATACAAGGTTTCCTTTATGTTCTAATTTATGGTCAAAACCTACTTTCAAAGAAGCATAACCAAACTTGTTGTCATTATTGGCGATATTCATTTTATAACCAGCGGAGAAGCCAAAGTAAATTGCTTTTGATGGAAAATCACCTGCGTCATCACGATCATATTCCCCTGTCAATTCTAGTCCTCCGTAGTTTTGGGTTTCAAATATTTCATTATTAAGATTGTTACTATTGAACAATCTGTTTGGGTTGTCATCTACCTTAAACGACTCAAATAACCCTCTGATACGAAGGCTGTAATATGCTAAACCGGCACTTGCCTTGAACATTCTAATTCTGCCTCTATAATAATCTCTATCAAGGGCATCTTCATTGTTTACAGTTTCGTTACCAAAGCCAAAAAAGTTCTTTACATAACGATCATTGGCAAAGTAGGCACTTGTTTCAAAATTCCATCCGGGGAAAACACTTCCGTAAATACCAGAGTAAGACAGTTCAGCAGCTTTAAAATTAAAGTAGTAATTGGCACTAATGCTATGCTGTTGTCTAAATGAATTGCCATCTATTCCTTTTTGGGTATAGGTGTTTGATGCTCCTAGAAAAAAACCATCGTCCGTTCTAAACCCTAATGTGGGCACCAATACATTGGTATTAGGCTCAAAATATCTAAAATGAAAAGTGTTCGTCTTATAATTATCGGTTAATAGGGTTTTAGGTTTTTGATCTTGAATATCAATCTTTTCATGTTCCCAATCGTACAATTTTACTTTTTTCTTATTGCCTATGGTGTAAGTATCGTCACCATAACCTCCAATTATTCTTAATTTGGTTTTAGGGTTTTCTTCACCTTCAACAACAAAAACATCATCATCACCTAAACCATAGATCCAGACTTCTTTCGTTAAACTATCATTGAATGTTCTTGAGTAGACCAATTCATTTTTTTCATCACTTAAAATACGTTTTACTACAACCTTGGTTTCACCATTTTTCATTCTGGTCATGGTAAAGATGTCGTCTTTTTCGGTACCGAGTACGGCTACAATTTTATTAAGGTAATTTGCATACGCTTCAGCGGTTTTGGGCAATGTTTCTAGTCGTTGTTTTAAACTTTGCTTAATATATTCTGAAGTTTCATCTTGCACCGCCATGGGCAAACGTTTAAAGGCTTTTTCTATAACCTCTGCCGTCATTCCATCTTGTATGGCTCTTGCCTCTTCTACCCATGCCTCTGGTCCATAACTAGTGGCCAATGTTCTATCTAATCTGTTACCGGAAAGGTTCAGCCATTTTACATTATCTACATCCTCATCATAGGTTTCCCAATTTCTTGTACCGGGAACAAACCACTGTACAAAAGGGATTACTTTGCCATCGAACCTTGGGAATGCATTGTCCCTATCTCTTGGAACGGGCATAAACTCTTTCTCACCATCCGGACTTTCATATTCGATCCACCTCCATTGATCTTGGTGGCGGTCCCAATCGCCAATAAGCATATCGAAAATTCTAGCTCTAATAAAGCTCTTTTCATCTACCCCATAAGACTCATCGCTCTTTATTTTTTCTAACATATCAGTAGTACTTTCATAGTCTACCACTTCACCGGAATTTTCATGGATCGTTCTTCTATAGCCCTTATAATGTGCTTGTTCTTCAGACGGTCTACGCTCTATATAATATAACTCATCACCATAGTTTTCATTGAACTGTTTAAGGCTGTCTTGCTTTGGAACATAAAACAAATCTGTATCAGAATGGTTTATTCCTACGGATTTAGCTAAAGGATTAATGACCAGCTGCATGTATGGGTGGGCAGTAGTAAAGAAATCTGAAATTGCTTTTTCTGCCCAAGTATCTTGATAATCTTGCGTATTATACGATATGCCCGGAAGCTTGAATTTTAAAAACTTAAGCGCGCTTTTCTTTAATGATCGCATGGCATATTGTTTGCCGTTTGCATCTTCTAAACGAAGGGAGAAAGATTGGTGTCCGCCTCCTTCTTTAACAACCGAAAGACCTCCGTAAAGGGTGTCTAATTGAACTATGGGGGCTTCTACAGGCTGACCATAATAGTTACGATAACGCTCTCCCCACAAAAATTTATAAAATCCACTTTTATTGTAATCCTTTGGGTCGTCTAAGATATTGGTCTCTTCTATTTCCTTACCATTTGCCGTAAATTGATCAAATTCTTTTTCAGGTTCTTTTTTAGAAAGGACATTAAAGGTCTTGCTAGATGAAAGATCGTTTTCAGAAACAAACGTTACTTTAGAACTACCATCTTTAAAATAGTCTAGCCTTGCAAAGCCACGCTCGCCATACACATATTCACCATGATAATCAATAGAACCACCTATGGCGGTAATTCTACCAGCTGTTAGTTTGGCCGCACTTTTTTCTCCTAAAGAGCCACTTACTATTTGGTGAATGCCACCACCTTCCAATAATTGCAGACTTTCTTCATGACCGGAAATCAAGGTAATTCTATCATTGGCCTGTGCCAAGGCACTTACTGCAATACGTAGATAATTATATCTTCTGGAATTTACATGTTCAGGATCAAACGCACCCAAGTCCATCACGGCATTTTTAATAGTACCCACTAACGGTAGCGGTGTAGCGTGATCTTTAACCGTTGTTTTACCAGCGTAGGTACCGTTGGTAAATACGGGGTGATGCATAGCTATGACAATATTCTTGCCTTGACCATCGCCTATGTACCCTTCCAACTCCTCCATAAATCGTCTACGGGTAATAATATCAGAGCACTTTTTGTTAATGTCTTCAACTCTGGACCAGTTGGATACAAACCATTTAGAATCCACTAAAATAAGATCAAGGTCGTCATTTATGACCTTGTGTTCTATAGGGCAACCATTATTTGGAAGTACTGCAGTGTTTTGTCGTTCAATATCCTTCAGATAGTTTTCTACTTTTTCTATCTTGTTTAGCTTATAACTTTTCCATTCGTTGTTACCAGGCAAGAATATGGTTTCTCCCTTAAAATTAGATGAAAGATCTAACTGTTGTTGAATAAAAAGGCTATCGATCAGCCAATTATTGGTCTCGGGAGATATATTATCACCCGTAAAGACCAACGTACTATTTTCTGTAGCTAGATCTAGTTCTTCTTTAAAGCGCTGTAAAAGTGCATTGTTAGGTACCGAAGATGCGTTGCCCAGACCGCCTGCAATGTAGAAGGTATGGGTAATATCATTAGTATTTTCCACAGTTGAGTCACTGTGAATATTGCTTTGCTCTTTGTATGTTGCGCAAGAAGATATAAACAGTAAAGCAATTAGAATACTAAAAGGTTTTACGGTCAAATAATTTACCCAAGAATGGTATGGTGGGTTGGTCATATAAATGTTTAAGTTGATACTGGTCTAAGAGGTTTTTTTAATTGGTAAAAAACACGTTTGAAACAATGATCCCAATTATGAGAATGACCAAAAATGATATTAAAATGGTTACGCCCAGTTTTGTTTTTTTGTTTTTCTGAAGGATAAATTCCCTGGTTTCTTCTTCGGGTTCTTTTACGAACTTTGTCTCTTTTGTATTCTCTTTCATGTTTTTATTTTTTAATGTATACTGTTTTTTTGTTAACGAATTCCAATATGCCTTCCCTAGACAGTTCTCTACCATAACCGGAAGCTTTTGTACCTCCAAATGGTAATCTAGGGTCAGATTTCACCATGTCATTGATAAAGAATGCTCCATCTGGAATTTGTGATATCATATCCATGGCACTATCTATATCTTGGGTAAATAACATACTACCCAGTCCAAATCTAGAATTGGTCGCTAATTGTATTGCCTCTTCTCTATTTGCCACTTTGGTAATAGCAGCTACAGGACCAAAAGTTTCTTCTTTGAACACTGGCATTTCTTTGGTGACATTGGTAAGTATGGTAGGTGAAAAATAAGCGCCATTTATTTCATTGCCAAGAATAACTTCTGCACCCATATCAATGGAATTCTGTACTTGTTTTTGAAGTTCTTCAGCCAAATCTTCCCGCGCCATAACACCGATAAAAGTATCTTTATCCATTGGGTCACCTGTTTTAAAAGATTTAATTTCTGCGGTGAACTTTTCTATGAAGTCATCATAAATATCAGCACATACAATGAACCTTTTTGCGGCAATACAACTTTGTCCCGTATTCTGCATACGTGCAGTGGCCATTGTTGATATGTATTGGTCCAGATCAGCATCTTCCCATATAATACATGCATTGTTCCCACCAAGTTCCAGGACAGATTTTTTAAGATTTTCACCTGCTGTACGGGCAATAGACCTACCTGCTTTCTCACTGCCGGTGAGGGTGACGGCCTTAATACCTTCGTGGGCAATAAGTTTTTCTATTTCTTCATGACCTGATTTTATACTTTGAAAACACCCTTCTGGATATCCGGCATCTAAAAACAATTGCTCTATGGCCAGAGAACATCCCGTAACGTTTTTTGCATGTTTCAATAAAGCGGTGTTACCAGCGGTCAATGTAGGTGCCGCAAACCTTAACACTTGCCAAAATGGATAATTCCAGGGCATAACCGCTAAAATGCATCCTAAGGGATCATGACTAATAAAACTTTCATCTGCATCCGTATCAATAAGTTCATCGGCTAAAAGGTCTTCGGCATTTAAAGCATAAAAATCACAGACCCAAGCGCACTTTTCAATTTCGGCAACGCCTTGTGATATCGGCTTGCCCATTTCTTGGGTCATTAGCTTTGCGTATTCCTCTTTACGTTCTATAAGCAACTCGGCGACATTGGTCAACAGTTGACATCTATCTTCAATTTCCATGTTGGCCCATGAAGTTTGGATTTCCAATGCTTTCTTCAACTTAGAATGTATAGACTTACTATCATCTAAAGTATAAGTAGCTATAGTATCGCCAGTGTATGGGTTTTTTAAATCGTAATCTTTCATAACGGCAAATTTAGGTGTAAGGGGTTGTGTGTATTAATTCGTTCCATATTATTCTTAACCCTTTAAGTTAGGTATTGTTACGGTCAATATTATAAGGTTTTGAGTTAAGTAATTGTATAGGTATTAAAGATCTTTGTTGAAGATGATAGCTAGACCGCTATTATTGAATAAAAGAAACGTTTAATCTAAAATTTAAAATATGAACAATAGTGGAAATACATTATTAGCAATTATTGCAGGTTCTGCCATTGGTGCAGCCTTAGGAATTCTTTATGCACCGGATAAGGGTGAGAATACAAGAAGATTAATTGCAGATCAAGCAGCATCTACAAGAGATAATTTTACAGAAAGTGCTTTAGATCTAAAGAACAGAGTAGTATCAAAAATGTCTGATGAAAGAGAGACTTTAGATACCAGGGTAGAATCTTTGGTTTCTGATATAAGTTATAAAACCGAAGATGTTATTTCAACATTGGAGAAAAAATTGGCCGAGTTGAAGACCAAAAATAAGAAACTGCAGAAAACAGTATAAATGGGAGTAATTGATTCACTTAACGAAACGTCTAATAAAGCTATTGATGTAGGAGAGGTTTATTATAAAAAAACCCAAGAATACTACAGGCTAAAAGTGTTTCAACAATTAACTATGACCACTGGTATGCTGCTGAAAACAGCTGTATTTGGTGGTCTTGGTTTTATGGCACTTGTTTTTATTACGGTTGCCGGTGTTGTGTATTTGGCAAAAATCATTGATAGTATGGTAGGCGCATGTCTAATTGCCGGTGCTTTCTTTATCCTTTTATTGATATTGGCCTATTTATTTAGGAGCAAAATTGATAATCTGTTGGTGAAAAAGCTGTCGGTCAAATTCTTTAATTAAATAGAGCTATGTATAAAAATTTTGAGGAAGTAGAGTTTCATTTAAAGCGCTTGAAATTAGAGCGTGAAATTGCTTTAGAAGAACTTAAGGGCATAAAGAATGACGTAAAACAAGATTTGAGTCCGTACAACTGGGTTTCCACTGCAATCTCCGCTGCCAAAAAATTTGGAATGCTTTATTTGGTACGTAAAGTGGTCAAATAAAATATATAACCATTTGAAAAGCATAAAAAAAGCACCTCATTAAATGAGGTGCTTTTTTTATGTGTAATGTTTGTTGATGTTATTCTTTGGTCCAAGCATCTAACATCCAACTTACTTTTTCAATTTCGCCAATGTATCCACCGATCATATCAATGGTTCCTTCATCGCCACCAGCCTCTGCAACTTTAACAACCTTGCTCATTTGCTTTAATAAGGTCTCATGCTGATCAAGTATATTTTTTACCATTTCGGTATCAGAGATTAGGGAAGACGTTTCTTTGATGGACGACATTTCAAAATATTTTGAAAATTCACTGGTTGGGTTATCTCTTAACGTTAAAATACGTTCAGCTATTTCATCAATTTTTATTCTAGCGTCTGTATACAGCTCTTCAAACTTAATGTGTAGGTCAAAAAAGTTTTTACCGGACACATTCCAGTGATAGCCTCTTAAGTTTTGATAGTAGAGATTGTAATCTGCCAACAATGTATTTAATTCATTGACAATTGGTTTAATATCCTTTGATTTTATATCTAAGTAGCTCATAAAAATTTGTTTAATTGTTTAGTACAAAATTAATAATGTTAACGGTAGGGTGTTGACCCAGAAAGCTTAATGATCAACATTTTAACCTTTTTTAACGTTAGTAGTGTTATTAAGGCTTTACAAGGGGCTTTAGGTTAATGTATGAATAGTTTATTTCACCAACATGTTCATACTCGGTAGAGTTTTGTTTTAAGGAACCCCAATCAAATTGATCATCCAAATTGTTCTCTTTGTAGAAATTGGTCAAGCCTTCGGTAAACAATAAATATTCGTTCATTCTTACCTTATTCTTTAAAAGCTTGTGGGCAATGATAAGGTCTTCGCCAAACAGCTTAATGCTGTTGCCAACCTTGGTCAATGCTATTTCTTTTCCATAATGCAGGATTATTTTAAGACCTAATATTTCAGGTATGGAAGCGGCATCTTTGTTTTTCTTATATTTTTCTCTCAACGCATCCAATTCCTTGTAGAATTCAGTGTAGAATATTCTACACTGTTCAATGAGTGCTTGTAATGATGGCATTTCTCCAGTCTTAAAAAAGAGTACGGCATCGCCTTCAATTTCAGAAACTTTTAATCCAATCTTATTCGTGTAGATAATCTGATTTAAAAGCGCAGGAATAATTTTTGAACTTAGCTCAAAATCCGTTTCGCTCATAAATTCAGTAAAGCCACTAATGTCTGGTATACAAATTAACATGGGTGATCCTTTCATATGCGGCAGTATAAAGATATTGGGGCAAGGTAGAAAACTTCTATTATCAAAAAGACCTCGTTTCATAAAAATGATATCACAATCCAACTAGCAAATGAAAAGTCATTTAGGCTATAAAACAGTTTTTTTGGGCACTAAAAAGATGACCGCATTATTTATTTTTGTTTCATGATATATTAAAAAGAATAAACAAAAAATTAATACCTTTCACTTTACTTCTCTAAAATGAATTATTCAGAACTATTGGCTAGTGAGCCCCATGATATTGCTGCACATATGCAATTAAAATATGTAGATAGAGAAGCCTTGACCATACAAAGGGTGAAAAAAAAAGACAAGTTTCTGTATTTGCTGAAGAATAAACCTTTGCAAAAAGAAACTGAACTAAAAAGGATAAAAAAGTTAGTAATTCCACCTGCCTGGCAAGAAGTTAAAATAGCATCGATAGCCAACGCACATTTACAAGCAGTGGGCTATGACTTAAAACATAGATTGCAATATAGGTATCATGAACTTTGGCTAAGGGTAAGAAACCGTACCAAGTTTTTGAGAATGCACCATTTTGGGCAGGCATTGCCCAGTATACGCAAACGGGTAGATGAAGATCTACAATTAAAAGGTTGGCCAAAAGATAAGGTGCTAGCACTTATAGTTAGGTTAATGGAAGAAACGCATATTCGTATAGGTAATCAACAATATGCCAAAAGAAACAAGACCTATGGGCTGTCTACACTTAGAAACAAGCATTTAAAAACCAGTAAGAACAAATTAAAGTTTGAGTTTACGGGTAAACGGGGCAAGAAACATAACATCACCCTAAATAATAGACGATTACGCAGGTTAGTACTGCAGTGCGAAGAAATACCCGGCTGGAATCTTTTTCAGTTTTACGATGAAGATGGGGTTAAAACAAATGTCGATAGTGGTATGGTCAACGAATATTTACAAGAGATCAGCAGAGACCTATATACGGCAAAAGATTTTAGAACCTGGTCTGGCACAATTATATTCTTTGAATCATTAATGGAGAATGAGCCGACAAAAGACGAAAACCAACTAAAAAAGAATATTATAAAAGCCTATGATGCTACTGCCAAAGCACTCGGTAATACTAGAAATGTTTGCAAAAAGTATTATGTACACCCATTTGTGGTCAGTTCGTATGAAAAAGGTGAATTAGATGAGGTTTTTAAAGGTTTGGAGAATAAGTCATCATCAGAATACCAAACAACCGCAGAGAAGGCATTAATCAAATTGATATCCGATTTTAACCCTTTACTAGACCTGTCAAGAAAGAAATAGCGTATAATTTATTATTGGTTTTCAATTAATCTGCACGTTCAACCTCACTTTCACTTTTTAGAACAAAATCACCATCTTCTTGCTTAATATATAGCGCTTTGTCGTCATCGCTATCATTTCTGGTTACTTCGTTCCCTTTTATGGTCTTTGTGGTTTTAGATGTATACGTTTCTTCTACAGTACCTTCTGCAGTACCATTACCCCATGACCATTTTACTACTGTACCTTTTCTAATCATACCTATTTATTGTTGTTTGTGCATTTCCATCACTTCTAGTTTTTTGGAGAACCAGTGATGGAAATTACCTTTTTCAGGGGCACAAACACGAGAACTAAAATTTGATATTGCAATTTCTATAATATTTGAAATTATTGTGTGAAATGCCGCATTTATTTTTTGCTCTAAACACCTGAATATTAACCCAATTCAAAGGAGTTAATGGATCTTTTTTTAAGGATAAAAAGAACCAATGATCACGTATATATTTGATATCAAAACAATGCGATGATAGATTTTGTTATAGGGATATCGATAATAATAGGTCTAGGTTATCTAGGTTTTTTGGTAAACGAATATTTGATCGATAATACTGTTGATGATTTGGGCAAAACCCAAAGAGATGAGTTTTGCGAAATTGATTTAGATCATATGTTGATGTATTCCGATCAAAGCAAGGCGAAAGATTTGAACGAGCTAAAAAGAAAATTACAAGATTTTAAAAACAGAAATAAATTTTACAAGATGTAATAGTGATCAACATCTTTAAAAAAGAGGTCACGTAATTAAAACTATATAAAATGAGTACATATACAGAAGAAGTTGGAAATAAATTAAATGAGTTGTTGGAGAAAACCTATGATGCCGAGAAAGGCTTTAAAAAAGCGGCCGAAAATACTGAGAATCCTCAATTAAAGGCGTTTTTTGAATCAAAGGCAAAACAACGTTATGATTTTGGTCATGAGTTAAAAACAGAGATTAGGTCATTTGGTCAGAAAATTGATAAGGGTGATAGTATTACCGGTAAAGCACACAGAGCTTGGATGGACGTTAAAGCCTTATTTTCACTTGATAATGCAGAATCCATGTTAGAAGAAGCTATTAGAGGTGAAAAAGCAGCTATTGAAGAGTATGAAGATGTATTGGAAGATACCTCCTTACCGTCTACCACGGCTACAATTTTAAGAAGTCAAAAAGAGGCGATCAAAAATGGTTTGTCCAATATTAAAATTTTAGAAGACGTACGATAAACAATAGTGTTTAAACTAATGAAAGAGGCTTATTTAAGCCTCTTTTTTTTGGATTGTATGCAAGAATTTAAGGAGTACATAAACTTATTTTTAATGCGTCATCATTTTTAGTTTCTGCAATAAGAGATCCTTGCTAAATAACTGAACTTTATGTCTAAAGCAAAAGATTGATATGTATTTTAAAATTTCGAATACAGCAAAGATGAAGGAGATAGAGCGAGACGTAAATGCTTTGTTCAAATATCCCAATTTATATACCCCCCAAGTTGTTATCAGCGGTCTAACGGAAGTGTCTATACCCATAGTAACCATGGATGAGCCAAACACCATATCTTTAGCTATCTGGGGTCTATTGCCCAGTAGTTTTAATGAGGATTGGGAGCTTTTTCAAAAACTGAACAATACACTCAATATACCCACCCATAAGATGGATACTGAAATCTGGTATCATGATTCTTTTTTAAACAGAAGGTGTATAATACCCGTTACAGGTTTCTTTACATCAGTACTAAGAAATGGAGAAATTTATCCGTACCACGTTAGTAGAACAAACGGTGAAATATTATACTTGGCAGGTATTTATACCATTTTGGACGATGGGTTTTTAACATGTTCGTTACTTACAGGACCATTGGAAGAAGAGGTTATAGACTATCAGAATTTAGTGGATTATATGCCTAGCATTATAGACCATGAAGATAAACAAGAATGGCTATCTGGTGATATTTCAGTAGAACAAGCTAAAACATTATTAAGACCACCGCATAAAACAGATCTTGCGGTAAGACCGATCGCTAAAAGTCTTTTCAATCAAGACATATCATACGATAGTATGCTCAACTCTTGCGAGTATCCTGAAAATTAACGTATAGATGAGTTTTTGTTCTTTATATGCTTTCTATACTCGGTAGGTAGTATATCATATGCTTCAAAGAAAATTTTAGAGAAATAACTTCTACTTTTAATTCCTATGGCATAGACTATTTCTGAAACGGAGAGATCGGAATTTTTTAGATAATTCTTAGAAATTTCAAGCTTTAAAGATCGTACATACTCATTGACCGTTTTTGAATATAAAATTTTAAAACCTAATTGTAATTTTTTAGGGCTTAGTCCAGACTCTTCACTTAAGGTGGTAATTGATATATTCTCGGATATATTTTCAATAATATAGGTGGTCAATTTGTGAATTTTTAGAATATCCTCTTTAGAAATAGCTTCAGGTAAATTCATATTTTCTTCAAAATTTTTATGTTCTAATAATTGCAGAGATAGTATAAGATAGACCCTACCCTCTAGTGATAAGGATCTTAGCATAGCGTTGTCAATATCTATGTTGTTGAGCAATTTTATTTCTTCCGCAATTCTTAGACTATAACTACCACCGTGCTGAAAAGCGGTGTCGCATTCATTGTCATTAAAAATTGAAACCAATAATTGATTTAATTGCGAAATGTCATTGTTCTTTTTTTGTAAATATTCTTGACGTTCTACCCGTATAAAATTGATCTTTAAATGCTCACCTTTTGGAAATAGAAATGTTTTTTTGGCATTTCTTTTATGAGAGATAATCGTATTTTGAAACTGCTTAAGCCTATTGAAAGCATCGGTACAGTTTTCGCTATACTCAAAATAGCCTTTTGTAATAAAAATGAATTCAATTGGCGATAGTTCATCGGTATCAAACACAATTTTTACATCTTCATTGAGCTTTAAGTCACAATCAATTAGAGATAGGCCCCAATTAAAATCAATGGTTCTCAGCGTACCTTTTCCTGTGCTATTATTGAAGGTTATGATTTTTTCGCCCCAGTCACCTTTAAGTTCACCCTGCAAACACGTTTGTATCTGGGTAAAAATGTTTTCTGACTTAGTACTATTTATAATCAACTCCCTCATTGTTTTATCATTGGTATACACTGGTAATTGTATACTACAAAACAACTGTAAAAAGCAGAATTAGGTTAACACTTTTGAAATGTTAATTGACACAAATGGGTGCTTTTAATTTTGTATGAAATGTTAAAAAATGAATGAAAGCAACTTTGATTAAATTTAAAAAGCATACCTAAATAGCAGTGGTATCATCTTTTTTCTTGGTGGTCTCTAATTTTTGCATATACTGTTTTGGCGACATAGAATATCGTTCTTTAAACAATTTAGAAAAGTAACTTCTAGAGTTTATTCCAATTCTATAGGTGATTTCAGTGATGTTCAAATTGGTATTCTCCATTAAATGCCTAGCTTTTTCCATGCGTTTATTTTGAGAATATTCTTTGACCGAAAGTCCAAATAAGCTTTGAAAACCGTTTTGTAGTGTATTTTGATTTAAGCCTACTTTTTTTGAAAGTGTTAAAACATCTGGTGCCTGGTCTAAACTTTCATCTATAATATTTGCGGCATTTTCTATTTTAACAACGGTAGACTGTCTAAGAATTGTTCTTTTTTCGCTTGGGGAGGCGTCATCTACATATTGCCTTAGATGGTGCGCCAGTATTTCATAGCACTTACCTTCAATAAATACACTTTTTGTAAAACCTTGATCTTCCGTTTGGTTGATTTCCTCAATACATTTTGCAATATCAAGGCTATAATGGGCTTTGTGAAAAAAAAGGTTAATACCGTTAACATCTCTAAACAGACCCTCTAGGTCTTCGTTCATTTCCGGTAAAAAAGACTCAATTTTTTCTTCGAACAATTTTCTATTGATCTCTAGGCTAAAAAAGCAAACAGGTTCTTTGGCTTTAAGTGTAAGTACATTTCCGTATTTACTGTTACAAGAAAAAATGGCACTTTCTAAATGCTTTATTTCTGTTTGTTTTTCTTGGCCTTCAAACTCATGCCAAATACTCTTTTCTCTGTTGAATACAATTTCCAATGGCTGCACTAAAGATTGATTAAGTACAAACCGTGTGTCTTTCTTAAGGGTAATATCAACATCTAAAATACCCACACCATGAGAAAAACTAATTGCTTTTATATGACCGGTACCAGCCTCTTTAGGGATATCCATACAAATTTCATTGTTCTCTTCCCTATAATCAACATCTAATCTGTGGGCAATATCCTTTACGACATCAACCACGTTCAACTCCTTAAACTCTTTTTTTGTACCCATACTAATTGGATTATGTGTACAAGATAAGTCAATTTACGAAAGGATATTTGGCTTATTAAAGTTTTAGATTAACACAAAAATGTAGGTAAAGAATTATATGTTAGTCAATTAACCATATTGTTTGGATGAGTTAAGATTTAATTTTTTACAACCAAGCAAAACAGGGTATTAGTGTCATTTTTGTATCAACAATAATGAAATACTGTTTAGAACATTTCATTATGAACAATCAAAATATTAACCTAATTATTAAAATCTATATTATGAAGAAGTCACTATTAATGTTCTTATTTGCTATTATGACTGTGAGCGTTGCAACCAGTTGTAGAGAAGAAAAATCAGCAGGAGAAAAAATGGAAGAAGGTATTGAAGATGTTGGTGATGGTATTGAAGACGGTGCAGAAGAAGTTGAAGATGCGGTAGAAGATGCTACTGACGACAACTAGTATAAAAATTGCTATGAAATTTAAAGCCAGATAGATTTTCTATCTGGCTTTTTTATGTTTGGCCTTTAGGCTATTCTTTTTTGCCATTGCTGGTAAGTACATCTACCAGGCCATCTTGTAGGTTTATCCACAAATAATTGAAAAACGATTTATGTTGTGTGCGTTCAACGGAAATTGTACCATACCTAAAACCGTTTTCATCAGCTTTTGAGCCATCGTTAACAAATAAATTACCAATAAAGGAAAGCACCTTTTTTACACCGTTTCTTTCTTTGTTCAACAACTGAAATTTAAAATCTTCATATCGCATTTTGATGTCTCCGCTAGAGGTGTATTCATCACCCGATATGGTAAAATAGAGTTGTTCAATGGTTCCGGTAGTTTGGGTTCTTAAGTTGGGTACAAGAAAATCGTTTAGCTTTTCAGTATAAAAATTTGAAAGCTTGCCAGATATTAAAAAAGAATCATGTGGATCGTTCACTTTGAACTTCCAATCTAAGTGCAGTGCACCGGCATCCATTAAATTAGCGTTTAGCTTAATGTTTACTGTATTGTTAACTGTTTTCAAATTGGATAGATTATTAATATCTGCATTTAAATTGGTAAAACGTAAAGCACCCGCTTTTACATTATTGGGTGCATCTTCTTTATAAACAATTGTTCCTTGTTGAATTAAAATGGTATCTATTGCTATTATAAAGGGTAGTCTTCTTAACAGTGTACCGTAAAGAGGCTTTGTACTAAAATCTTCCAATGGAGACTTATCCCTATAAATTTCTAGGTTGGGCTCTATGAGTTTTACTTCTTTGAAATTAATTTGAAGTGAATCTTTGTTGGCCACATAATTGTGATCGTTGATAGAAATAGCCGGAATTGTTAAGCTTACATGATCTCTCTCATAGGTAATTTGCTTACTGAGTTCTGCTTTAGAATATTTGGTTAAAAGAGAAATATCAGTCATGTCTATAGAAGAATTGTTCATCACTAAAGAGGCCATTTGCAGATTTTCGTATTCCCCAAGGGGAGCTTTAAATTGCGCTAATTCTATTTGATAATTAGAAAATGTAAACGGAACATATTTGGTAATTGTCTCGGGGTCGGTAGCTACATCTTTTAAATGAAGACCTAAAGATGCTACTGAAATGAGTTCAATTTCTTCATTGGCGTCCCAAATTTCCACAACACCAGATTCGAACTTTAATTCTTCAACAAAAATTTCTTTCAAGAGATTAATGGGATTGCTTTTGTTGGCAACTACGTTGTTAGGGTCTTTTGGGCAAGTTTTAAAATGAAGATGAGGTGTTGACAGTGTCAAGGTTTTTATATAAACAGACTTTTGAAAAAGTATTTTCCAGTAACTAAATCCTTCAATGGAAAGCTCGTTGGCATTTACTCTTATTTCGCACGAAGAGGTTTGCTTGCCTAAACTGACTACGGCAACGTCGGAAAAAGCAATGTTGCCCTCTAATAGGTTTATTGAAAGTTTATCATATGAAAAATTAATGTGATCGGGTACTTTTCGCTCTAAAAAACTGATAATCTCATGTTTCATTTTCCATTCGGCAAGCATATAACCACCTATGGAGAAAATGAGAATAACAACTAGCCATTTTAAAATCTTTGACATAAGGTAAAAGTTAGAGCTTAACAAAAGGTAAAGCACCTATTTGTTGAGAAGTAAATTCTAAAATGGGATTTAGGACCTTGTTACTTATAAGGCTTTTCTATACCCGCGCTATCAGGGTCCATATATTGTTTAAAATCCGATGCGCTGGTAAGTTCTATGAAATCTTTTCCTTTAATGACAATGGCATTTTTTAAAAGACTAGGTTTTTTATCTAAAATTTTCAACCAACCATCATCATCTAAATTAACGGTTTTATCGCCATACTCATCCTTAAAATCCGGGTGGTCGGTATTTATCAATTCAGAGATGGTCTTGCCTAGGCCATCTGCCAGCTCTGCCCATTGGGTGCCGGTGACATTTGTCTTAGAGATATCTATTGTTAAATGTTCTTTACCAGAAGATTCCACGTAAGCGTTCAATTGCTTACCAATTGAATTTTCTGAACTGTAATAAAGGGTTATCTGTTTTTTATCCATAGCAATTACTCCCATCACTTTTTTTTAAAAGTACTCACAACCACAACGAGTAATTAACTCGTTTAAAACTAAAAATATCTTGAAAGGTTAATTAGGGTGTACACCGCGCGATTTTATAGTATATTGTTGATAAACAATTTATAAGGTGGTGAATACTTTTTTTTGGGTTGCATATATAGCGGTAACGCTGTGGAGTATCGTCAATATTATTTTCAATGGATCAAGGGCAACTAAGATGATTAGTTGGTCTTTGTCTGTTATAATATTTCCTTTTTTGGGTCCGCTGTTATACTATTTGTTCGGTATTAACAGAAGAAAGTTCAAGCTGTTTAAATTAAAACAAACAGAGAAAAGACGATTATATTCTGAAACCTATAAAGAGTTGGAGGGCGGCGAACAAAGCGTTCATGATTTTGATGACTACAAGAGAGATAAATTAGCATCACTAATAAGAAAGAACAGTTATTTTGCCCCTTATGAAGGTAATGAGGTAACCTTGCTCAATAGTGGAGAAGAAGCCTTTGGTGCCATATTCAAAGCTATTAAAGGGGCTAAGAAATTCATACACATCCAATACTATATTTTAGAAGATGGAATGTTGTTAGACAAGTTCTATGAACTGTTCAAAGAGAAGGTAAAAGAAGGTGTAGAAATTAGAATGTTGTATGATTCTTTTGGTAGCAATTCAATGCGTGGTAAAAGAGTACAGCGATTTAAGGATATTGGGGTCAAAGCATTTTCAACAATGCCCATTCGTTTTGGAAACCTCTTGTTTACCCTTAACTATAGAAATCACAGAAAAATTGTAATCATAGACGGTAACGTTGGTTTTACCGGTGGTTTCAATGTGTCCGATAAGTATATGAAGCCAGTGTCAGAGCTGGGAATATGGCAAGATTTGCATGTACAGATCAAAGGACCGGCAGTAAATAGCTTGCAGCGTGTTTTTGTAAAGGATTATCATTTTGCAGGTAAAGAAGAATTATTGCTACAGGATAAATATTTTCCCAAAGTAGACTCTTCTGGCAAAACGGTTGCGCAGATTATTTCAAGTGGACCAGATTCTAGATACCCTGCAATTATGCAGCAATATTTGGCAATGATCAATATAGCCACAAAGAGTATTTGCATTGCCAACCCTTATTTTATCCCTGGTGAGCCGGTCTTGGAAGCCATAAGAATCGCGGCATTGAGCGGAATACAGGTCACATTGTTGACCCCTAAGATTTCAGATTCATTGTTGGCACAATATAGTATGTTCTCCACTTTTGAAGCATTGCTTGAAGTGGGCGCCAATATATATTTAAGACCAGATTTTTCTCATAGCAAGGTCATTATTATTGATGGGGAAATAGTATCGGTAGGCTCAGGTAATTTTGATTACAGAAGTTTTGAGCACAATTTTGAGACCAATGCTATTTTATACGATAAAGAAAAAGCATCGCATATAGAAAAACTATTTACAAAACACTGTACGGAAGAAGTCAAAGTAGATTTAGAAAAATTTAGACAGAGGTCACCGTTCAGTAAATTTTTAGAAGGGCTTGCTAAATTCTTTAGTCCGCTTTTATGATTACACCAGAATCCGTTAAAAAATTAAACTATTTAATCTTATTTATATTCAGTTTCCCTATGGTTGCATCTGCACAACATATAATTCCAGAAGTAATAACCCAAGAAGCAAAAATTGCGCTTTCCCATTATCCGGAACTTACAGATGTTGCTATTGAATTTAAGTTCAAGAAGAACATTAAAAAGTCTACCATGCAGGCACAACCTTCTTTTTGGAGTGTTTTTAAATCAAAGAAAAAAAGGTCATATAAAATATTGATAAGCGAAAGAATAAAAATAGCCGATTCTGTGTACTATACCAAAGACATTCCGTCAGAAATTATGATCGGATGGTTGGGTCACGAACTTGGGCATGTGATGGATTATCAACAGCGCAGTGGGTTGAATTTAATCGCATTTGGGTTTAAATATATAACCTCTAAAAATTATATACGTGAAGCAGAACGCCGTGCAGATTCTTATGCGGTAAACCACGGTATGGAAACCTATATACTAGCTACAAAAGAGTTCATTTTAAAGAAAGCTGGCTTAACCCAAAAATATGTGGATAGAATTAAGAATTTCTATCTATCCCCAGAAGAAATAATGGTATTGGTAGAAGAGAGAGACGCCGCGCTTAACGAGTAGCTTAAATATTATGATGTTTTTTAACGAACTCTTCCCACTCGGCAAACTTTTCCTCTTTCATAACTCGCTCCATTTTTACTTGTCCGCCTTTCTTTTTGTTACTATCGTTCCAATCGTAAAAAACTTCTGGATCTACGGTGAAAACCTTCACTCCTTTCAAAGCTTTAGACCTGGCAACCTTGTAATTTTTATTGGCAGCTTTTAATGATTCGTCAAGTTTTTCCGCAATCTTTTCAGGGTTTTGAGTAGCGGTAGTGCCTAGGTACCATGTATGGTAAAAACCATCTTCGTACTTTTTTGCACAAAGGGTGTATTCCGGCACTTCAATGTCAAAAGTTTCCATGATATCTTGTAGCGCATCATCCAATTTATTGACAGATAACTGTGAACCCACGGTGTTTAAGAAAAATTTGGTGCGCCCCGTAATTTTTATTTCGGCACGTTCCACATCTGTAAATTCTATGGTATCTCCAATTAGGTAACGCCAAGCACCGCTGACCGTACTGATAATGAGCACGTAGTTCTGTCCTTTTTCAACTTCAGAAAGAGTTAATGATGGTGCATCTTGAGCAAGAGAACCATCTTCAAGAATATAATCTGGATCAAAAGGAACAAACTCAAAATAAATACCATTGTCGGTCACCAACTTCATGGCATCGGTTTCTGGTCTTGCTTGAAAAGCAATAAACCCTTCAGATGCCAAATAGGTATCAATTACCGTAACGGGTTTGCCCATTAAGGCGTTAAAACTCTTTTCGTAGGGACCAAAAGCTACGCCACCAGAAGTGTAGACCTGTAGATTGGGCCATATTTCGTGGATGTTTTTAAGGTTGTGTTTTTTAATGACCTCCTTCAGCATTAGTTCTATCCAAGAAGGAATTCCGCTTAACGCTCCTATATCCCAGTCAGCAGCCTTTTCGGCAATCTTTGCAACACGTTCGTCCCAATCATCTATTTGGGCAATTTCCTTTCCAGGTTTATAATAACCACTAAACCATGACGGAATGTTACTGGCACTAATACCACTGATTTCACCTTCTAAATGATCATCGTTTTCAACCAAATCCGTAGAACTGCCCAGCATTAAAATGCCGGTTTCAAAGAAATCTGCCGGAAGATCGAAGTTTGAAATGGCCAGCACCTGCTTTATACCTGCCTGTCTTATGGCATCTATCATGGCATCTGTTACGGGAATACGTTTACTTGTTTTTCCGGTGGTGCCAGAACTCAGTGCAAAATAATCGGGACTACCCGGCCATGTGACATCGGTTTGTCCCTCATGTAATTTATGCCACCAAGCGTCATTGATTTGATTATAATCAAAATAAGGAACAGCATTACGAAATGCCTGTTGAGGGTTGTTGCTCTCTAGAATATCTTCAAATGCATACGCTTTACCAAAAGAAGTGTCTTTTGCCGTTTCCAATAGGTTTTGAAGCACAGCCTTTTGATCTTCAATAGGGTTGTCTTCACCGGTAATTTTATCGGTAACATTGATAATCCCTTTAATAAAGTTTCCTATGATATTCATGAGCCAAAAGTATTTCTAGATTAATGCCTATAAAGGTAGTTTGGGGTAGAGATAAAGATTAACCCTAATCTGAAATATGTGGACTTTATTAGGTTGGTGGACAAAGCGTTATCTTAAAATTATAAATAGCTAGAAATTCAACTATATAATATGTCTTGAAAATTATACTTTAATAATTCTTATTTACGTTCAATCGTAACCCAGGAATTATCAAATCCAATTGCATCGAGTATTTTGGTTTTGTCAAGCTTTTCTGGTTGCTTTATTTTTAATATCAAAGTTTTCTTTGGGACTTGCTCAGTTATTGTAAATTGAGATCCGTGAGGTTGCCATGTAAAACGCTTATTTTGGCTTTTATGCTCAGCACTTTTATCATAACCTTCTAAATTCCCATTCCTGTTCCAAATAAACTCATACTTGTCTGAATCATACCTTATAGTATCAAATTCGAAAACCGCTACTTGGGTTAAATCGCTTGATTTGACAAGCACAACTGTTCGAAGATGCTTAAATTTTTCGCGAATTGCAGATACTCTTTCGTTCCAAATTTCTAGAACCTGCTCTCCAATTATATTTGGATTTGCACTTGTGTCTATTGTTCCTCCGTAGGAATAAACAGGTGAATTTCGACCTGATATAAGCCGGATACTTTTTAAGTTTTTAAAGTCCTTAATATTTGATTTTACGGTTTTTGCCCCCCAAGCGGTATTGCCCATGACAACATCATCTAAACCAACATTAGAAGGTTTCCAATCTGCTCCAACACATTTAGCAAAAATTTGTTCCCATTCATCGCCTTGTAAATCTGCCCTACCTTTACTTGCTAGTAAATAAACAATTTCTTGACCTAATGTATATGGGAAATCAGCATTAAATTGATTTAATGGGTAAGCAGAAATAGACTTAGATACTGTTCTTAATTTTGGTGATAATTTTGCCATTAACTAGGATTGTATTTTAAATCATATTCTCTAAGTACCGTGGCTTGATCTAGACTCTTTGCAACGTATGGTAGAAGTTTATCAACAACTGCCTTAATCATATTTACAGGTACAGCGTTTCCAGCCTGTTTTTTTGCTTGAGCATCACTAACTTTTATCTCATACCAATCAGGAAACCCTTGTAGTCTAAACATTTCCCTAGGTGTCAATCTTCTTTCTCCATTTACTAAAAGATAATTATGAGAAGCACCTGAACGAAGTGCGCAAGAATATGGATATGAACAAATATTACCAGATTTATTTTCATGCCAAATCGATGGGTAATAAGATGATTTATGTTTCTTTTTTCTTTTTTCTCTTATATAATCAGATGCAAAATACTTATCATCAACTTCTTGTTCTAAAATCTTATTTAATGATATGTAAGGTTTTTCTGGGGTCGGAAAAGTAAACATTATGGGCTCACGATGACCAACGATTACTACTCTTTCGCGTTTTTGAGGTAATCCATAATCTAAGGCATTTAATACACTGTATTGAACATGGTAACCTATATCTGTTAATGATTGAACGATTACTTTTAAAGTTTTGCCGCCATCATGCCCTACAAGTTGTTTTACATTTTCTAAAATAAATGCTTTTGGTTTTTTCTCTTTTATGATACGGGCAATATCGAAAAATAATGTTCCTCTTGTGTCATCCATACCTTTCATTTGTCCAATGATGCTAAATGGTTGACATGGAAATCCTCCAAAAAGAATATCATGGTCTGGAACATCTTTTTCATCAATTTGAGTAATGTCGCCTGCAGGTCTTTCTCCAAAATTAGCCTCATAGCTATCTTGTGCATATTTGTCTATATCAGAAGAAAACACGCATTCAGGTTGAATGTCATTTTCCTCACAAGCGTTTTCAAAAGCTACTCTAAAACCTCCAATTCCGCAAAATAGGTCTATGAATTTTAGTTTTTCGTTGTACATATTGTAAAGATAATTAAAGATAATTAGCTATTATATTATTTTATAAATCTAAATATTTAAGTCAATGAATGTTGCTGAAAAAAACGAAAACACTAACTAAGCATAATAAGCACGGCACCTACAGCGGTCAAAACCAAAATCATTTTTCTGAAAAATGCTTCTTTAATGTATTTAATAAATTTGACCCCTACGAAGAAACCCAATAGAATGCCAGGCAAGAGCATCAAGTTTAATTGTAACGACTCTACGGAAATGGTTTTCCAAACAAAAAAGTGAAAGGGTAGTTTAATAATGTTTATGATCAAGAACAACCAAGCCGCAGTGCCAATAAAATGGTTTTTAGGTAGGCGCATGGCTAAAAAATAAATATTGGAAAAAGCTCCCGCCAAATTTCCCACCATGGTGGTAATACCTGCAATGGTACCAATAGATCCTGCAAACGACCAATGTGATGGTACGTTCTTATCTTTTTTACGGTCCCAATAGAACATCATACCTACGGTAATGATGATGATGGTGGCCATTGCTATTTTAAAAAACTTCTCAGGCAGCCCATTACCGACAAACACCCCTATTAAAAGTCCGACCAACATCCATGGTAGTACTTTAAAAACATATTTCCATTGTGTGTATCGGTTATAGTAAATTACTGCAAAAATATCGGCGAGAACCAGTAACGGTACTACCATACCCGTAGATTGTCTTGCGCCAAATGCCAACGCCATGATCGTAACGTTTAAAACGGCAATGCCTTTTATTCCCGCTTTGGATAATCCTATGATAAAGGTGGCTATAGAAGCAAGAATCCAGGCCGTTGGGGTAATTTCAGAAGTTATTGATAGTAGCACGTAGTACGTTTAGCGTATTAGATATAAAAATGTCCTAAAATAATATATCTTTAACAACCAACCTAAAACCAACTTATGGAACTCAGTACATTAGACTATGCATTTATTATAGTTTTCTTCTCTCTTGTCCTAGGAATAGGAGTATATGTGTCAAAAAAATCAGGTAAGAACTCTTCAGAATTTTTTCTATCGGGCCGTACTATGCCGTGGTGGCTATTAGGTCTTTCAATGGTAGCGACGACATTTTCAACGGATACCCCCAATTTGGTGACAGATATTGTTCGTACTAACGGAGTTTCGGGGAACTGGGTGTGGTGGTGTTTTTTGATTACCGGTATGTTGACCGTTTTCGTTTATGCCAAACTTTGGCGTAAATCTAACGTAAATACAGATTTAGAGTTTTATGAAATGCGCTATGGTGGTAAGCCGGCCAGTTTTTTAAGAAAGTTCAGGGCAGTTTATTTGGGCGTTATCTTTAATGTGATTACCATGTCTGCGGTAACTTTGGCAGCAATTAAAATAGGTAGTATAATGCTGGGTCTAGAACCATGGCAAACCGTGGTCAGTGCAGGTCTTATAACGGTTACCTTTAGTGCCTTAGGCGGATTCAAAGGTGTGGTATATACAGATTTCCTTTTGTTTTTTGTTGCCATGGCCGGTGCCATAGGAGCAGCATATTATTTAGTGAATATTCCTGAAGTTGGAGGAATTGAAGCTTTAATGGCGAATGAAAATGTAACAGAGAAACTGAACATATTGCCAGATTTCAGTAACAAGAAAGCATTGATAACTTTATTCATAATACCGCTAGCCGTACAGTGGTGGAGTTCTTGGTACCCAGGTGCTGAGCCAGGCGGTGGTGGTTATATTGCTCAACGTATGTTGGCGGCAAAAGATGAGAACCATGCTATTGGGGCAACCTTCTTTTTTAATATTATGCACTACGCATTAAGACCTTGGCCATGGATTTTAGTGGCATTGGCATCTATTGTAGTTTACCCAGATTTGGCGAGCATACAGGAAGCTTTCCCAAATGTAACGGCAGATAAATTAGGTCATGATTTAGCATATTCGGCAATGTTGACCAAACTACCAAGCGGATTGTTAGGAGTTGTTTTGGCATCTTTGGTGGCGGCCTACATGAGTACCATTAGTACCCAATTGAACTGGGGCTCTTCATACATCGTTTATGATTTTTATAAACAACAGATTAATCCTAATGCATCTGAAAAGCGATTGGTGGCGGTAGGTAGAATTTCAACCGTAGTATTAATGATATTCAGTGCGGCACTGGCATTATTGCTACAAAATGCATTACAGCTGTTCGATGTGCTATTGGCATTCGGAGCAGGTACAGGGTTGATTTTTATACTTAGATGGTTCTGGTGGAGGATTAATGCATGGAGTGAGATTACGGCAATGTTTGCATCGGGTATTATTTCTATCATCTTAAAATTAACTCCCGTAGGTACTTATTTATTTGCTACCGAAACAGGTTTGCTGCCAGATTGGTCAGAGTATATATTTATAGTAGTGGTAACGACCATTATTTGGTTGATCGCTACATTTATGACGCAGCCAGAGTCTAATGAAACGTTGAGAAGCTTCTACGGAAAAATACAACCAGGTGGACCGGGTTGGTCCAAAGTAGTTGATGAAGCAAAAACCGATGCAGTGGAAATTGTAAAGGATAAAGAAAAATGGAGCGTACCTGCAGGGGTTACCGCAATGTTATTAGGTGTATTATTGATCTATTCGATCATGTTCGCTACGGGATATTGGATCTATGGCAGAACTACCCAAGCAATCGTATTAACGGTTGTTTCAATAATAGCAGGTGTATTGCTGGTAAAAGCATGGAATCGCTTAAAAGGCAATATTTTATAAGATCAGCATGAAGAAGGACAGAATTGTTTCGGTCGACATCTTTAGAGGAGCTACCATACTGTTAATGGTATTGGTGAATACACCAGGAACATGGTCAAATGTGTACGGGCCTTTTTTGCATGCAGATTGGCACGGTTATACACCAACAGATTTGGTTTTTCCGTTCTTCTTGTTCATTGTTGGTACATCAATAGCCTTTTCCTATAAGAACAGAATTGTTGATGCAAAAGCATATAAAAAAATTGCGATCCGGGCATTGAAGTTAATTGCTTTGGGTCTTTTCTTAGGGGCATTTTTAATTCATAACCCATTCTTTAAAAAATTCAGTGACATTAGATTTCCTGGGGTATTGCAACGTATAGGAGTGGTATTCTTTTTAACAGCTATTTTGTTTATTAACCTAAGTTGGAAAAAACTAATTTGGGTAACGGGGGTATTACTAATAGGATATTGGTTGTTAATGACGTTCGTTCCTGTAGAAGGAGTGACATCCACCTTGGAAAGAGCACCCAATAATTTGGCAAACTGGATAGATGTAAAAGTTTTTGGTACGCATAACTATAAGGCAGATTACGATCCAGAAGGCTTGTTAAGTACAGTACCAGCTATTGCCAGTTCTTTATTAGGGGTATTTACAGGATTGATACTAACCGCTAAGCAAGAAAAGAAAGCCACTATTCTAATGGGCATAGGCGGTAGCTTCTTGATCATAGGGCATATGTGGGATCTAGTGTTTCCCATTAATAAAGCACTATGGACAAGCAGTTTTGTATTGGTCACTGCAGGTTGGGCAAACCTTATTTTGGCACTTATATATTACCTGACAGATGTAAAGAAAATTGAATTTGGATCTATATTCAGATATGCAGGAGCAAATGCTATTGTAATATATTTTCTTTCTAGCTTTATTAGCAAGGTGATGGGTCAAATACAAGTGGGCGACACCTCATTACACGGTTGGTTGTTTCAAAAAGTATATGTCCATGACTTTCTTGCACTAGAAACTTCATCCTTATTATATGGGCTAAGTGTAGTACTGTTCTATAGTCTTTTGGGCTATATCCTATATCAGAAAAAGATATTTATAAAGGTGTAGCAATAGGCTTACTTAATCATCAATTTTGCTACGTACTTGCCAATAACATCAAATTCCAAGTTTACAATGGTGCCCGGTTTATAGGTGTTAAACCTAGTGTGTTCGTAGGTGTAAGGTATAATGGCAACTTCAAAGGTATTCTTGCCAGAATTAACAACGGTTAAGCTTGTACCATCTATAGTAATAGAACCTTTTTCAATAGTGGGGTTACCAGTTGCCGCATCATAGGTGAAAGAGAAAATCCAGCTTCCATTATCTTCTCGAACACTTGTACATTCCCCGGTCTGATCTACATGGCCTTGAACAATATGCCCATCTAACCTAGAGCCCAAGATCATAGCACGTTCAAGGTTGACCGTATCATTTATCTTAAGTGTATCAAGGTTGGTTTTACTCAACGTTTCGGCAATTGCGGTAACCGTATAAGTAGTATCCGTAAGGCTAACGACAGTTAAACATACACCGTTATGAGCTACGCTTTGATCAATTTTAAGCTCTGGAGTTAAACTAGATGCTATCGTAATGTCCAAGTTGCCACCTTTAGGTTCAAGAGCGGTGACCTTACCTAATGTTTCAATAATTCCCGTAAACATGTGTCGTTTAATTTAAGTAATTTTGAAAATTCAAAATTGAGTACAAAGGTACAGATTATCATGGACGAAAATAGGAAAATAAGGTTAGGTATCTCTATAGGAGACTTAAATGGTATAGGTTGTGAGGTCGCTTTAAAAACATTCGAGGACAGTAGAATGTTAGATTTTTGCACACCGGTTATTTTTGCCTCAAATAAAACCGTTTCCTTTCAAATGAAAGAATTAAAATTAAATATTGCTTTCAATGGTATACCTCATGCTTCAAAAGCAATAGATAATAAAATCAATATTGTAAATGTTTGGAAAGAAGTGCCTAGGGTTGATTTTGGTCAAGCGACCAAAGCAGGTGGCGAGTATGCTATTAAATCATTAAAAGCAGCAGTGGAAGCTTTAAAGAATGGAGATATAGATGTATTGGTAACGGCACCCATCAATAAGAACAATATACAATCTGAGGAGTTTAATTTTCCAGGGCATACAGATTTTTTAGCGCAAGAGCTAGAAGGTGAAAGTCTAATGTTTATGGTTACAGATACGTTAAAGGTTGGTTTGCTTACAGATCATGTGGCCGTAAAAGATGTATCTGCCGCTATAGTACCTAGGTTAATACGTGATAAGATCAACACCATAGAGAAATCATTGAAAATGGATTTCGGTATTCGCAAGCCAAAAATAGCTTTGTTGGGTATTAATCCGCATAGTGGTGATAATGGAGTAATAGGCAAAGAAGATGATGAAGTTTTAAAACCTGTCATAAAAGAAATGGCCGAAAAGGGACATTTGGTCTTTGGTCCATATTCTGCCGATAGTTTTTTTGGTTCTGACGCCTATAAAAAATTCGATGCTATTTTAGCGGCATATCACGATCAAGGTCTTATACCTTTTAAAACAATATCGTTTGGGCAAGGAGTCAATTTTACCGCCGGATTGAATAAAGTAAGAACTTCACCCGATCACGGTACCGCATTTGAGATAGCTGGTAAAGGTGTTGCAGATGAAAGTTCTTTTAAAGAAGCTGTGTTCATGGCATTGAACATTTTTAAGAACAGAACAGAATATCAAGAGCTAACACAAGATGTATTAAAAAAGCAGCGTTTAAAGAGAGAACGTTAAATTTTGGTACAATAAAAAAGTTATAAAGATAAATAGTTGATAACTATTGTCTTTTATTAAAATAATAGTATCTTTGCACCCGCCTTTTATGGGCGATTAGTGTTAATTTAAGTGTGTACGTGATGAAGCAAAAGGAGTTCAATATTCCTTTCTCAGGTTTGAAGCAAGGAAAACACAACTTTAATTACCAGATTGACAATACGTTCTTTGATTCTTTTGGATACGATGAATTTAACGCAGCCAGCATCAATTTAGATGTAGTACTTCATAAAACAAGTACAATGATGGAGGTTGATATGAACGCATCGGGAACAGTTAATGTAGCTTGTGATATTACCAGTGAACCATACGATCAGTCCATAAGTGGAGATTTACATTTGGTGGTAAAATTCGGTGAGGAGTATAACGATGAAGATGATGAAATTTTGATTCTTCCTCATGGTGAACATCAATTGAACATTGCACAGTATGTGTATGAAATGTTGGTGTTGGCGGTTCCGCAAAAAAGAATACACCCTGGTATTGAAGATGGCACTTTACAATCTGAAGTGTTGGACAAATTGAACGAGCTTCAACCAAAAGAGAAAAGATCAAACAAAGAAGAAAACGATCCCAGATGGGATGAATTAAAGAAACTATTAACGGATAAATAAGGTTTAAATGGCACATCCTAAAAGAAAAATTTCCAAAACAAGGAGAGACAAGAGAAGAACTCATTATAAAGCGGTAGCACCTACTTTAGCAAAAGATTCTACTACAGGTGAAACACACCTTTACCACAGAGCACACTGGCACGAAGGTAAATTACATTATAGAGGTCAAGTTTTGGTTGATAAAACCGAAGAAGCAGAAGCTTAAGACTTTTTTACAATATACTAAGCTCCCACTTCATTAGAAGTAGGGAGTTTTTTTTAGTCCAATTTGTATTTTATCACCTTGTAACTCAGATAATTTAAAAGGTTATAGCCTTAGTGCTATCAATTGCAATTTTTCAAAAACCCGATAACTTTAGGCGAAAAGTCGTTGAAAATCACTAATTTTCATGACTTTTGACTCGTTTTTTAAGTTTTTTACAAGAAAGCAAATAAAGTATGACCAAAATTACAGCAGCTATTACCGCAGTAGGAGGCTATGTTCCCCAGTTTGTAATGACGAACAAAATGCTTGAGGAAATGGTTGACACCAATGATGAATGGATTACTACCAGAACAGGTATTAAGGAAAGAAGGGTGTTAAAAAAGGAAGAAGGGGAAGGTACTTCGTATTTAGCCATTAAGGCGGCCCAAGACCTTATGGAAAAGAAAGGGCTTGATGCTGCCGAAATAGATTTGGTCATTGTAGCTACCGCTACACCAGATAGTATGGTAGCTTCTACGGCAGCTTTCGTAGCTTCTGAAATTGGGGCTGTAAACGCCTTTGCTTATGATCTATTGGCGGCATGCTCCAGTTTTCTTTTTGGAATGTCAACGGTTGCCGGGCATATTGAGACAGGTAGATATAAAAAGGTATTACTTATAGGTGCAGATAAAATGTCATCTATAATAGATTATACAGATAGAACAACCTGTATAATTTTCGGTGATGGTGCCGGAGCAGTACTTTTTGAACCTAATACCGAAGGCTTGGGTCTACAAGATGAATACCTTAGGGCAGATGGTACAGGAAGACAATTTTTAGGCATGGAAGGCGGTGGATCTTTAATGCCGGCCACAATTGAAAGTGTAACCAATAAAAAACACTATATTTTTCAGGAAGGAAAAACAGTGTTCAAATTTGCGGTTTCCAATATGGCAGATGTAGCGGCCAAGATCATGGATAGAAATGATCTTACCGAGTCAGACGTTGACTGGTTGGTGCCACATCAAGCTAATAAGAGAATCATTGATGCCACAGCAAAAAGAATGGGTGTAGATGATTCAAAAGTGTTGATGAATATTCAGCGCTACGGTAATACCACATCCGGTACATTACCACTTTTACTTTTCGACTACGAAAAACAGCTTAAAAAAGGGGATAACTTGGTTTTCGCAGCCTTTGGTGGCGGCTTTACCTGGGGTTCTATCTACCTTAAATGGGCGTATAACTAACATCAACTACCAATTATAACTTAGAGAAATATGGATATTAAAGAAATTCAAAGCCTTATCAAGTTTGTTGCCAAGTCTGGCGCTAGCGAGGTAAAACTCGAGACGGATGATATAAAGATTACCATCCGTACCGGAAGCTTAACTGGTAATTCTGAGCCAACCTATGTACATACAATGCCTATGGCTCAACCTGCCGTACCTGCTCCTGTAGCAGCTGCACCGGCAGAAGTAGCTGCACCTGCAGCGGCTGCATCTGAAGCTGAGCAGAAAAAAGCGGATGATGATAAATACATCACGATCAAATCTCCGATCATTGGTACTTTCTACAGAAAGCCTTCTCCTGACAAACCAGTATTTGTTGAGGTAGGAGATACTATAGGGACCGGCGATGTACTATGTGTTATTGAGGCAATGAAATTGTTCAATGATATAGAATCTGAAGTTTCTGGTAAAATTGTCAAGATTTTGGTAGATGACTCTTCTCCAGTTGAGTTTGATCAGCCATTATTTTTGGTAGACCCTTCTTAACTAAATTTTGAGTAGTCATTGTTAGATGCCGTTATTGAACGGTGTGTAAGAATCATGTAGAACCAAGAACTTAAAATTTAAAAGATGTTTAAAAAAATACTGATTGCCAATAGGGGAGAAATCGCTTTGCGTGTTATCCGTACCTGTAAAGAAATGGGTATTAAAACGGTAGCCGTTTATAGCAAGGCCGATGAAGAAAGTTTGCATGTTCGTTTTGCAGATGAAGCTGTATGTATTGGTCCTGCCGCTAGTAGCGAATCTTATTTAAAGATCCCTAACATTATTGCTGCTGCTGAAATAACCAATGCAGATGCAATACACCCAGGGTACGGTTTTCTATCTGAAAACTCAAAGTTCTCACGTATCTGTGCAGAACACGATATAAAATTTATTGGAGCATCTGGCGATCAAATTGATCGTATGGGTGATAAGGCTACGGCCAAGCAAACCATGAAAGAGGCAGGTGTACCTTGTGTACCTGGTTCAGATGGTCTTTTAAAAGATGTTGCCGATGCCAAGAAAGTAGCCAAAAAAATGGGCTACCCGGTAATGATCAAAGCTACTGCCGGTGGTGGTGGTAAAGGTATGCGTGCCGTAATGTCTGAAGACAAAATGGAAGAGCTTTTTGATAGTGCCGTAAATGAGGCTACCGCTGCCTTTGGTAACGGTGGTATGTATATGGAAAAGCTGATAGAAGAACCTCGTCATATTGAAATTCAAATTGTCGGTGATCAATTCGGTAAGGCATGTCACTTATCTGAAAGAGACTGTTCAGTACAACGTCGTCACCAAAAGTTAACGGAAGAGACTCCTTCACCTTTCATGACAGACAAGTTAAGGGAGCAAATGGGTGAAGCTGCAGTTAAAGCTGCAGAGTACATAAAATATGAAGGTGCAGGTACCATTGAATTTTTGGTAGACAAGCACCGTAAGTTCTATTTTATGGAGATGAATACACGTATTCAGGTAGAACACCCAATTACGGAGCAGGTTATAGATTACGATTTAATTCGTGAGCAAATATTGGTAGCCGCTGGTGTGCCAATTTCTGGTAAGAACTATCTTCCAAAACTACACTCTATAGAATGTAGAATTAATGCAGAAGATCCTTATAATAATTTTAGACCATCGCCAGGTAAGATTACGACCTTACATACACCAGGTGGTCATGGAGTTCGTATGGACACCCACGTGTATAGTGGGTACAGTATTCCTCCAAATTACGATTCAATGATCGCTAAGTTGATTACCACCGCCCAAACTAGGGAAGAGGCAATCAATAAAATGAAACGCGCCTTAGATGAGTTCGTAATTGAAGGGATTAAAACCACCATACCTTTTCATAGGCAATTAATGGATCACCCAGATTATTTGGCGGGTAATTATACTACGGCCTTTATGGATGATTTTAAAATGGATCCTCCAAAAGAACATTAATAAAAACTCCAACAGCAATGTTGGAGTTTTTTTTGTTCTATTTTGTGATGGAATTTCTATCTTATATCACAATCAAAATAGTACTATGGATCTAAGCTACTGGGAACGTACATCATGGTTTTCTAATATCGATTTTACAATCGTGGGTAGTGGTATAGTAGGTTTAAATTGTGCTTTAGAATTGCGTAGGCAGCATCCAAAAGCACATATTCTAATATTGGAAAAAGGAAAACTGCCGCAAGGCGCTAGTACAAAGAATGCTGGTTTTGCCTGTTTTGGCAGTATTTCAGAAATCTTATCAGACCTTAAAACACATACAGAACTAGAAGTGGTGCAATTGGTACAAGATAGGTTCAATGGCATACAATCGCTTCGTACTATTTTGGGTGATGCTGCCATAGGATATCAAAATAATGGTGGACATGAATTATTTCTGGAAAAAGATTTGGCCTTATATGAGAGATGTATACAGAAGATGGAAACCATCAATGAGTTGCTACGCCCTGTGTTTAAAAAGAACGCTTTCAAAATAGCTCCAAATGATTTTGGTTTTAAAGGGCTTCATAAAAACTACATTTCACAAGTTTTTGAAGGACAAATAAACACGGGTAAAATGATGTGTTCTTTGGTACAATTGGCACATCAAAAAGGCATCAGAATCCTAAATTCAACACAGGTGAAAACTTTTGAGGATTCCGGATCGTCCGTAACGGTTAAAACAGACGACATAGAATTTGTGACCAAGAAATTGTTAATAGCTACAAATGGTTTTGCCGCCCAATTACTATCAGAAAATGTAAAACCGGCAAGAGCACAAGTGTTAATTACAAAACCGATAAATAATTTGGCCATTAAAGGCACGTTCCACTTAGAAGAAGGGTATTATTATTTTAGAAATATTGATGACCGTATTTTATTGGGCGGCGGAAGAAACCTAGATTTTAAAACAGAGGAGACAACCGAGTTTGGAACTACAAGTTTGGTAGGAAATAAACTAAAAGAGCTGCTTGCCAATATCATTTTACCTGAAATGGCTTTTGAAATAGATTACAGTTGGAGCGGTATTATGGGTGTTGGTCAACAAAAGAAACCCATTGTAAAACAAGTATCTGCTAATGTAGCCTGTGGTGTGCGTTTAGGTGGTATGGGCATTGCCATAGGTACCACAATTGGTAAAAAATTAGCACGTTTGGTCAACTAATAAATGCACCATTTAACCTGTTTTTTTAAATCTTGTCCAAAAGAGAGGTGTACTCTTGTTTTTATTTATAAATTGTATGCCCCCTCAGATTATCTATTACCCTAAATGCGCTTATAAGTTTGCCCTAGAACAGTGAACTTTTAAGAAGGTTTGTAATAGCATGTATACTATATGAGAACATTATTGAATAGAATTGCTACAGCTGTGCTAACAGTTGTAATGGGTTTTACTTGTTTAACAAGTTGTGGATTGACAAAAACCGATTATCAGCGAGAATATGCCAGGGTATGGAAAGAGCATATTAAGAGCGAAGCATGGAAACAATCTCTCATTTCAAATAATGAGTATGCCAAAGATGATTTATATGCCAGTACAGACACTGAAGTGACTTTAGCAGAAGAGGAAACAAAGGTTTCCGGATTCAATGCCACATATGAGTCTTTAGTTTCAAAAGCCTATTTTAAAATTATTACCGAAGCGGAAAAAGCAGATGCTAAAATTACAGCAGACTACAAGATGCTAAAGGATAATGAAACAGCACTAAAAGTAGACAAGAAGAGGGCACAAGCGATTACAAATCGCTATGAAGCACATAAAGCAATGCTTAGCGGGTTAAAATCTTGGAATATTTTTAGCGAAGACCGCTCTGGTGATTTGGAATATTTTAAGGCAGAAAATGAAATTGAGATTCAAAATATGCTCAGTGCTGGTGAAAGTGATAATCAAATTGTAAATTACTTGATCTATAAACTGGCAGATCTGTATCACATTGAAGGAAATTGATTCACTTAAAAATCTAAAAAAAGACGCTTACAACTTTTGTGTTCTTTTCGTTAACGAGAGGTTGGCGAGAATTCAAGGTCAGATCAAGGAACTTGAAACGGCTTTAACCTCAGAGACCAAAAGTAGTGCTGGTGACAAGCATGAAACCGGTCGCGCCATGATTCAGTTAGAACGGGAAAAACTAGGGCAGCAGCTGGCTGAACTTGAAAAAACCCAGCAATTATTATCTAAGGTCCCAAAGGAAGGAAATGCAGAAACTGTAGGTTTGGGAAGTCTGGTCATTACAGACTCGTTCATATATTTCATTGCTATATCAGCAGGCGAATTTAACGGTACGGGTAAGTCCGTCTACTGTATTTCTGCGGCAACGCCTATTGGTAAGCTTGTCTTTGGTAAAAAAGTAGGGGATGTTTTTAGTTTTAATGGTAAAGAACTAACTATCATTGATGTTCATTGATGAACCTTTGTGCTTAAATTTTAGCTAACTTATAGTGCTATATTAAATAGCTTTTTTTAATCACAGGTAACATTTGATTCAAGTAAATTTTTAGTCAGTAAATCATGGAAATATTCTACTTACTTATTGCGGTCATTGCCATAATTATATTGACGACTAAGCTTAAGATCCATGCTTTTTTAGCCTTGTTTATCATATCTATTTTATATGGGATTTTTGCTGGTATGCCTTATGGCGATATCATTACATCTATAAATGATGGTTTTGGGGGTACACTTGGTAAAATAGGGCTGATTATTGTACTGGGAGTAATTATTGGTGCATTTTTGGAGCATACCGGTGGTGCATTTGCAATTGCAGAAAAAGTCTTGGGGTGGATAGGTAGAAAACGGGTACCCACGGCAATGGGTATTATTGGTTATATCGTATCTATTCCGGTATTTGCAGATAGTGGTTTTATGTTGCTACATCCTCTGAATAAAAGTCTTTCCAAGAAAGCCAAAATCTCCATTGCCGGTCCGGCAATAGCATTGGGTTTGGGTTTAATGGCGTCGCATACTATGGTGCCACCAACACCCGGTCCTATAGCGGCGGCAGGTATTTTGGGTGCAGATTTAGGTTTGGTCATCGCATTTGGATTTCCCACCAGTATAGTCGCTTTGGTTGTCGGTATCATATTTGCTAAAAAGTATGCTTCAAAAACAATGATAACGCCCAATGTTGAAGATGCGCTAGAAGCAGAACAAGAAATTAAAGATTCGCCAAGCGCTTTAAAGGCCTCTATTCCTATTTTGGTCCCTATTTTATTAATTGTCTTGAAATCCGTCTTGAATTCCATGAACATTGGGCAAGAAAACGGACTTCTGGATTTCATCAATTTTGTGGGTGAGCCGGTTATTTCTTTATTGATCGGCGTATTCTTATGCCTGCTCTTGCCCAAAAAATTAAATTACGATATGCTTTCTTCTGCGGGGTGGGTAGGTAAGGCTATCAAAGACGCTGCGTCTATACTTTTGATTACTGGAGCTGGAGGAATTTTTGGTAAAATTTTACAGAACTCGGGCATAGCCGATATTCTAGGGCAAACCTTGACCGATTATAATATGGGTATCTTTCTTCCTTTTGTTTTAGCTGCGGCCTTAAAAACTGCACAAGGTTCATCTACCGTAGCATTGGTAACTACGGCATCTATCATAATGCCTATGATGTCCTCTTTGGGTTTTGATACAGAAATACAAAAAGCTTTGGTCGTAGTGGTTATTGGGGCAGGTTCTGCGGTAATTTCCCATGCGAACGACAGCTTTTTTTGGGTAGTAACACAAATGAGTGGTATGAACGTAAAAACAGGATATCGACTTTTTGGATTAGGTACGGGCGTTCTTGGTCTTACAGGAGCAATAACTGTATTTGTATTCTACACTATATTCGTTTAAAAATACAGCGTTTAATAATCTGGTTTACTTCGGTTAACTTTTTTGAGCGAAGCAATTTTCTTGCTTTTCAATCTTTTTTCTATAGAAGAACGGGTGGGCTTACTTTTCTTTCGTGCTTTGGGTACGATCAATGACTTTTCCAAAAGCTTAAAAAATCTTTTAATGACCAAGTCTTTATTCTTGTGTTGGCTACGGGATTCATCGCACTGTAAAATCAAAATGCCCTCTTTGCTGAGTTTGTTGCCTAATTTTAAAAGAAGCCTTTTTTTCTGTCGTTCTGTGAGTCCGTCAGAAGCTGCTATCTGAAACGACAATTCTACTTTAGAAGATACTTTATTTGCATGCTGACCACCGGGGCCACTACTTCTAATGGCTTTAAACTGGAGTTCATTAAGAATTTGTTCTTGGTTCACAATATGCTTTTTGTAAATGTAGTCAAAAAGTAAAGCGTTCTATATAGTGGCGTAATAGATACTATACTACGAATTTGAAAACAAAGCTATTACATTATAGATTAGATGCAGCTTCTTGTATACGCTGATTGATGGTTTCAATGGCTACATTTAAAAATACCTCTTTCCCCTTAGGGTATAGTTTGTCCCCATTGAAATAGATAGTTTCATTGTCATCACTCTTGCTTTCGGTTAAATAATGACTGCCCATAGGATAAGCCTTTTCTACGGTAACATGAAAACCAGAGGAGGGTGAAACCCTAAACTCATGTGCATAAACAATTATTTTTCTTTTGGTATTGGCGTACGTTTTAAGCACATCTATAGAGATCATACTGGCTTCACCAAAGAGCGATGCTACATATAAGCTTTTAGGGTTTTTATATAACTCCATAGGTCTTGCCCTTGCAATGATCTTGTTATCACGTAGTACAACAGCTCTGTCTGCAAACGGTAGAACATCGTTAACATCATGCGTGGCAACAATAGTCGTAATTCTATGTTCTTTTAAGTAATTAAAGATGTTACGGCGTAAACTGTTCTTTAAAAAATTGTCAATATGGCTAAAAGGTTCATCTAAAAGCAATACCTCTGGTTTTTGAGCCAGAACCCTTGCCAGTGCTACACGTTGCTGTTGACCGCCACTAAGTGTCTTTACTTTTTTATCTGCAAATGCTGTGAGCTCTATCATTTCTAAAAGCTCTTGAATTCTTTCCTTTAATTCATCTGGATAAAAAACAGAAAGGTATTGGCTAATATTTTCTGCCACAGAAATAAAAGGCATTAAATCAAAATCTTGAGAAAGGTATTTCATAAAAGGCATACCTGGAACCAAGTTGAATGCAGGACCTAAAATTGGCTCATCTTCCCAAAAAATCTCACCTTGTTCCAGATCCATTAGCCCATACATTAACTTTAACAAGGTGCTTTTTCCGCAACCGCTTTCTCCAATGATAGCCACATGTTCACCACGTTGAATACGCAGATCGATTGACGCTAATACTGGAAGTTTGTCATAAGAAAATGATAGGTTCTCTACTCGTAACATGCTTTTGTGCTTAGAACTGTAAAATTGAAAAATCCGTTCCAATTTGAAACGGATTTTTCGATAATTTATTGATTTAAAAAAATTTTACTCTTTAAATTCCTTTAAAACACTTTTATTGGGTAGTTCTGAGTATCCCATATTAAATAGGGTGAACCCAAAAATATCGGCATATTGTTCAATGGTTTTGCTTACGGGTGTACCTGCTCCATGACCTGCATTGGTTTCTATACGGATTAAAGTTGGGTTAGACCCTGCTTGTTTTTCCTGTAGTTCTGCCGCAAACTTAAAACTATGCGCAGGTACTACCCTATCGTCATGATCGCCGGTAGTTACCAAGGTTGCAGGGTATGCAGTACCTGTTTTTACATTATGTACAGGGGAGTAGCCTTTTAAATACTGGAACATTTCATCACTATCTTCTGCAGTACCATAGTCATAGGCCCAACCGGCACCAGCTGTAAATGTATGATAACGAAGCATATCCATTACACCCACTGCAGGTAGCGCTACCTGTATTAAATCTGGTCTTTGGGTCATTGTGGCGCCAACAAGTAAACCACCGTTAGAGCCGCCACGAATAGCTAAATACTCCTTTGAAGTATAGTTGTTGTCCACTAAATATTCTGCAGCTGCGATAAAGTCATCAAAAACATTTTGCTTTTTAGTTTTTATTCCCGCATCATGCCATTTTTTGCCATATTCACCACCACCACGTAAATTGGGTACAGCGTAAATTCCACCCTGTTCCATCCAAACGGCATTACCGATGCTAAAAGACGGAGTTAAACTAACATTGAATCCGCCGTAGGCGTACAGAATAGTTGGGTTTTTACCATTAAGTTCGGTTCCTTTTTTATAGGTAATGATCATTGGTACTTTAGTGCCATCTTTAGAACTATAGAAAACCTGTTCAGAAGTGTAGTTCTCAGGATTGAAATCTATATTCGGTTTCCAATACAGCTCATATATACCACTTTCTACATCATATTTAAAAGTTGATCCCGGCGTATTGTAATTGGTAAATGAGAAATACAATTCCTTATCTTCCTTTTCACCGCCAAAACCACCCACAGAACCAAGACCTGGTAAATCTACTTCACGTATAAGTTTGCCTTCATAATCATACTGAAAAACCTTTGAGATAGCATCAACCATGTATTCTGCAAAGAAATAGCCACCACCTGTATTGGGGTTCAATACATTTTCGGTTTCTGGGATAAAATCTACCCAATTTTTAGCTTCGGGGTTACTGGCATCTACTGTGACTATTTTTTTATTGGGAGCATTTCTATTGGTTACAATGTATAGTTTTGAACCAACATTGTCAATTACATAGTTGTCAGATTCCGTGTCTTCAACCATAGGTATCAACAATCCATTTGGATCTTCAAGGTTTCTTATAAACAATTTGTTTCCAGAAGTAGAAACCGATGCACTGATCAATAAGTACTTGTTGTCCTCAGTAACACTGGCACCAATATAACGATGTTTTTCTGTAGGTGTACCGCCAAAAATAAGTTCATCATTTTTTTGTGGAGTACCCAGTTTATGATAGTATACTTTATGTTGATCTGTTTTGGCAGAGAGTTCGCTACCTTTTGGTTTGTCATAACTAGAATAGTAAAAACCATCATTTCCTTTCCAAGAAAGTCCGCTGAATTTAATATCAATTAAGGTATCCTCCACAACCTCTTTGGTTTCGGCATTGAGAATAATAGCTTTTCGCCAATCGCTACCACCTTCCGAAATGAGATAGGCAGCTAAAGATCCATCTTTGGTAAAACTTAATCCTGCTAAAGATGTGGTGCCATCTTCAGAAAAGGTGTTGGGGTCTAAAAAAACCTCAGGTTCTTGATCTCCTTTAGCCCTATATACAACATATTGATTTTGTAGGCCGTCATTCTTATAGAAATAGGTGTAATCTCCCTTTTTGAACGGAGACCCTAATTTCTCATAATTCCATAATTTTTCCAATCGGTTTTTAAGGTCGTCTCTAAATGGAATTTTTTCTAGGTAGTCAAATGTAGTTTTGTTTTGATCTTTTACCCAAGCTTCTGTCTCTGGGCTTCTATCATCTTCAAGCCAGCGGTATGGATCTTTGACCTCGGTGCCAAAATAAGTGTCTACGGTATCTACTTTTGCGGTAACAGGGTAATTCACGATAATGGGTTCTGGTTTAGATTCGTTTTTACAAGAAGAAATTAGCGCAACAGCAAAGAGCGCCGGTATAACATTTTTCATGTGTAGTTCAGTTTGTACTAAAATACCATAAAAAAACCTTCAAAACTGTGAAGTTTTGAAGGTTTTAACGTTCTAAGGGTATAAATTAAACTAAGCCTTTTTCTACTAAATATTCAGAAATTTGAACAGCGTTTGTTGCGGCACCTTTTCTAAGATTATCTGCTACGATCCACATATTCAAAGTGTTTCTTTGAGTTTCATCTCTACGTAAACGCCCAACGAATACCTCATCTTTGTCATGAGCATAAATTGGCATTGGGTAGGTATTGGTATCTGGGTTGTCTTGTACCGTAACACCTGGCATTTCGTTCAATAATTGGCGCACCTCGTTTAATTCAAAATCATTTTCAAATTCCACGTTTACAGATTCTGAATGCCCACCTGCCGTAGGAATACGAACAGCGGTTGCACTAACTGAGAATGTACGGTCATCAAGAATCTTCTGTGGCTCACGGGCCAGTTTCATTTCTTCTTTTGTATAACCATTTTCTAAGAACACATCGCAATGGGGCAGGGCATTTCTACCAATAGGATAAGGGTATGCCATTTCGCCCTGAACACCGGCAATTTCATTCTCCAGCTGTTTAACTGCTTTTACCCCGGTACCAGAAACAGACTGGTAGGTTGAAACGACCACACGTTTCATTTTATATTTTTTATGTAAAGGGTGTAACGCCATGACCAATTGTATGGTAGAACAGTTGGGGTTGGCTATAATTTTATCTTCAGCGGTAAGCTCATGGGCATTGATTTCTGGAACCACTAATTTTTTTGTAGGGTCCATTCTCCATGCTGAGGAATTATCTACGACTGTAGTACCAACTTCGGCAAATTTTGGAGCCCATTCTAAAGAAGTGTCGCCACCGGCAGAAAATATGGCAATATTTGGTGTTGCAGCTACAGCATCTGCTAAGCCTATAACCGTATATTCATTTCCTTTAAAGGTCATTTTTTTACCTACGGAACGCTCAGAGGCAACCAATAATAATTCCGTTAACGGAAAATTACGTTCTGCCAATACTTTCAACATTACATCGCCAACCATACCTGTGGCACCAATAACAGCTACTTTCATTTGTGAAACAATTATATTAAGCGGCAAAAATACGTATTACAAGTACTTGCACAAGCAAAAAAGAAAAGAATAATCAAAATATAACAAAATGTTTTATTTGTAACAATTAATTAGTAGTGTGGACTTGGATAGTAGATAAAAAAGAACCGTCAATGTTGTTAGCGAAACAACGTTGACGGTTTAAATTAAAATAGGTTGCAGTGCAACGGTTCCCTTTTCCAAGGGTATATTTTAAATTACTTTTTTAAAGCATCTCTAATCTCTACCAATAATTCTTCAGCAGTAGGTCCTTTTGGAGCCTCTTCAACTGGAGCAGGAGGAGTTTTAGTTTTGTTGTAAGCTTTAACAATGATAAATAATACAAAACCAACGATAACCAAGTTGATGATAGCATTGATCCACTTACCGTAAAGAATAGCATTCTCTGGTTTGGTCACCGTTCCATCAGCAGCAACAACAGCTTCATCCAATACAACTTTCATATCGGCGAAATCAAGTCCACCACTAAAATGACCAACAATTGGCATCATTACATCGCTAACGAAACCGCTAACAACTAATCCCATAGCGCCTGCAAGTAATACGGCTACGGCTAAATCTATGACATTACCTGTCATAATAAACTCCTTAAATTCTTTTAACATGTTCTAGTGTTTTTATTAATGGTTAAATATAATAAGTGAGGCAATTTACAAAAAAAAGCGATTCCTTAAATAAATGTTAACAAATCAGTGAACGATTATTCTTTTAATTCGCTGTGAAAGACCTGTTAAAAGTTCATATGAAATGGTTTGTGCGGTTTCGGCAAATTCGTTTGCCGGTAAGGGTTTTCCAAAAATAATGACCTCATCGCCCTCATCGCATGCAATAGAAGTAACATCTATCATAATCATATCCATGCAAACATTACCTATTATTGGAGCCAATTGACCGTTAACGCTTACAAAAGTTTTACCATGACCGTATTCTCTACCTATACCATCTGCATGCCCTATGGGTAAAGTAGCGGTAATTCTTTTGGAATTGGAGGTATATTTTCTGTTATAACCCACAGACTCACCTTCAGAAATAACGTGTTTTTGGGCAATTATGGTTTTTAAGGTCATGACGGGTTGTAACGTAGCGTCAACTTCTGGTTCGTTTCCGTAACCATATAAGCCAATTCCACTTCGCACCATATTGTACTGCGCTTCTGGGTAATTTATAATACCCGAAGTATTTAATACATGTTTAAGCGGTTTATCCTTAAAAAGTTGGTCCACTTGCTGGCAAATGTTCTTAAATCGTTGTAATTGCAAATTGGTGAACGCTCTTTCATCATGATCTTCGGTTGCTGCCAAATGTGATAATACCGCCACAATTTTAATCGCTTTTTGTTGTTCAACAAGACTTGCAATTATGGGCAATTCATCTGCTGAAAACCCTAATCGGTTTAGTCCAGTATTAAATTTTAAATGTACGGGGTAGTCTACGATGTTCATAGCATTTGCCGTAGCAATAAAATCGGTCAAAATAGATTGCGAATATATGCTAGGCTCTAACCGGTGTTCAATTAGACTTGTAAAATGTACTTTTTGTGGGTGTAAAACCAAAATGGGTGCGGTAATACCACCTTCTCTAAGGGTAATGCCTTCGTTAACATATGCAACTGCAAAATAATCTGTACCCAACTCTTGTAAGTGTTTGGCAATAGCGACCGAATCGCTACCATAGGCATATGCCTTTACGACAGCCATAAATTTGGTTTCGGGCTTTATTTTTGATCGTAGTACATTGTAATTATGACCAAGTGCTTTTAGGTCGATCTCTAAAACGGTCTCTTCTGCCTTAGCCATTTTCGCTTTTTTTGACCGTATTTACCTCTTCGGAATTTACATCGATCGTTTTCACTTTCTCTTTAAGCATGGCTTTATAATAAGCGCCACGGCTTAAGGGTTCATATTCATTAACCTCACCTAGCATCACCAATTTATCGTTGCTCGATTTTCTAAAACTGTAGTTGGCCAAATTACCGGTACGTGTACAAATGGCGTGTACTTTGGTAACATATTCTGCAGTGGCCATAAGCGCAGGCATAGGTCCAAAAGGTTTTCCTTTAAAATCCATATCCAGACCTGCAACAATAACGCGTACCCCTTTATTGGCAAGGTCGTTGCAAACGGTAACTATTTCATCATCAAAGAATTGAGCTTCATCAATGCCTATAACATCACAAGTGTCTGCCAAAATACGAATGTTGGCTGCCGCGGGTACCGGAGTAGACCTAATTTCATTTGCATCGTGCGATACCACCATTTCATCATCATAACGGGTATCAACCATTGGCTTAAAGATTTCAACCTTTAATTTGGCAAATTGGGCACGTTTAAGTCTACGGATCAGTTCTTCTGTCTTTCCAGAAAACATAGACCCGGCAATGACTTCTATCCAGCCGAATTGTTCTTTATGATTAACTGTGTTTTCAAGAAACATTTTGTAATTTTAGACGAAAATAAGTGGATTTTCGTTTATTCTTTAAAGATGATAAAGGTATTTAAAAATCCTGCTATTTAGGTCTTGACCTTAAAAATTGTACTATGAAAAACAAGTTGAAACTGGAATTGAGAAAGTTATCTACAGAAATTTTGACTGCGGAGAACTTAGATGATGTTACAAGTTTGTATGAGATTTCTAAGAACTTGTATGAAAAATTAGCAGTATTAAAATTCATTGAGGTAGAGCTCAATGACATGGAAGTAGATGTTTCTAAAAATGCGATAGCGGCAAAATTTGAGGAAATGGCAAATGCCGTTTTAGATTCTAATAAATCTGTACCGGAAAGTAATCCACATGAAGAGGATATTATTCAATACCCAGGTATGGATACCATTAAAGGTTTTGTTTCTGAAATGCCCAGCACAGATGAATTAGAAGATGTTTTGACAGAATTTATGTCGAAGCCAGATTTAATGAAGAACGATAAAGAATTGTTCACCCCCACAAAAGCAGATCTTAAGCAGGCCGAAACATTACCAAAGTCCCTTAACGATCGCTTGGCAAAAAGTAATGTAAAGGTAGATTTAAATGATCGCTTGGCTTTTGTGAAGCATTTGTTCAATGACAGTATGGAAGATTATAACCGTGTGTTGTCGCAATTGAATACTATTGATACTGAAGAAAGGTCAATTGCGTTTATAAAGAATATGGTGAAACCTGATTACAATAATTGGGTAGGAAAAGAAGCATTTGAAGAACGATTCATAGAATTGGTTTCTCGTAGATTTTCTTAAGAGTTATAAAACTAAATATCATATACCCAGCACTTGTGTTGGGTTTTTTATACGATAATCAAGAGTTGAATCAAATCTACGCTTGCATCTAAATCTAAATTAAATTTTCAATACAATGCTTCGAGGTCGTGCCTTGAGGTTGTTCACTTTAAAACAAATGGGAAAGCTGTATTTAGTGCCAACACCTATAGGAAACTTAGAAGACATGACCTTAAGGGCCATACGGGTTCTTAAAGAGGTAGATTTGATTCTGGCGGAAGATACCCGTACCAGTGGAAAGCTCTTGCATCATTTTGAAATTGGTACACCAATGAAGAGTCACCATATGCATAATGAGCATAAAATGGTCGATTTTTTAGTGGGAAAACTAAAAGTAGGGGAGCATATTGCATTGATTTCCGATGCTGGCACGCCGGCAATTTCAGATCCTGGATTTTTATTGACCCGTGCCTGTGTAGAAGCAGGTATTGAGGTAGAATGCTTACCGGGAGCCACGGCGTTTGTACCTGCATTGGTCAACAGTGGTTTGCCAAATGACAAATTTGTTTTTGAAGGATTTCTTCCGGTAAAGAAAGGAAGGCAAACACGTTTAAAGTTATTGGCAGAAGAACCACGCACCATTATCTTTTATGAATCTCCACATAAACTTTTAAAGACATTAGGAAATTTTGTTGAATATTTCGGTGCAGAAAGACCGGTTTCCGTATCAAGGGAATTAACTAAGTTGTACGAAGAAACCGTTCGTGGTACTGCCGAAGAAGTTTTAAAACATTTTACGGAAAAACCGCCAAAAGGTGAGATCGTTATTATTGTTGGGGGGAATAAATAATAGTTTTACACTTAAATTAAAGTGAATTTAAATCTACATATTCTACAACAATTTTAGAATTTGAAATATTTTCTACAGCAATATATAAAGTATCGTTAACAATAGTTAAGCCTTCAATATCCACCAAACTCGGATCTATACTTTCAAAATTGATAGAGGTTTCTACAACAGAATTTGTTTCTACATTTAAGACACCAAAAAAGAAGTTTGGCTCATTCTCCACAAAAGGTAATTTACCAGAAACGAAGATTAGATTCTCATATCTGCAAGCTGTAGTTTCAAATATTCCTTTAGGTAAATCAAAATAATCTAAAGAGCCATTATCCAAGTTGTATTTAAAACCGGTTTTAATTAATTCATATGGATTTGAGTTCTCAACTAATCCGCCAAAAACATATAAATCAGAATCAACTATTTCTCCTTCTGCAATAGTCCTTGATTCCTCTATGGTAAAAACATCTTGCAAATCATAAGTGCTATTGTTTAAACTTCGGATTTTGAAAGGAACTTTTGGATTGTCTAGAACAGTTAAATCTCCTCCAAGTAAATACACTTGAGAATCAACGGCTGCAGAACCAGCTCTTGATAAATTAGAAGCATATGGGTAGGTACTAATTTCAGAATCCAATGTGTTTTTCATTGTTGATACTCGTCCTGAACCCACAACCACTAATTGATCATCAATTAAATGTAATCTGCTTGAAGTAAATTCGGAACCAGTATACGTTATTTCGGTAGAATCCAGAACCTGCGAATTAATATCATATTTGTAGACCCTTCTAACTCTTGGGTAACTGCTATCATCACGGTAAGATAGATATAAACTGTTGGTGTTATTGCTCCCTACAAATCCAGTAGTTTTACCATAGCTGGTAATATTGTTGAAATTTGCAAATGATTTAAAGTTAATGTTAGTGGGAGCTATTTTATAATCGTCACTAGTTTTTTGGACCAATGAAACCATTAATTTGGAATTAGTGGCTTCATCAACTATAATTTCACCGGAAATTTTATTTTCAGTGTCCTTGATCAGTGTAAACTCTGGATGTACTATTTCTATATTATCATTAATAATAAAGTCAAGCTCCACAGGCGACGAATAATTATCATTCGCGATTGATGAATTTGCATCAGCAATATGGTTTATACCTTTTCTCTTTTTCCAGGTTAAAATACCTGATACTTCATCGGAAGAATTAGAAGACGTAAAAATAAATTCATCATCCAAAATGCTGCTATTAGCGGTAATATCTAATGTCCCCGTAGCATTAATTAATGAAGCGCTTGAAATGTGCCAAGTCTTTTTTACTCCATTATTTAATGTATTCTCAATTAAAAGCTGAAGTAAATCATTCTTTGATTGCAATATTTCTTGCTCTGATGGTCCTTCTGGTAAAGGTTCTACAATTTCTTCTTCCGGTTCTTCGACCTCCTCGGTTATTTGATCATCATCATTATCAATTACGATGTCCTCATTTGAAGAGCAGGCTATAATAAAGATAAACAAGAATGAAAATGTGAATTTAATCGAAGATAACCTTAGGAGTCTATTGTTCATATTATAAATGCAAAAGGGTTTGTATATTGAAATATAACGTTTCTTTTCTGACTTTCTGATACTCATAAAACGCTGTTTACCTAAATCATTTAAAATCAATAGCCATAAGTGTTAATTTGGAGAAATAATTAAGAAATTTTCAAAATGAGAATTACCTTTACTCCAGTTTAGCATGAAAAAAATTCTCACATATACTTTTATCCTTCTTTACCTCACTGCAATGGTAAAGCCGGTATTGCCTGTGTTAGAGTATGTGTTAAATCAAGATTATATTGCTGAAGTACTGTGTATCAATAAAGACAAGCCCATGCTTAATTGTGATGGTAAATGTTACTTGGCACAAATGATCAAAGAGCAACAAGAAAAAGATCATCAAGATATACCTTCTGCCGATCTTCGCGAATATCCTATTGGCTTTGTAAATATTCTTGATGTTGATTTTGAAAGTGTATTGATCATAACAGCTTTGGATTCAATGCATCCTAACTTGAACGAACAACAGTTTATATCTACTGTTTTTCGTCCACCAAATTTCATCTCCTAAATAGCATTGTAGTTAGGCAAGCTTATTTAAAGTGATGCCCAGCTATGTGTTATTACCCCGGCTCAAATCCTGAAGTCGGGGGCAACTGATCAATTATTTTATTTAAAAATATCTTATGCCTGTGCATAAGGTGAAACCATTACAATGACAAGAATGTAACAAGCCAGTTTTACATGGCTTCTGCATTCACAATAATATATCAACAGATGAAATCTATATATAAAATATTAGCAATAACCTTAGTATTAACCGTATTCGTTAGTTGTAGCAGCGATGATGATACTGCTACGGAGTTAACTGGCGAGAACAGTGTAACGCTTGAGTTTGATAACAGTGTGGGATCAGATGATCTTTTACTGGCAACATCTAGCTATACCAATTCCCAAAATGAAACATTGACAATTACAAGGCTCAATTATATTGTCAGTAATTTTCGTTTAACCAATGATCAAGGTGAAACCTTTACTTATGAAAAAGATGACAGCTACTTTGTTACCAGTGAAGAAACCGGTAATACAGAGGTAGTGTTAGAGAATATACCTGCGGGAACCTATGTGTCTATCACTTTTGGTGTGGGTGTAGATCAAGAAAAGTACCTTCAAGGTGCTGAAGGCCAGGGCGATTTTTTAACCGTAGCGGAAGAAACCAATATGATGTGGTCATGGCAGGCAGGCTATAAGTTTTTGAATTTCGAAGGAACGTTTACTTCGGAAACCGTGACCGAAACAACAGATTTTAAAGTGCATATGGGTAGTCATGGTTCAAGCTTGGATAATTATAAGGAAGTTACCCTAAGCCTGGGTACAGATGCTTTGGTAAGTGATGAAATGTCTCCCATTATTCACCTAGTGGCAGATGCCAATGCTATTTTAGACGGAGCGCATAAATTATCACTTTCTGAACAGTCGGTAATTATGGTAAGCGAAGAAAAGTCGCCATTGGTGGCCTTAAATACGGCAAGTATGTTTACGGTAGATCACGTACATAACGGATTGGAACACTCTCATTAATCACATATGGGGTCGCTTAATTTTAGCGGCCCTGTTTTAAAATTAAAACAGATGAAATATCTATTTTGGGTATTTCTGTTAGTGTGTTTGGTGTCCTGCAATAATGAGGAATATCTACCATTGGAGAATACCTTGTTGACGGTAGAAGTTCCTGAGAATTTTCCTGATTTGGTGTATGACATAGAAGCCAACCCGCCAACACAATTAGGTTTTGAGTTGGGCAAAAAATTGTTCTATGATGGCAAACTCTCTTCCAACGGGTTTATCTCTTGCGGGTTCTGCCATGAGCAGAATTTTGCATTCACCCACCACGGTCATCAATTTAGTCATGGTGTAGATGATTTGGAAGGCACAAGAAATACGCCTACCATTGCTAACATGGCATTTTTTAATGAATTTGCTTGGGATGGAGCTACATCGCATTTAGACCTTTTTCCAATCATACCTATAACCAATGAGGTAGAAATGGGGGAGACCATGACAGGAGTCATCAATAAACTCATAGCGGACAGTGAATATCAGAAACAGTTTGAAAATGCTTTTGAAGAAGGTGGTGTAAACGCCGAGAATTTTTTAAAGGCCTTATCCCAGTTTATGGTCATGATGATTTCCTCAAATTCTAAGTATGACAAGTTTGTACGAAATGAAGAGGGCGGGGAATTAACCGAAGTTGAAGCATATGGTTTAACGGTTTTTCAACAAAAGTGTGCCACTTGCCATGCTACTGATTTATTTACCGATGGTAGTTTTAGAAACAATGGATTGCCTCCCAATCCTCAATTGAACGATGTTGGTAGGGCTGAGGTTAGCGGTAGTGTTCATGATAATTACAAGTTTAAAGTGCCCAGTTTACGTAATGTAGCGCTAACGGCTCCTTACATGCACGATGGTAGGTTCGGTAGCCTAGAATCCGTACTGAATTTTTATGCCAATGGCGTGGTAGATTCAGAAACATTGGATGATTCTTTAAGAACGGATGACGGACTTGGAATAGCATTAAACAATGAAGAAAAAGAAGGACTATTGGCCTTCTTTGAACTATTGACAGATGAGACTTTTATAAACGACGAACGATTTTCAGAATATTAAAAAATGAACAAGATTATAATATGTATGTTTTTGCTTGGCGGACTATTTAGTGCCAAAGCAAATGATTTGCCAGAAGTAGGATCTGATTGTATTTGGAAAAATACCGAATTTGAATATTTCTGCGACACCTGTGGCTGCGGGGGTAACGGTGGTAGCATGGGTTTTGGAACAGGGTTGAACAATAATTTCGTAGGGTTGAGATATATAGGTCAGAAGTATCGTTCAAGGGATGGTATTTTTGATAATTCCCCTTGGATCAACGAAAACTTCAATACGGTACAGGCCTGGGGAAAATTCCCGGTTGGGAAAAGGGTATTGATCAATGCCCTGTTGCCGTATCATTTTCATAACAGAACCTTTGCAGATAATACTGAGCAGACCATAACGGGCATAGGTGATGCTACTGTTTTGGCATATTACAATGTACTACGGCAAACACCTGATAGTATTAATTCTATAAAACCGGAACATGCCTTGCAAATTGGTGGAGGTCTAAAATTGCCTACGGGTAGTTTTGATGCCGCAAATATTGAGGGCAGTGTAAATCCAAGTTTTCAATTAGGTACCGGAAGTTGGGATTATATTTTGGCTGCCAATTATGGTATTCGCCATAGAAATTGGGGCTTGTCCACTTTAGTAAATTATACCATTAAAACGGAGAACAGTAAAAAGTATCAATTTGGAAATCAATGGAATGTAGCATTAAATACATATAAGACCTACTATGTATCCCCATCTGTATCCCTTACTCCGCAAATAGGTGTTGGAGGCGAATTTTTTGAAGAGAATTTAGAGTTTAGTTTAGCGGTACCAGATACCGGTGGCAATGTCTATTTTGGGCGATTGGCCGTAGAGTTAAATTACAATAGGTATGCACTTGGGATTTCTAGTATGCTGCCCATTTCGCAAAATTTGAATGAAGGTAAAGTTGAGGTAAAAAATAGGGTTTCATTATATTTGAATATCAATATATGATAGATAACCTTTTAAAAACCTAAATAACTGACCATGACATTAGTAGAGTTTAAGAAAAAACTAACTGCAGCACCAAAAGAAATATCTTTTTCGGACACTATGCAGGTAATAGATTCTAAATATAGTTTTACGCCTACGGCATTTACCAATGGAGAAGTAAAAAATGAAGCTGGCCAAAACTCTGGTTCGTGCAAATTATTTTCGTTTGCAATCAAAGAGGGCCTCACAAAAGAAGAGACCTTGGTTTGTTTTGGTTCTTATTATTTTGATGAGGTATTATTAGATTTAAAAGGAGACTCTCATCAGAATATTAGAAATTTTATTGAGACCGGTTTTGAAGGTTTACATTTTGAGGGCGAAGCATTGAAATTATTATAGAATAAGTAAAGAATCTTTATCACAAACCCATGCAAGAATTATTGGTTGAAATAAGAAATTGTAAGGTTTGTGAGGCACATTTGCCATTAGAACCAAGACCTATTGTTGCAGGTTCTGAGAATTCTAGAATAATAGTGATAGGGCAGGCACCTGGTAGAAAAGCCCATGTGGAGAATAAACCATGGGACGACCCCAGCGGAAGAAAACTTAGAGAATGGTTAGGGGTAACCGATGACGATTTTTATGATCCTGATAATTTTGGAATTATTCCCATGGGGTTTTGTTATCCGGGTAAGGGTAAATCTGGTGACTTGCCCCCAAGGAAAGAATGCGCCCCGTTGTGGCACCCAAAAGTGTGGGAAGAGTTCAAGAATGTAAAACTCATTCTACTTATTGGCAAGTATGCGCAAGACCAGTATTTGGGTCAAGAAGCTAAAAAGAACTTGACTGAGAATGTGTTGTACTACGAAGAGTTTCTGCCAAAATATTTCCTTTTACCACATCCATCACCAGTAAATCGTTTTTGGCGAAGTAAAAATCCTTGGTTCGAAGAAAAGGTGGTAGGGGAATTGCAGAAATTGGTTGCTAATATTTTAGGTTGATTTTATAAACATGAATGAGTTATTCTTCTACTAAAAATAATTCTTCTACACTAAGGCTGAACAATTTTGCCATTTTAATCGCTAAAATTACTGAAGGGTTAAATTTATTTTTTTCAATTGCATGAATAGTTTGCCTTGAAACCCCTAGTTTTTCTGCTAAATCTGCTTGAGTAAGATCTAATCGAGCTCGTTCTACTTTTACCAGGTTTTTCATTAGTGTAATTGTCTTTTTTTGAAATAAAATATAATCAGAAATATAATAATGAAGATATATAGGGGATAGGATAGATTAAACATCATTTCAGCATTGATTAAATGTAAAATGAAGGTAATCGCTAAACATATTATAGTGGCTAATTGATATGATTCTAACCTTAATTTGGTAATGTAATCATCCTCTACCTTTTCTTTAGATAGCATGTAAACCAGCATCCCTAGAATCGTCAAAATATTCGCATATTTCATTATGGTGGGGTTCAATAATTCATGAAGAAATGGTGAATTTTCATTGCTTTCAAAAGGTTGGGTAAATCCCATAAAAAAAGAAATAATTGAAGGTATTCCGAAGAAAATAAAGAAAGTAAATAGTCCAACTATTTTAAACTTATTAGGTAGTATTTGTAAACTCATAGTCTATTATTATAGACTAAAAGTACATAATACTTTACATAATGACAAAAATAATAGTTATATTAATTTATAGTAAAGAGTTTTAAGGTTATAAATACATATTGTAGTATGGTAAATAGCGTTACCAAATTCAGATGGTTACGGCTACTTTCTCAATGAAGTTTAAAACAAGACTTATGTAATTGATACAAGTATTTAATGATCATTTCGAGAAAATTTTTGAGGCACGAGAAAATTAGTATCGAGAAGCTTTCGTGTTCCAAAAGGCGATGTCCTGAGCTCTGTCGAAGGGTTCTCGATACTTTTTCTTATTTAATGAAATTATTTCAGCAGGCAACTAGCTCCTGTAATTCAAAATTTTTAACTTTTGCTAATTGCTAATTGCTAATTG